>NZ_JAPFPW010000002.1:0-300000 GCF_026155325.1 Desulfobotulus pelophilus | reverse complement strand
CGATCCTATGCTCCTCACACGTGACCTCTCCCTTATGACCGCTCTTACATTTTCCCTGTTCATTCTGGGGTACGGATTCCGCAAACCCGGCAATATCTCACGTTTGGAAGGAATCCTGCTTGTACTGGTCTACATTTCCTACACAGGCTGGCTCATTCATACCGTACTTAGATAATGGTTTTCAGTCTTCCCTTTTTCCGAAAGGTGCTGGCACCAGACCGGAGAGTCCATGGGATATTTCTTCCTCACCCGATCCCCCGAACTGAGCCGTGAGATAAAGCCTCAAAATATCCGCTTCAATGCGGCCCCTTCTCCGGGCAGGTACGGGTACCCTGAGCTGAAAGGCAATTTTTTCATGGTCCGGCATCTGCAGATTAATCCGGGGTTCCACAGCGGGAGCATCCAGAGCATGCCGCCTTGATATGGTGTGCATGCGTGCCCTTGCCTTCTCCAGATAGGGCGTACAGACTGCGTTGGCAGCTTCCAGAAGCAAAGCCTCCGCATGGGGCCAGTCTTCACCCGCCTTTACGGTTATGGTAATGATATGAAAGACGTATTCCTCACCCGCATGGGTTTCATTCCGGACGGCTGCAGAGAGAAAAATCGCGTTAGGGATAAAAACACTGACCCCCGTATACTGATGGGTCCGGATACCTGACCCCACTTCCATAAGACGAATTCCCATCAGATTCTGATCCAGCACATCGCCATGGATACCATTAACTTCAATGCGGTCTCCGATGGTAAAAGCATGACAGGCACTTCTATAAAAATACCCTATAATATTAAGAAGAAACTCCTTTGTTGCCACAACCACAGCCGCCGCCACCAGCACAAGACCCGCACCAATAGCCTGCAGCTGCTCGATCCATATCACCACGATCAGAAAAATAACAAAAAAAATTGCCGCATTCCGTACCGTAACCACCCAGCGTCTTCGTACGGTGCTGTCCAGATTTTCATGACCAAGGATACTGCGCACCGCCCCATGACGCAGAAGAAGAATCGCCCCTACCACCACAAAACTGGTAATGGTTTTTGCAAGAAAGGTATTATCAACAACAAAATGCCATTCCAAAAATAGGTACTCCTGCCCTGTGTTCAGTCCAGAATCACGGCCTTATCGATGACCCGATTCACTTCTTCCATGGTAGTCATACCCCGCAGCACTTTTTTCAAGCCATCATGGTAAAGACTTTTAAATCCCTGCTCTCTTGCAATCGCCTCAATCTCCACAAGGGAGGCATTCCTTGCAACAAGATCCCTTATTTCATTGGTTATGAGAAAAACTTCATGCAAAGCCAACCTGCCAAGATAACCCGTAAAATTACATCTTACACAACCTTTTCCCCTGTAAAACCGCACTTTTTTTCCGGACTCTTTTATAAAATACAGATCTGCCTCCTCATCGGATAACAGCCTGGATTCCTTACAGTGGTCGCAAATGCGACGGACAAGACGCTGGGACATAACACCCAGAAGGGCCGGGGATACAATATAGGAAGGCACGCCGATATCCATCAGCCGCGTACTCGCCTGTAAAGCTGTATTCGTATGCAGAGTTGAAAGTACCATATGACCTGTGAGGGCTGCCTGACATGCAATTCTGGCTGTTTCCAGATCTCTGATCTCACCGACCAGCATCACATCGGGATCTTGACGCAAAAACGAACGCAGCACAGTGGCAAAATCCAAACCTACGGCTGTATTGGCCTGAACCTGATTGACACCTTCCAGGCGGTATTCCACGGGATCCTCTACCGTGAGAATATTAATTTCATCGGTATTGAGACGCTTAAGAACGGAAAAAAGGGTTGTTGTCTTACCAGAACCCGTAGGACCTGTAACAAGAAAGACTCCGTTGGGCGAACTGACCACTGCCTCTATATGACGAAAAGTTCTGTGAGAAAAATCCAGATCTTCCACACTGGGAATATCCTGAACGGCCAGCTGACCGAGCAGCCTCATGACAATTTTTTCACCGGCAATGGAAGGAGCAGAGGCAAAGCGTATGTCAATGGAACGATTTTTCAGCTTCATGGAAATGCGACCATCCTGAGGCCGTCTTTTTTCCGTGATATCCAGGCCTGCCATCACCTTCAGCCTTGAAACAACAGGGGGCAACAGGGAAAGATCCATTTTCAAACGAGTCTGAAGCATACCGTCTACACGGAAGCGTATCCGAACAAACTCATCACCGGGGTCAATGTGAATATCTGTTGCCCTTTCCTTCAGCCCCAAAAGAATTACCCCGTTGGTAAAATCCACCACGGCTTTATCGCCAGCAATTTTTTTCAGCTGTTCGTCCGTAATTTTACTGGTACCTTTAAATAACGAGTTCTCAGAAAGCTTATTGATGAACTCTTCCACACTTTCTTTGGACTGATACTGAACCTGAATAGCGTCCTCAATATCTTCAAGAAAGGCAAAAACAGGGCTTACGGGAACCCCCGCCACCTTTGCAACCATATCCAGAACCGCAATATTCTGAGGATCGGCCGTTGCCACTGTCAGGGCATTTCCCAGATGATACAGAGGAACAACCTGCTTCTGCATGGCCAAATCCCGCTTGATCATGGCTATTGCATCGGGCTGAAAAATACTTTTGACCAGATCCACATAGGCATAGCCAATGGCATCGCCCCACAGCTTTCCTAAAAACCCCTTGGAAGCCACTCCACCTTTGTGCAGAAAACTCAGGATATCCAGATCATTCCCCTGAAATTTTATCCGAAGATTCTTCGCATCCTCTTCGGTTAGGAAGCCAAGCTCAGCAATTTTCCTGACAAATAATGGATTGTGCATGGCAACATGTCCTTTATGGGCTAAGGGTTTTCTGCAGTGCGGTATTAACGGGGCATACCAAATTTTTTATCTGCTCTTCGAGGTCAACGATAGCAAAATCAGCCCCATCGATCCGGGCGGCCATGGCAGCCCGGATCATTCGAAAGCACACTAAAAACCCATGCGTGTGCATGCATATAATTTCTTTGTGCCTACCATGGCAAATCAGTTTCTCGATATTAACAGTCTGTTCGCTAGTGGGAAAAGTCATCTGTACAGGCAGGATGGTGCTTCTTTTTACATCGGATACATATCTGCTCTTTTTGTGGAGACTTCAGACCGCGGCCATGGCTTCCTGCGCAAACCTTGGTGGTTCCATATACAAAACGATTGTTCTGTTCCGCAACCAATGCCTGTCTATTTTATTGCAAGGGCAACCTGCACAAGCTAACCATACGCCACAAAACTACAGCACTGAATTTATTACAACATCGTTAAAAATAAAAAAGAGTATCCTTACTTTTGCTTTAGCTCCTTTAACATTTTTCTGATCTGCTCCTGAGACAGTTTTCGTTTCATATCCTGCTTTTTTATCTCTTCATCCTTACGGATCTCATCGAGCAGCTCGGAAAGACGGTATTTTTCCCTCATTTTCCAGCCTCCATGCCAATGACGATGGATTGAATAAGTTCCACCATCTCCTGATATGGTGTGTCTTTTCTGATATAATCATCGGCTCCGGCTTCTATGCACCGTTTGATGGTCTCCGCATCGGCCACGGAAGTCAGCATAATAATTTTTATCCCAGGAGATTTTCGTTTCATTTCCTCTATGACATCATCCCCTGTCCTTATGGGCATATTGATGTCCATCAAAACCAGATCCGGCAATTCTTTTTCAAGGAGAAAGAGGCCTTCCTCCCCGTTGGAGGCCTCTCCGACCACATCAAGACCTGCCCTCTGCAACACGGTACGCATAAAAACACGAATATGCGCTTCATCTTCAACCACAATGCACCTGATTTTTCGCATCCCACTCCCCTAAAAAAAACAGAAACCGCCCCCTTTAGTTTCTGATTATGTAGACTCAGCTTTCACCATATTCACAACAATTGATATTATGCCTGAAAAAAAAAACATAAGCGACCTCTTTTCCCAGTCATACCTGAAGACTCAAGAATTTGCAGAACTCCATTCCTCTCGCCATCGGCATCAGAACATGTACGGAAACGGCTGCTTCATGCCAACCATCAAAAGACAGGTTTCTCCCTATTCCTTATCTCAAGCCCTCAGAAGCCGCAAAACAAACGACCTGTAGCAAGGCAGTCCGCAAGCTTGCCATAAACGGCCCTCACCCTTTCCGGCGAAGGATGCTCTCCCAGGGACTGGCGGATACGACTGGAAAGCGTTCCTTGCTCCAGCCTTTTTTCAAGAAAAGAAGCCACAGGCAATAACTCGGGACAGTGAGGCAGCAGTCTGTCATACCAGGCTTTCCAGATATCACCGGCCCTCTTCGGGCGGTCCAGACCATACAGGGCAATGAGCCCGGGATCGGATACCAGGGCACTTTCCCCATCAACGATGGCCTGATTCAGACAATCGGCAAGCATCCGGGTCCCGGCCTGCTTCTGAATATTCAGAGGTGCCAGCCTTTCCTCAACAAATCCCCGTACCACTGCGGCGACCAGACCCATCACAGCCACATCCGCCTCCACATTCTCCTGGGTATCCACAAGACGGATTTCAATGGCATTTCGCTCAAAACGGGCGATGGCACCTCTGGAATTCAGCCATTCTCCCCGGAGCACCTCATCAGGATCCATGGGAGCAATGGCATGGTACATGGGTAGAAGAATCTCCCTTTCATAGCTCCGGGGGTCAAAAACCGCCTCAGGAATAATACTGCCCGCTATTTCAGGGATTCTCTGCTGATTTTTTCTGTACACAGCCAGGCGGGTATCGCAATAGGGAGTCAGCTGCCCATCGGCCATGGGCGTACTGGCACAGAGTCCGGGCAACAGGGGCAGCACGCATCGAATGGCGGCGTGAAGACGACCAAACTCATCCGCGCCGCAAAAGGGCAGGTTCAGATGCACACTCTGCAGATTCACCCACCCGTGTCCCCTGCAATCAAAAATACGGTGGTAGGCATTGTAAATCTCCTTTTGTCCATGGGGCCAGAGGACAGCCTCTTCAAAAGGGTTCATGAAAGGATGCATCCCCGTACCGAGAAGCCTTGCTCCATGGACTTTCAAAAGGCGATTCACCTCATCAACGGCCGACCTGAAATCTTCCGTTAAACCCGTAAACCCTGCAGCCGGGCCGGGAGTTTTGAATTCTATCACATGGGCAGCCAGCTCATTGGATATCCGCACTCTACCAAGGGAACGCTCATTGCTTACCGGTCCGTTTCCCTCCCGGAGCAGGGTTTCTGCCAAAGCACGCACCGTGAGTGTGGCAGCATCCACAATCATCAGCTCAATTTCAATCCCGTACCCCTCAAAAAGATGCAAGGCCTTCATTTACCGCCCTTTCTGCGCATGATCTCATCATAAAAATGCATCATGATCCGGTCATACAGACCATCCTTTAAAACAGCATCCTCAACACCCGCATCAATATTGGGATTATCATTAATCTCTATAACGTAGGCTTTTCTACCGATGAGTTTCAGGTCAATACCATACAGACCGCTGCCCACCAGTCTTGCCGCTTTAATGGCAGTTTTCAGAACCACGTCAGGCACAGCTCCCAGGGCCAGCGTATCCGCATCTCCCAAGCGGCTGTCTCCGCTTTTTGCCCAGTTTACGATCTGCCAATGGCTACGGGCCATGAAATATTTACAGGCAAAAAGGGGCTGCCCTCCCAACACACCAATGCGCCAGTCATACTCTGTGGGAGTAAACGCTTGAGAAATAATCAGATCTGAACGATCCAGAAAGCGTTCCGCTTCCCTCAGAAAAGCATCCCTGTCCTCCACCTTCACCACACCCTGGGAAAAAGCACTGTCCGGCTGTTTCAGAATACGTGGCCAAAGCCCCGTTTGGGACGCCTCTGCAAGGGACTGCCGGGAAAGAATCCGGGTTTCCGGCGTGGCAATACCATGATGGGTCAAAAGCTCGGCCAAATACACCTTATTCGTACATTTAATAATGGAAAGGGGGTCATCAATCACCACAAGACCTTCCGCCTCCGCCCGCTGGGCAAAGCGGAAGGTGTGATGGTTCACGGAAGTAGTTTCCCGAATAAACAAGGCATCAAAAAAACCGATACGGTGATAATCATTGCGTGTAATCAGGCTGACATTCAGACCCGCCCGCTGCCCCGCCCGGATAAACCGCTTCAGGGTCGCCGGACTGGAAGGCGGCATCTTTTCGTCCGGATCCGTGAGGATGGCCAGGTCATAGCCCCTTTTCTCCGGCCTCTTCGGCCTGGAATTAGGAGCGGAAAGATAGGCTTCGGCAAAACGCACCAGCTCCGGAAAATGGTCATCGGGAATCTCACTGACACCAATCATCCGTATGGTGCGCAGCTGCCACTTTTCATCCTTTTTCACAAAATGAACCCGCAGCAGAGGGCATTGAAAAAGGTTGAAAATTTCCATGGCGATTCTGTCATAGCGCTTGGCAAGATTGCAGCCGAAATAAATACTCAGCTCAAAATCTTCCGCATGAAGGTGGCCCAGACTTTTCTGAATCATCCGGTCCAGATCTTCCGTAACAAGACGCACCACGGGCATGGATTTAATATCCTGCACCGTGGCAATGGTGGGAAAAGCCTTGTGCCCCCTTGCTGCTGCCAGCAGGGAGACATAGTAACCTGTGGACTGGTAACGGTATGAACGGCAGAGGTTGAACACCCTGGCCCGCTTCATGGTGAGAAAACGGGCATCCATCAGGTAATCCCGGGAACCGACCACTTCAGCTCCGGATATGGAGACAGGCCAACGCGCGGGCATATCCACCACAATAATATCATTCATGAAATCAAAACCTCCGATTCTTTTTCCGGAATCAGGACAAGAAGGTTGGCGTCAAATGTGAGCACACCCAGAAGCACCGCATGGATCAGGCGGCGCATGTTCACAGCATAGTACGGTTCATTGTAACGGGGATTTCTGGCGTAAGGGTCGGCAATCAGAACTTTTCTGCGAATTCGGTCATACCCTCTGAGCACAACAAAGTGACCGCAGGGACGTCCTTTGAGGTCATCGGATTGATTGGACTCCGGTATCTCCCGCATGGTGTTGTACAGATAGGTTGCTGAAAGCCCCGTCAGAATAGGAATTCCTCTGTCCAGATATTTTCGAATCAGATCGGGGGTAAAATCCCGGAAACGGATCTTCCCGCCGGATGCCAGAAAACGGGTATAACCTTCCGTTGCACTCCGGAATTTCTGGCTTCTCCGATTGGCCACCTGCCGGAGAAGTTTACCCGTCAGAAAAACCGGGTCCACATCCCTGTGTTTTCCCACAGGTACCGGAAACCAGGTTGGATCAAACATCTGCAGATCATTGGTATAAAGAATGCTCCGATAGCCTCGTCTCAGGGCATGAGAGCCCAGATGTACGGCAAGGGTTCCTCCGGTTTCCACACGCAGCACTTCCCCCAGCACTTCATCCAGAGAAAGAGACTCCTTTTCCCAGTAGCTGTAAATGGCATGGAGGCAGGTAGGACCACAGCTTTCATCATCGGGCTGAGCCAGAATGGCCAAGGGAAGTCTGGACGTCATACGTCCTCCATTGCAGAGAAATCAAATACAGAGAATTTACAACAAAAAGCACTCCTCATCCAGAGGATCAGAACGCACAACATGCAGAGCAAAAAAGAAAAAACTATCATAAGGGAAAAATCACCGGCAGGGACCATGGCAGTGACTCCGGCTGCTCCGGAAAAAGAGATTCAGCCGACCAGACCGATGGCCTGCTATCTCTTACGCCAAAGTCTTTCAAAAAAACAGTCTTAAAAACAGGCCGCCTTTTTATTTTATTTACCCTTCCCATCCAGCACTTTATGTTTTATTATAAACACAGTTCAGCTGCATGGTGGTTTATTCCCCACCCCGGAGCACCCAAGGAGGTTCCCAATGATTCAGCCCATTTCCGGCAACATCAACCCATACAACGTATCTCCCGTACAGCAGGTAATGGCCCGCCCTCCCCATAATCAGGGAGAAGAACTCATACCGCAGCAGGCGGTACAGGATGCGGCTATTTTCACACCTTCTGAAACAGCACGGGCCATGATGACCTCCGGATACGGCCCCGAAGGAACGGTTACATCATCCACCACTCCGCCTTCTGCTGCAGCACCTGCGCAGGAAGCCCAGACAACGGCATCTCCTGCGGAAAGAGCGCAGAATCTCTACCAGCAGCCGGAAAGTGTAATCCGTGAATTCACACAGGCTGCCAGCCATTCCATCCAACAGGGCCAGCAGGTGGATATCATGGTATAAACCCGGCGAGAAATGCGGCAGGCTCCTTCTTCTCCAGGATGCCCGCACGGGTCAGAGCAAAATCATAGCGGACCGGATCTTCAGGCGTAAAACGGGCAAAGCCCCGGGTAATTTCCCTTGCGGTTTTTATATCCCCTGATTTCCGGTCCGTCATTTCTGCAAGCAGGGCCATTCGGTGCATATGTACATCCAGAGGCACAAGCAGTCTGTGAGCCCCCACGTCTTCCCAGAGTCCCGTATCAACAGCATCCTTTCTCACCATCCAGCGCAGAAAAAGGTGAAGCCTTTTGCAGGCACTCCCCCTTGATGGCCTTGGGAGCAGATGACCCGGATCCATGGGGGCATGGCGAAGGATTTCATCCACAAACCCCTGCAGCCCTTCTTCAATATCCCCTCCCCGGTCTCCAAGGGCAAAGACAGCTCTCAGGCTGCCATGCTGACGCAATACCGTCTGAACCCCGCAGAGAAATCCCGTCATCTGAGGGCCATGGGCAAAACGATGCCTGAAATTCATAAAAGCCTGCTCCAGACCGTACCTGTCCATATCCAGTAACCAGACCGCAGGGCTGGGGCCTGAAAGGGCAAAAAAACCTTCCAGAGATTTGAGAATCTGCTCCACCCGGCCATAGGCAAGAACGGCGGCTACCAGACCGGCCACCTCCATATCCAGCGGGCTGTCAAAGGCATAGAGTGTTTCCAGAGGATCGGGATGCACAAAGGCTCTGTGCGTATAACGATCATAAATAGCTTGCAGTATCTCACGGGTAAAAAGCATGTTCCTTCTTTTCTGGAAAATCCCTGCAAGGTCTGTGGAGTCTGTCTCCATCCATAGAAAGGCAGACGGAGTGCCTGCCATCGGATACCTTACTGGTGTACGACCATCCGAGCCGCTGGCTTAAATTTTCTGTCAGCTGCAACCCAAAACCGAATCCGCTGTCTCTGCTTTCTCCATGCTCTGGGGTGCAACAATTGCTTATCCACACCATGGCCCCTTTCTGGCGGATCCGAATATCCCCTTCCCAGGTATGCTGAAAGGCGTTCCGAATAAGATTTGCCAATACAATACGGGCCGGAATTTCCGCAAGCATTATACGGCAGGGCTCTGTTTTTATCACCAGATCTACCTTTTTACCATTCAGGAGATAAAGAATTTCCGTAAGCACGGAACGAATCACCATTTCAAGATCCACCTTTTTTACAGGCAGTTCCCGTTCCGGCTCCCAGCTGAGCCAGAGCAGGGTTTCCGTAAGATTCTTCATGGTCAGGCTGGCCCGGTCAATACGATTAAGGCACTGCCTCTGACGGGAATCTGATGTATCCATCCCCCGTTCCATGCGCTTGTATAGCAGCTCCACATTACTCCGAATCACGCTGATGGGAGTACGGAGCTCATGGCTGCTGTAGCGAAGAAAACGATACTCTCTTTCCAGGCTTTCCTGCACGGAACAAAGGCTTGTACGGATCAAAGCGGCCAGGGTATTGAGCTCGGCATAGGCAAAATCCGGTGGTGCTTCCAGCAGCTTCTTTTCATCCAGCTCCCGTGCCCATCGCCCGAGATCCCCCACCCGCCGTTCCACCTGCCTGAGCATCACCCAGATAATGGAAACAATGGCTGCAAGGCTGCACATACTGATACCGGCAAGCAGATGCAGACTCTTTTTACTTTTATTTCCAACAAGGGCGGAAACGGTCTCCCTTGTTGCCGTATGGACAACAAAGTAAGACGTTCCGTCATGATCCACAGCCATCAGAAAATGCATTTTATCCGGAGGCTCCCACCACCGCGATGCCACCCTTTTCTTCACCATCAATCCGGTTTGCTCCGGTTTGGTCAAAGAATGACGAATATTCTCCGGCAGCCCTCCCCATTCCGCCGCAATCCAGTATCCGCTGAAGCGATGCGGCTGCCGACGGTTTTCAGCAGGCGTGATCTGAACATAGGTTGCCACCACTTCTGCCATATTTCCTGCTATGATGTTATCCATTCCGCGCACAAAAAAATGCATACTGAGCAGCGAATACCCGCTCACAAGAATCAGGGCAATGGTGAGAAAGGAAAGGGTAACAAACCATTTCAGACTTATCTGATATTTCATGGGCTGCCTTTTTCCCTGATTGCAAAACCATGACCGGGGACAGTCTGAATCATGGATTGCTCAAAGGGTGCATCCAGTGCTTTTCGCAGATGGAAAAGATGCACTTTCAGACTGTCACTGTCCGGCGGGTCTTCTCCCCATACGGCCTCCGTCAGCTTCTGCCGTGAAACTGTTTCCGGTGTTGAGCGCATCAGGGCTTCCAGAATCTTCCACCCTGTGGGAGACAGCCGGATTTCTTTTCCGGCCCGCGTAACCCTTCTTGCCATCATATTCATTTCCAGATCTCCGCATCGCAGCAACCGGGTCTGACCGCTGCGCCTTCCTGCCAGTGCATGGATTCTCACCACCAGTTCCTTCAGTTCAAAGGGCTTGACCAGATAGTCATCCGCACCCGCACCAAATCCTTCCAGCTTATCCTCCAGCTGCCCCCGTGCCGTCAGCATCAGTACAGGGGTTTCTTTCCCTTCCCTCCGGACAGTTTCACAGACATGAAGTCCGTCCATACGAGGCAGGTTGATATCCAGCAGAATCACATCGTAACAGTTATTCCGAATGAGCTGCATCCCTGCCATACCGTTACCGGCATGGTCACAAAGGACGGATTCAAGGGCAAGGTAATCAATCAGGGTTTCGGCAAGATCCAGATCATCTTCAACAAGAAGCACACTCAGCATAGACTTTGTCTTTCCCGGGAAAACCGAAGAAAATACCGCATCCTTTTCATTCGCATACAGACATCATCGTGAATCATAAGAAGCACGGGGATCAGAACCAGAGTCACAATCGTACCGAACATGATGCCATAGGCCAGAGAAACCGCCGCAGGAATCAGAAACTGAGCCTGCAGGGAGGTCTCCTTCAAAAGGGGAAACAGGCCGGCACAGGTGGTGAGCGAGGTAAGGAGTACCGCACGCAGCCGACTGCTGCAGGCCTCACTGATCGATTGTTTTATATTCTTTCTCTTTCTTTCAGCCGAATTAAAGGTCACGACCAGCAGCAGACTGTTGTTCACAATCACTCCCGCCAGAGCAATGATACCATTCAGGGAAAGAATACCCAGAGAAAGATCATTCAGCCAATGGCCCAGCATCGCACCGATAATACCGAAAGGAATGGCTGTCATGATCAGCAATGGCTGCACGTAGGATTTCAGGGGAATTGCCAGCAAAAAATAAATCATGAGCATGGCCAGAAGAAACATCCGTATCATGGAAGTCTGGGTTTCTGACTGCTGCTCCGCTTCTCCGGCAAAATGGATGTCCAGGCCGGGATACTGCCGCTTCAGTTCCGGCATGAACTCCTGAAGCTGAACAACCAACTCCGTTGCCGACAGAATATTTTTGTCCACATCCGCCGAAACATAAACCGCCCTTTTACCGTTGATACGGGTGATTGTGTCACGGGTGTACCCGTAGCGCACTGTGGCAACGGCAGACAAGGGTACGATACGGCCATCTTCCGTGCGCAGACGGGCCTGCAGGACATCCCCCATATGCTCACGTGACGAGTCCGGATACCGTACCCGAACTTCCATCTCATCATTCTTTCTCTGAAAACGCTGCACCACCTGCCCTTGAAAGGACTGCAGCACCTGCTCTGCCAGCATCTCCATGGTAAAACCCATGGCACGACCCTCCCGTGTCAACTGCAGATGAAGCTGGGGTTGACCCGGTTCAAGATTATCATCCATTCCACTGACAGCAGGTATGGCCCGGAGCCTCTTTCTGACTTCCCTGCCAGCGGCAACCAGAATTTCATCATCATCAGCCCGCAGTTCAATACGCAGGGCATCCACCATGGCAGGCTTGTTCTGAATACTCAGGGAGTGTGCTCCTTCCGGCATGCCTGCCAGCTCACGCCATCGCAAGGTAAAAGAACTGATATCATAGGAGGTATTGCTTAGAAGCTCCACCTTTATGGAACCGGACTGATCCGCCTCCGATATAACCTGAAGGCTGGCAATACCTGCGGGGCTGCCTGCCCCCTTACGCAGATCAAGGTCGGTCTGTATGGCACTCTGTTCAAGGAGCAGAAGTGCCGCATGGGTCTGGCCGTAGCTGCTGTCTTTTTCCATGGTAAGCTCTGCGCGCACAATATCACCGGCCATATCAGGAAAAAAACTCATCCGCACAGCACCCGTCAGGGGCATGGTGATAATCACCATAAAAACAGCCATAAAAAGAATCAGAACAGCATAGCGGTAATGAAGTGCCTTTTCGACCACAAAACCATAGCCGTGAATGGTAAATCCATTCAGAGCCCTGTCTGCTATTGACTGCACACGCTGCCAGGCTCGTATAACCCGATTTCTGCTGCGATAAGGGCGGGTATTCAAATGGGCCAGATGAGCTGGCAGAATCAGCTTCGATTCAATTAAGGAAAGGGAAAGGCAGATCACAACAACCGTTGCGAACTGTGCGTATATCTGCCCGAGATGCCCGCTTATCTGAGAAATGGCGTAAAAGGCTGCAACCGTTGTCAAATAACCAAAAATTGTTGGCATGGTTACCCGAAGGGTGCCCCGGATGGTATTTTCCACCCTGTCTCCCCGAACGGAGCGCTCCGTATACACACTCTCTCCCACCACCACCGCATCATCCACAACGATACCCAAGGCCATAATAAAACCAAAGGTGGTAATTTCATTGATGGAAAGACCTGCAAAGGCATCTCCCATAAAATAGAAGGCCCCGACAAAAATAAAGGGAAGCCCTGCTGCTACCCAAAAAGCCACAGAAAGATTGAGAAAAAGTGCCAGCAGCACAAACACCATGGCAAAACCAGTAAGGGCATTCGTTCCCAAAAGCTGCAAACGGTCTTCGATCATATTGCTGCGATCATACCATGTGGTCAGATTCACTCCCCCAGGAAGCTTGCCGTTACCCGTCCAGCCTGCCACCACCTCAACTGCACCGGCCACGGAATCGGAAATATCATCTCCCCCTGTGGTAATCACCTGCAGGGCCATACTGTTACAACCGTTGTAACGCGAAAGAACGGCTGTATCATCGGTAAAGGTATCCCGAACCCGTGCCACATCTCCAAGAAGAACCTGTGCTCCTCCGCTGTCACGTACCAGAGGTATGGCGGCAAAGGCCTCCCTGGTATAGGCCTGTTCCGAGGCTTTCAACTGAAAATACATCATGCTGCTGCGCATGGTTGGACTGGGAATGTCTGTGGAGTACTCACGAACACGTCTCTCAACATCAGATAAAGACAAACCGTAAGCCTGCAGCTGACCTTCATCTATTTCTATGGACATCATGGGATCCAGCCACCCATAAATTCGTACCCGATTAACCTCGCTACGGGAAAGCAGCTCCGTTTTCAGGCTGTCTGCAAGATACTGCAGGGTTCTCCGGTCTGTATCTCCATACAGCTGGATCCAGAGCGCATGTTCTTCCCGCTCCGCTTTTTCGATGACCGGTCTTTCCGCATCCGCCGGGAAATTGGAAATGGCATCCACTTTCGTTTTCACATCCCTGAGCAGTACATCCAGATCATAACCGTCACGTTTTTCAATGGTGATGGTGGAACCACTGCGCGTGGACATACTGGTAACTCTTTTAATACCGGAAACACCTTCAAGCTGGTCCTCTATCTTAATCGCCAGACCTTCTTCGGACTGGCTGGCAGAGCCGCTGTCATAGGTCACAGAAATGGTCAGACTATTAGGTTCCAGACTGGGAAAAGCTTCTTTCCGCAGGCCGGTAAGCTCAAAAAGCCCAAGGACAATCACAAGCAGAAGAAGAAGATTCGCTGCCACAGGGTTGGTGGTGAACCAGGGGATCACACCGCGCAGATTCTTATTCATGTCCTTTTACCTCCACCGGATTCACCTTCATCCCCTGCACATAGCTGCTCAGGGGACGGACCAGAATCTGCTGTTCCTCCCCGGCCAGACTTTCCGGTGCGGCAATATAGATTCCCTTATCATCACTGAATATGATGTTTGAATCAAAAGACCGCAACAACTGGTCTTCTGTCACATACCAGATTTCACCATTCTGGCTCAGGGATGAGGGTGGCAGACACCAGAGATTACCCAGTTCAACACCCGGTATCACCATGTTGACAAAACTTCCCGCCAGAAGTGGTGGTTCCCTGTCCAGAGGTGCATCCACAGCCACAATCAGAGCCCGTTGCCGTGTATGGCTATTGGCATGCTGCTCCAGCCTGAGAATTCTCCCGTCCCAAGCCTCACCACTCTGAGCATGCCACACCTGAACCGGCCATAGACCACTGTTCACAACACGGCTTTCCGGCAGCATGGCCCACTCTTCTGAAGCCAGATGGATCCGGATATCAGCCCGATCCGTACTGTAAAGAACAGCAATCTGGCTACCCGACTGCAGATAACTTCCCGGGGCAATGGATCGCTCCACCACAATGGCATCAAAGGGAGCCCTGATTTCGGTCCGCTCCAGTTCCCTCCCGGCTTTAGCCAGTGCTGCCTCCGCACTGGCAACGGCGGCCAGAGCCGCTGCCAGCTGAGGGGCCCGCAGCACCAGCTCAGAATCCGGAGCTCCCTGCAGATCGGAAGAAGACCATTCTGCTTCTGCCTGCCTGCTTCTGCCTTCTTCCTCCAGCAATGCAATCCGGCTGTCCGCCAGCTCTTTCTGAGCCAGAGCTACAGCCGAGCGATACTCACTGTCCTCCACCGAAACAAGGAGCGTCCCTTTTGCCACCCTCTTGCCCGGCTCACAATCTTCACCAAGGCTCTCCACAAGACCACTGATCTCTGCTGTGAGATCCAAAGAAAACCGGGGAGATACAGCTCCATAAGCCCTTACCACAGCCCCATGGGTCCCTGCCTTTGCCCGCACAACACTCACATCGGGGTATTGCACAGGATGACTCTCAATGACCACCGGCACCCTGGCCCCTTCCCGCATGCTGTTCACAATCATCCAGGCAACAGCAATAAAAACCAAAATGGCTGCCACCGTAACCATCCACTGTAACGGAGCCTGCTTCATCGATCCACCCCCAGGCCAAGTGCCAGCCCAAGACCAATGCGGTTCACCAGACGTTCATAGACAAGACGATTCATTTCCATAGTCAGTTCATCCACTTCCTGCTGCATTTCCAGCAGCGTCAACCTGTCGCTCAAACCTGAAGAATACTCTTTTTCCCGATGGTGCAACCGGTTACGCAGGGCTGCCAGTGCGCTTTCCATATGCACAAGCTGCCGGGTAAGGGAACGCTCCACTCCTGCCGCTTCCCACACCTCATAAATGGCTGTGAGCAGGGTTTCGCGATAGGCCTCATAACTTCTCGCCTCTGTCAGCTCCGCAATTTCAACGGCTGCCCTCAGTCTCCCCCCCTGAAAAATGGGGGCCGTAAGCTGTGCTAGCAGAGACCATACCGGATCTCTCATCAAGGCAGAGCCGGGAGAAGAGGCCGCATCCTCCAGAACAGCCTGCAGGCGGATACCCGGGAGAAGGTCCTTATAGGCAACCCGAGTGCGAAGGGCATCGGCCTCAATGGCCAGATAGGCCGCTTTCAGATCCGGCCTGCGCCCCACACTCAGTTCAGGCACATCGGCCACCGGTACCAGAACAACTACTTCCTTTTCTGAAAAATCAAAGGGCTCGTCACGGTCACGGCCCAGAAGAATCGTGAGCGTTCGGGCATGCCCTGCCATTTTTTCCATGGATGCCTCCAGATCGGCATTGGCGGATGCAAGGGAGCTCCGTAGTCGATCCAGATCTTCAGCCGTGGCAATGCCGCTCCTGTAACGCTGTTCCGTGATCATCTTTCTTTTTTCCAGAGTGGATATACGTTTTTCTTCTATGATGATCCCATCAAAAGCCCCGGCCAAAGCCAGCCAGGTCTTCATCACCTCCGCCCCAAGGGTGTCCCGCGCGGCCTGATATAAAGCGGCCTGTTGAGCAGCATCTTTTTCCACAGCCAGACGGCTGTCCGCCAACCTTTGCCAAAGATCCGCCTCCCAGCTGATGGTCAGGGAACCCGTGTAGGATGTTCCATCATCCTTTTCCCTTTGCACACCATAGGCAGCACTCACCTCGGGCATACGCTCCCCGGAAGCCTGCCTGTATTCCGCCATAGAAATCTGCAGGGTAAACAGGGTCTGCTGCAGTCCTGGATTCGCATCCAGTGCCTCTGCCACAAGCTCTTTCAGAGAATCCGATCGGATCAGATCACCCAGAATGGAAGTCCGAATCTCGCCATCAAGAGATGACCAGTCAAAAAGTCCGGACAGGGCATTATCTGCCATGGGAATTGAACTTCCCGAACTTTTCATAAGGCTGCACCCAATGATCAACGGACAGATCAAACCAGACAAAACAACGATGGTACGAAACACTTGCATTCTTTCTCCCTCAGCCAGTCATCATAAAATGCTGTCCGGACAGCACCTGAAAAATCCGGCTGATCACAGTCGGATGATCCGGATATGAGGCAGGAGAGGTTAAGGGATGGTTAAATCTGTTTTTTCGTCAGGGGAGTACAGCGGGTACAATGGAAAGGGAACCAGCCAGAAACAAGGGGCCACGGAGACAAAACCCGGCCTGCTGGCTCCATCAGGGCAGATAAAATTCTAACACAGCTTAAAAACCATCCAACAACAACACCACACAGAGATCTTCATTACCAAAGCCTGTCCCAGATACCGATGGGGGTATGCCCTGCCTTAATGGTCTCTTCCTTGAAAACAAGGGTGACGGCTCCCCCCGTATCCGTTCGGAAAACCCGCACACCGGAAGCTTCCAGCCTACGGAGAACCTCCACCGAAGGATAACGGTAACGGTTTCTGACACCGCAGGAAATCAGGGCAAGGGAAGGATTCACCGCGTGCAGAAAAGAGGCCTGTGTGGATGTCCGGCTTCCATGATGCCCTACAAGGAGTACATCCGACGCCAGGGCATTTCCATGGGTTTTCGCATAATAGCTTTCCGCCCTTCTTTCCGCATCTCCCGTAAACAGCATGCTGCCATGGGGCGTTTGCATGCGGAAAACCAGGGAGTCATCATTAACACTGGAAAACCGCATGGAGCCGGGACCAAAAAATTCAAAAACCGCCCCTTTCAGCTCCAGAGGATCCTTTTCCATGGAAGGGTGCCGGATACGGGTGCCCCGTTCTCTGAAGGCCGACACAAGTTCCTGCCCCATGGTTTCCTGCAGGGCCGCCTCGGCTATCCAGAGTTCTTTTACCCGGTACCGCTCCGCCAGATAAAAAAAACCCCTCACATGATCCGCATGGGGATGGGATGCCACCAGCACATCAATGGTTCGAATCTTCTGAAAATCCAGCCATGGAGAAAGAATACTTCGGCCTGTATCCATGGAGTCCGGCCATGGGAACCCGCCACCATCCACCAGCATAACCCCTCCGCCGGGCAGCCGAATGCCTGCAGCCGAACCCTGCCCCACATCCAGTATGGTAACAACAGGGCTGTCCGGCCCCATACGGGCAAGGGTCCATCGCAGGGTATCACCTGCCAGAAGCAGTACCAGAAAAAGAGCCAGGGCCACCCGTGGCCTCTGCCATCCTTTTTTCTTATCAAAACCCAGCCAGAGAAGGAGAAACCCATACAGAATAGTCACTTCCAGCAGTGTAAGAGCACCGGGCCGCAGTACGGCAAAGGGCAAACTGGACGCACATTCAGCCAGTCCATTTCCCCATGAGGTCAGTACACCTGCCAGTTGCAGGAACCTCTCACCTGTGCGGAAAAAGAGGGATAAAAAAAGACCTGCCATGGCAAGGGGCAGGGTCAGCATCCCCATGAGCGGTACCATCACAAGATTGACGGCCATACCAATCAGGGAAACCTCCCGGAACACGTAAAGGCAGATGGGAGCTGTAAACAGGGCTGCAAAAAGAGAGGTTTTGAAAAGCCCTTTCAGCCACAGCAAGGCACTGGCATGAACATCCCTCACACCGGAAAAGGACTGGGGATAACGCTGAAAGCCCAGAATCAGACCGGCTACGGCAGTGATACTGAGAAGATAGCCCACATTTACAAGACGTTCAGGCTCCGTTGCCAGAAGAAGGGCCGCCGCCAGTATCAGGAGGCTCCATACATCCGTACGGCGACGCATCACCAGAACCCAGAGTCCGCAGGCTACCATGACCACAGCCCGTAAGGCCGAAGGAGCCCCACCGGATATCATGGCATAAGAAAGGGCCGTAACAAGGGCAGGAAAAGCGGCCACCCTTCGGGTCAGACCCCGTTCCGTAAAAAAACGAAACCACCGTAAAAAACGTTCGGTAAGCCAGAAGATACCACCGGCAAGAAGCCCCACATGAAGACCGGATATGGCCATGAGATGGGCAATACCGCTTTTTGTATACGCTTCCCGCAGGGCAGGGGTCACATGACTCCTGTCACCAATGAGCATGGCGGAAAGAACCGCCCCTGCATCCCTGTCCTGCACAGCCGACCGGATCTTTTCTCCAAGAAAAAAACGGAATCGATCCACCTTTGGGACAAGCCCTGCGGGCTCCGCATCCAGCACCTCCAGATCCCTGTATCGGCACCAGACCCGCCCCATGATGCCCCGACCATGCTGAAATCTCCGGTAATCGAACCCACCCGGATTCTCAAAATTATCAAAGGGTCTGACTTTACCTGTAAAACGAACAAGGCTTCCCGGCAGGGGAACCTCCCCTTCACCCACCAAAGTGAACACCAGCCTTCCCTCAACGGACATCATCTCGCCGGAATACCTACGGACTTCCACCTGCGTCAGGTGGGACTGCGTCCTTCCGTAGCGGGGCTTGGGCAGACCATGGATACGACCCGTTACCTCAACGGTGTCGTTTTGAACAAAAGAAACAAGGCGGCCTGCTTGCCTATCCGGTCCGTGTACCTGAAGACCGGTCAGGTGTCCCACGGCAAGCAGGCATAGAAGGGGGAGAAGGCAGGAAAAAAAGAGGGAGCGGGGGCTTCGAAAAGACAGAGCCAAAAGTGTAAGACCCGTCAGGGAAGCTATCTGTACACCAAAAGCTGGCAGGGGCCAAAATCTCGCCCAGAAAATGCCCGCTGCAAAGGCCAGCAGCAGAGGAATGGCCGGTCTTTTCCAGAATGATATGGATGAAAAACGCACAGGTTTCAACCCATGGTTACGGGTCTGCCGGTCCGAAAGAGCCTATGGCTCAGGCAGCTGAATATCCGGCATGATGACATCACCTGCCGGGGAAAAACTGCGCCAGCTTTCTTTTCACCCAGCCTTTATCCAGATGGGGGATGACGATGGGTGCAAAAGCCTTGTCTTCGTTTTTAATATGTGCCACTAGCCAGCGACTGAGCATGGTAAGCAGATCATGGGCAACATCTTCTCCCTCATCAAGACGCTTCTGGTAGCGCAAAACCTGTTCCTTGAAGCTTTCATGAAGAAGACAATGTTCCCGAAAGAGCTCATAACCAGCCTCCTTCATGAGCTTTTCCTCAAAACGGAAATGGGTGACCGTGTATTGGATCAGCTTTTCCAGCACCACCGAGGTCTTCGCGGTGTTCCCCTCTTCCACTGCCGTGGCAAGAATATTGATGTAGTCAACAATCTGCCGGTGCTGTGCATCTATTTCCGGGATATGAATTTCCAGACCTGGAACCCAGCTCCAGTAGGCCATGCTCTGATCTCCTGTTGTATCCTTTTACGGGTCTTTTCGGACATTCTGCTTTCCCAGTAATATTACCGGATACGGCGGATACGGGCTCCCAGCCGTGTAAACTTCTCTTCCATGGCCTCATAGCCCCTGTCCAGATGATAAACCCTGTGCACCACCGTTGTATTGGTGGCCACAAGACCTGCCAGAATAAGAGAGGCACTGGCCCGTAAATCCGAAGCCATGACCGGTGCGCCGGAAAGCTCCTTTACGCCCCGTATCTTGGCCGTATTCCCCGCATGCAGACTGATGGCGGCGCCCATACGCTGCAGTTCGCTAACATGGATAAAGCGGTTTTCAAAAATATTTTCCGAAATCACACTGGTTCCCTCTGCCATGCTGAGCAGTACCATGAACTGCGCCTGCATGTCCGTGGGAAACCCCGGATAGGGCTGGGTAGTTATATCCACACTTTTGATTGGAAACTGCCCCCTCACCCGGGCCCAGTCCGGCCCAGTTTCCACATGTGCACCGGTGGCCCGAAGCTTGTCTATGACAGCCCTCAGGTGATCCGGATTGCAACCACAGGCTGTCACATCTCCTCCGGTCAGTGCCCCTGCCACCAGAAAGGTCCCTGCTTCTATGCGATCCGGAATAATTTCTGTACTTACGGGTTGGAGGGAAGAAACCCCCTGAATGGCTATCTTCGATGTCCCCGCCCCTTCCACCGAGGCACCCATGGCATTGAGCACATCGGCCAGGGCAACAATTTCCGGCTCCCTTGCCGCATTTCTGAGAATGGTTTCGCCTTCGGCAAGGGCAGCGGCCATCATCAGATTCTCCGTGCCCCCCACCGTAGGCACATCAAAACAGATATCCGCTCCCTTCAGACGCGACGCTTCCGCTTCCACGTATCCATGTTCCAGACGGATACGGGCTCCCATGGCCTCAAGCCCTTTGAGATGCAGATCCACGGGCCGTGCACCAATGGCACAGCCACCGGGCAGAGAAACCCTGGCCTTACCCAGTCTGGCCACAAGGGGACCCAGTACCAAAATGGAAGCCCGCATCTTTCTTACCAGATCATAGGCGGCCTCCGTACGGTTGAGACCCGCCGCATCCACGCGGACCCGATCCTCATCCCTTGTCACGGTACAGCCCAGATCTTCCAGAAGAAGAAGAATAGAATCAATATCTCTCAGATTGGGAACACGGGAAAATCCACAGCTTCCTTCCACCAGAAGGGCCGAAGCCAGAATGGGAAGGGCTGCATTCTTGGCACCGCTGATGGGCACTTCCCCGTTCAGGCGCACACCACCTTTGATTTCTATGGTATCCATGGAATCCCTTATCAGAAACTGCCGTAACTGTGCAGTCCGGGAAGGAAGTTAACGCCAAAGTAGGTAAACATCACCGCAGCAAAACCCAGAATGGACACCCAAGCAATTTTTTTGCCCGTCCAGGAGCGCATAAGCCGGGCATGGAGCAAAACGGCATAAATAATCCAGGTGATCAGAGACCAGGTTTCCTTGGGGTCCCATGACCAGTAACTGCCCCAGGCGGAGTTAGCCCACACCGAACCGGTAATAATTCCCAGAGAAAGAAAAAGAAAACCAAACACCACCATACGATAGGTAAGGTCATCCAGTATGTCCGGGGCCGGAAGACGGCTTCTCCAGCCCCTGTCACTGCCCTCCCCCGGATGAATGAGGAACATGATACTGGTGGCAAAGGCCAGAGCAAACCCCGCATAGCCAAGAAAACAGGTAATGACATGGACTGTCAGCCAGTTGCTCTTCAAAGCAGGCACCAGCGGCCGGATCTGATCATTGATATGGGGAGACAGGGAAGCATAGGCGATGGCAAGAAAAATAAGTGGACCAAAAAAAGCCCCCACTTCCCTGCGGCCCGTTTTCCATTCCACAAACAGATAGAGGGCTGCCATGCTCAGGGAAAAGAAAACAAGGGATTCATACAGGTTGGACAAGGGAATACGTCCGATACCCATCTGATAACTTTCCGCCCAGCGCAGACAAAAGCCAACCGTATTGCCAAGCAGCCCTGTCCAGAGAAGAACCGTAGCGCCCTTACCCCAGGCGGGTTTTTGAAAGACCCAGGCCGAAAGGTACAAAAGGGCGGCGGCACCATATACAAAGGTAACAATGGAAAGAATAAGAGAACTGTTCATCGCTCTTCCTTATACTTTTAGTATGAAAATGAAATTTGAATTCACAGAATTCGAATGAGTCAGGCCTTTTTCAGGTTTTCTGCAATCCGCACAACCCGATGATTCAGGGCATGCTGACCACGGTTGGCAGTACCCGCCACCGTATACTGCACACCACCGTCTTCCCCCTTTTCCAGAAGGACAAAAAGTCTTCTGTGCGAGAGAAAAAAGGCAACCCAGCATCCCAGCAGCATGAGGGTGAAACCCAGATACACCAGCCCCACACCGGGATCTTTGCTTACCTGAAGGCCTGTAAAATAAAGGGGCTCATAATCATTTATCTCTATGGCGAAACCCCGTTCTCCCATGCGCATGCGGTCAAAACCCGGATGCCTCCGGGGCAGCACCAGAGTTTCTCGTTTGCCTTCGGCGGACTCATAGAAGCCCAGGAAGGTCGGCCCCAGCCTGTGCCCCCGCAACTGGAAATTGTCCATAAAATTCATGAGAACGATATGACCGTCCGTAAAGGGAACGGAAAAAGGCTCCCTCACCTCGCCCGTCAACAGGATGGGTTCTCCCTGTTCGGGGATCAGCTTCAGGGAAACGGAACGGGCCGCAGCCGTACCATAACTGGACTGATACATACGAACACCCTGATAGGTCAGGGGATGGTTCACCCGGATATCTTCCGTGAGAATTTCCTTTCCGCCCCTGTCCAGCAGGGTGAGGGTGGAACGGTATTTTCGGGGCGTTCCATCGGGGTAAAAACCCACATAAAAAGAATCACAACGGATGGAAAAACCCGGATCCATGGTTCCCCCACCACCCCTCAGCCTGATTTCATGGGCCGTTTCACCCTCAGGGATATTCACAAAACCGGAGAACCCGAACAGGGAGCCCACAAGGCCACCGGCAAGAAGAAGCAGTACACTCAGATGCACCACATATACCCCAAGACGGGTCCAGCGTCCGAACTCCGCATGCACCAGCCGACTGTCCCCTTCCCTCTCCACACCGGTACGAATGGCCCAGCCCCGCAGGGAATCAAGTGCCTTTTTTTCGGCTGTATCCAGATCTTCCTTCCGGATAAAAACAGCGGCATTATCCAGCTTCCGAACCCTTTCCGCACGGGGAGGACGGGCCGTTTTCCGTACCCAGCGCCATACGGCGGGCAGACGCTCAAGGCTGCAGACAATGAGATTGACGGCCAGCAGCAGAAGAAGCAGCTGAAACCACCATGAATTGTACATGTCATGTAAATACAGAAAGGAGGATATCTGTGCCCACAGCCCTTCTCCGGCCTCGGGCCGGGCACCGGGTCTCTGGGGAATGAGGGTTCCCACCACCGAGGTTGCCGCCAGCAGCAGCAGCACAATGATGGAGAGTTTTATGGATGCAAACATCATCCATACCTGCCGGATGACACCTTGTTCCTCTGTTGCTCTGTTCTTTTCCATCAGGCCCTTTCCTTAATCTTGCCGAAAAAACAGCGACATAAGGGGCTTAGGTTTGTTTGGGGACAAAATACCGCCCCGTTCATGAAAGATCTTTTTCCATTGTTCCCAGCTTATACACTCCACAGGCCCAAAGGACCTGATGTTCAGCCTGATATAACAGATCACGGGTACTTTATTCCGGCGGCAATAAGAGCTTCCGGTGAAAACCAGAAAGCTTCCGGAAGGACCGGATGACAGACAGTGGGCTGCAAAGGAAGTCCTTCACTGTGACAGGTAAGCCGAAAAACAGGGTTTGTTTTTCCAGCCCTGTCTTCCTAACAGAAGCCATGGCCTTGCGCAAGTCAGGCCGACCTATGGGTTACAAGCCATTTGACAAAAAAGGCTTGCGGCCTTAGTTTTTTCCGGATCATACAGAAATGCTACCATGCAAAATTTACATTTTTTTACAATTCCTCATGACCTATCCGGTTTTCCCATGACCTGTACCGAATCGCGGCACAGAACGGCCCTCACAAAAAGCCATGACAGGGCCTCCATCAAACTCCAACCGCCATTTTCAGGAGACATGTTTCATGATCGAAGTCAAAAGCCTCAGCAAGGACTTCAACGGCAAAAAAGCCGTGGATGCCATCTCCTTTACCGTTGAGAAGGGAGAGATACTGGGTTTTCTGGGCCCCAATGGGGCCGGAAAATCCACCACCATGCGCATGATCACAGGCTATCTGCCACCCAGTTCCGGTACGGCTGTCATTGATGGTTGTGACATTCTCCATCACCCCATAGAGGCCAGGGCCAGACTGGGCTACCTGTCGGAAACAGCCCCTGTATATCCGGAAATGACCGTACGGGAATTTTTACTTTTCTGTTCGGAAGTCAGGGGTTTTTCCGGAAAGAACCGAGGCAGAGCTGCCGATACGGCCATGGACAGATGTTTTCTGACAAGCGTGGCGAACCAACCCGCCCATACCCTTTCCAAGGGATACCGCCAGCGTGTCAGTTTTGCCCAGAGCATCCTCCATGATCCCGCCTACCTGATTCTGGATGAACCCACAGACGGGCTGGACCCCAATCAGAAACATGAAGTGAGGCAGATGATACAGGCCATGGGAGAGGCCAAGGCCATTCTCATTTCCACCCATATTCTCGATGAGGTGGAAGCCCTCTGCCCCAGAGCCCTCATCATTGCGGAAGGTCGTATTGTGGCTGATGACAGCCCGGAGAACCTTCGCCGTCAGGACCCGGATTACGGTGCCTGCACGCTCACTCTCAGCAGCCCTCCGACTGCCGCACTTCTCGAAAAACTTCGTGCCCTTGGTGAAGTGAAACAAGAAACACTACCCACGGATACAGCGTTTGCCCGGCTCCACATCCGGCCCCGGCAGTATCAGCCGGACTTTTCTTCACAGATCGAGGGAATATGCCGCCAGTCCGGAGCTTGCCTCACCGAAATTTTCATTTCACAGGGCAGGCTGGACACGATATTCCGAATGCTGACCACCCAGCAAAATGCAGCCTGAAATAAACGATAATGCCATACCGGTGCCTTACCCACTTCCCCTTCCCGGAGAAGACCGGTGGAAAGAAATCATTTCCGGATTCATCCCTTTCCGGAAACAACCTGACAACACTCCATACTGTCATACAGGGAGCATTCCATGACGCCCTCTTCCTTTCACTCCATACGCGCCGTGTTCAAACGGGAACTCATGAGTTATTTCATCACGCCCGTAGCCTATGTGTTTCTTGTTATTTTTCTCATACTGCAGGCCTTTTTTACCTTTCAGGTAAGCCGACTCTTTGAATCCGGCCAGGCAGATCTCAGACCCTTTTTCGACTGGCAGCCCTGGATTTTTCTTTTTCTCATTCCCGCTGTCTCCATGAGACTCTGGAGCGATGAACAAAGGCAGGGCACCCTGGAGCTGCTCCTTACCCTGCCCCTTTCCCTGACGGCCATCATTCTGGGAAAATTTCTGGCCGCATGGGCCTTCATCGCACTGGCCCTTTTTCTCACCTTTCCTGTGGTGCTCACGGTGCTCTATCTCGGCAGTCCGGATCTCTCTGCCATCTTCTGTGCCTATCTCGGCAGCTTCTTCATGGCCGGAGCCTTTCTCAGCGTGGGCATTTTCACATCCGCCCTCACCCGCAGTCAGGTGATCAGCTTTGTGCTGACCCTTATTTTCTGCCTGCTCTTCGTTCTTGCCGGCTATCCACCGGTCATGGATATGCTGGGGGCCAGTGCCCCCCAAAGCCTTGCCTCCTTCATTGCAGGTTTAAGTTTTTTGACCCATTTCAACACCTTTGCCATGGGCATTTTTGATCTCAGGGATCTTGTCTATTATCTATCCGTCATTGTTTTCATGCTTACGGCCAACGGCATTCTCCTCGTGAACCGCCGCTCCTGAGTATCCTTCATCCTGACAACTGAAACGCGACTATCCATTCCCTATGGATTTCCATGGAGTATGCAATGACAGACCACACAACGAAACATGCCGGTACAACCCTTCCCAAAAGCCTTGCCATGCTGGGCATCCTTTTTATCGCTCTTCTTCTCCTGAATATTCTTTTCTCAGGCGTCCGTATTCGCTGGGATGCCACCTCAGACAAAATTCATTCCCTTTCTCCGGGCACCAGAACCATCCTTGCCAAAATGGAAGAACCGGTCAGCATCCGCTACTACTTCAGCAATGATCCCCTTCAAATGCCTGTCCATTTCAGGGCCTTTGGTCGCAGAGCCGGTGATCTTCTCAAGGAATACGAAGAAAGCTCCGGAGGAAAAATCCAGCTGGAAATCATCCATCCGAAGCCCGATTCAGAGGAAGAAGACTGGGCCAGAACCTACGGCATCGAACCTCTGCCAACACCCGGCGGTGAGAACCTCTATCTGGGTCTGGTGGCCATATCCGGAAACCGGGAACAGACCATAGCCTTTATGGATCCTGCCAGAGAAACCAGCCTTGAATATGATATTACCCGCACCCTTACCCAGATCAGCCGGGCTGAAAAACCACAGGTGGGTATTCTTTCCGGCTTGAATATTTACGGAAACCACGGCATGCCCGGAATGGGCGGCAGCAACAGATGGTTTTTTCTCAAAGAAATGGAAAAAACCGTCCGTCTGCATACCCTGAACGGAGACGATGAACACCTGCCCGAAAAACTGGATCTTCTTATCCTTTTCCAGCCGGATCATCTTTCTCCCTCCATGCTCCATGCCATTGACAGCTATGTGAGCAGCGGCGGCAACCTCATGGTTTTCAACGATCCTGCGGCCGTAAGTGACCCCATGTACGGCTACGGCCCAACGGAATCTCCCCTTGCGCCGCTCTTTGAAGCATGGGGACTGGAAAAAGACGACCGGGTTGTGGTGGATTTTCACGCGGCAACCAGGCTCATGGGCCAGAATAATCAGGTGGAACATAACCCTTCATGGCTGAGTCTCGATGCCTCTGCCATGAACAGCACCCATCTCCTTACGGCCTCTCTGAATTCCCTGCTCCTGCCCATGGCAGGTACGGTGAGCCTTGGAGAAAACAGCCCGCTCACGGCAGAAGTTCTGGTTTCATCTTCGGAAAACGCCGCCCTCTTTGATCCTGTGGCTGTTCGCATGGGCGTAGAAAGTATCCGCCGATCCTTTGCGGCAGAAGGCAAATCCTATCCTCTGGCCATGATCTTTACGGGCCAGTTCCCCGTGACCTTTCCCGATGGTCCCCCTGAAGAAAAAGGGATTCAGGCCGAAAGCATCGGAGAGGGCACGGCAGAAAAAGCAGATGACAGGGAGAAAGAAGACGGCCTTGCCGACCGCAAGGCAGCTGCGGAGACAAGGGAGCTGAAACCCGCCACCCTTATCTACATAGCGGATGCCGATCTTCTCTTTGATGCCTACTACATGAACCGCCAGAACTTTCTGGGCTTTGAAATGGCAAGGATTTTCAACGACAACCTGAATTTTGTTCTCAACAGCGTGGAAATGCTCAGCGGCAGCCCGGACCTCATCCATGTACGCACAAGGGATATCACAGATCGCCCCTTCCACAGGGTAAAGGATCTGGAGCGTCAGGCCGAAACCCGCTGGCTGGCAAGGGAACAGGCCCTGCTGCAAAGGGCAGAAGAAGCCTCCCTGCGCATCCAGATGCTGGAAAACCAGAAACAGGGCGAAGATGCCCTTGTTCTCAGTGAAGAGCAGGAAGCGGAACTCCGCAGGTTCAATGAAGAAAAAATCCGCATCAATCAGGAGCTGAAGGAAGTCCGCCGCAACCTCCGCTCGGACATCGATGCTCTGGGAACCCGGCTGACCATCATCAATATGCTGGCCATTCCCCTTCTTGTAGCCGGGGCAGGCATTGTACTGGGCATTCAAAGACGGCGTAGAAGCAGGCAAGTGATGGAGTAGGATTCTCTGCATCCCCTGTCAGCGAGAATTCTGCCGTTTCCCTCTGACCCTGAGGGCATCCTTATTCACCAATGCTTGGAAGAGAGAGAGGGGTGGGAGTAATGGGGAGAAACAGACTCTGCTTTTCTCCCCTGTCCCACAGGCATAAGGCCTCATAAGACATGCCTGTTTTATGAACTCACCTGAAGAGATGTCTCCCGCACCACCGGCAGGCATCAAGAAATTTTTCATTCACCGCATCCCCATGCAGGGTCATACGAAGAAAACCCTGATTCTGAATACCTGTAAGACGATTCAGGTTAGCCGTCAGAAAACCCCGCTCTGCCAGAAGGCCATGGAGGGCATCCGCTCCAAGATCTCTGTGACGAAACATGAGCGTATTGGTATCAGACTCAAGAAACATGAAAGTCTCAAGTCCTGAATCCTGCTGTCTGATGCGGTTAAAAAAACATTTCTTACGCTCCTGATTACGGCGGCGGATCTCGTTGACATAGTCCCCATCCAGAACCGCAAGCTGAGCCATATAAAGAGAAAACCAGGAAAAAGGAAACATGGGGCGGTAGGTATTGGTGGCCTGCCTGAGTCTTTCGGAAGAAGCAGCCATATACCCTACCCTTGCACTGGGCAGGCAGTGAACCTTTGAAAAGGTACGGAGAACCATCAGATTCGGGTATGATTTAAGAAGACTGCTGGCACTCCGTACGGCATGGGGTCTGTCCGTATATTCTCCATAGGCTTCGTCCACCACCACAAGAGTTCTCGTTTCCGAGGCATGGGAAAGAAGCCTGTGAATATCATCCTGCGGAATGAACTGCCCTGTGGGATTAACGGGATTACTGAGCCATACAAGCCGGTATGTCTTTTCCTTCATCTTCCGGCAAAGACTTTCAAGGATATTTCCATCCCAGCACAGGCCCGGCATTTCCATGAAAGTAAGGGAAGCCCCCATTCTGAAGGAAACACTTTGAAAAACATCAAAATTGGGAACGGGTATGAGCACGTGGTCTCCCGGATCCAGCACAGCCCGGGCAATGTGATCGATAACAGACTCCAGACCGGCTCCGAAGACAAACCATTCCGGGGGAATGTCGTGGTGAAGCGAAAGCTGTCTTCTGAGGCGCTGATAACTGTTCTCAGGGTATTCGGTCAGGCTGCCCGTGATAAGTCCAAGAAGCTCTGGGGTTTCCAGCACATCCTGAATCAGCGGAGAAAAGCCATCGATATTTTTTCCAACGTCAAAACGATACACATTCTCAAGACCGTATTTATTTTTCAACTCCTCCACCATCGTAAGCTCATCTACGTCCCTGCTCAGATAGTCGCTGGATTCTCTGCCAAGGGCCATGCGTGTGAGACGGGAAAGGCGGGCCTCTTTGTTCATGGATACTTCCTTTTATAAAATGTCCGGGCAAACTTTTTTACCTTCAAAACGGGCGGAAGAAAACCTGAGTTCTTCCCGGATTCTCCGGACAGAAATGGAGTGGCCACTCACATGCTGCGGGAAAGAAGATAAAAACTTCTGCGGCCTGTATCGCTCATTTCCGAAACAAACTTTGTGGCATGGTAGGAGCGCCGGTTCAGATATTCCGTAAAAACCCGGCGGGTATCCTGCTGCCAATGCAGCAGCCTTTCCATCTCACTCCTTTTCATGGCCTTGAGATCTCCCGGTATTGCAAGAAGCACCGCATCGTCATGGGGCATATGTTCCGGACTTGCCAGAGGATAACGGGCCAGAGCCCAGGCTGCACTCATACGTTCCCTCTTCTCCGGCTGCCCCCCAAGCAGACAGCGCACCAGAAGCCTGTCCATGGGCATACCCGCATGCATGGAGCAGGGAACATGGTAGCAGTCTTCCATATAACGCACCCCCCTTCCACCGTGCAGCGTCAGATAGAGGTAGGCATTACGGCTTTCCATGGGATCATAGGTCCAGGCCATCTCCCGGATATTCCGGGAAAGAAGCTCCTGAACCAGAGCTCCATGGAGCAGCCCTCCCACGCTTCGGTCACGGAATTCCTCCCGTACCCCCAGCATATGTCCATAGGCCAGGCCCGGTTCCATGGTAGCCATGGCAATAGCCATACCCACCATGCGTTTTTTGACAAAAGCACCCATAACCAATCCCGTACGCACATCCTCCATGGTCCAGGCCTTCAGACTGATCGGAGAAGTCACTCCCTGATCTTCAAGCCCCCAGATAGTTTTCTGCAACTCAATGCATGCTTCCAGCTCCTCCGGTTCAGACAGTATGCGGATCTCTGTTTCCATGGCAACGACTCCTCGCTCTTTACAGCCCTGTATTTTTGAGAAGAATACAACATTTTTCCGGAACCAGTCTCTTCTGCAGGTAACCTTTTTTGAAAAACCGAAGTGCATCAGGGTTTCGGACAGATGGTATTCAATATCAGCAGCCCGTTTACTCTCATGTGAGATTCGCCATTCACCCCTGAGGTCTGTTTGACTTGCCCAAAAATCACTGTATATAGTTTGCACTATTTTCATCAGGAGCTTTTCTGCATTTAATTTTTCTCTATACTGAATATGATAAAAAGCAGAGAAGCAGGCAAGTCAACGTGATGGATTGCGCTTTGCCAGAAACCCTGAATGACAAAACGGCGGGTGGCCCATGGCGGGCATGGCATTCCCATAAAGAACAGCAGACCGCTTTTCTACGATTCACAAGGCCCCTGCCCTCCTGATTGCATCTTACCGCTCGTCTCCGTCTGACACACCGTTTGCACTTTTTATTAAGGATCACCATAGCCAGAAAAGCAGCCCCCAAACAGGAAGAACCCATAAAAAAACAGATGTGGAAAGCGGCGGACAAGCTGCATAAAAATATTGATGTGGCAGAATACAAGCACATTGTGCTGGGGCTGATCTTCCTCAAATACATCTCCGATGCCTTGATGCCCTGTATGAAAAGCTCCGGCAGGGTGAAGGCGACTATGCCGGGTCCGACCCGGATACGCCCTGATCTGCAAAGTGAATGCCTTGAAATAAAAGGATTTTAATAGCGAAAGTTGACAGATATGCGATAATGGATTCTGTTCTGGCCGAACGCTCCGGCAAATGGGCAACGATGTTGCCCAAATTCCATGGCGTATGCCCCGTATCTGCCATCCTCAGCCCGGGAAATGGACAGTCTGAACAGGAGCAAAAAAACTTGCCACGAGGTGGCAGGGTGTCCTGTAAAAACGGAATCGCTTTTCGGGTGTGAAGGAGCCATAATTGCTGGAAGAAGTTTTCTCACGGGAACTGGAAAGGGATGTACGGGATATCCGTTACCCAGACCTGATTCGGAGTCTCCGTTACAAAATTCTGTTCCAGAAGGTTTGCGGCAACCGGCAGCTTGTGGTTTGAGTTCGTGGTTGCCTTGAATTTTTTAATCTGTTTGCAGCGGAGCCCCAGCTTCCTGCGAATCCGTTTGATCCGGTGAACTCCAATATGAACATTGTGATCGGCACGATCTTTCTGCAGACATTCCGGGCCGCAGGTTTCTTCTGTTCTTTGATGAACCGCTATGATGTCGGGGGCGAGCCGTTTTTCCTCTTTATTTCGTGGAGAATCCGGTCGTTTCAGCCAGCCATATAGCCGCCGGCTGGAACCTCCAGAACCCGGCATAGCTGAGGAGCTGAATACTGCGGTCAAAATTGTCTGATTGCCGTGTACCGGGCAGCGACTCCCGAGCAAAGTACGCGGTGGCTTTTTGTAAGATATCGCGCTCCTGTTTGACTTGAGCAAGCCCTCTCGTAACACGGTCAAGTTCCTCTTCAACCTGTGTGAGAGGCCGCTACTGGCCACCAATATCGAAAAGTCCTCCGGCCTTGCCTGCTCTTACCCAATTCTGAAGGGTCGACCCAGGCAGGGAAAATTGCCGTGATGCTTCATATACTGACAGACCACCTTCGATGACCATTTTCACGGCTTCATTACCGAATTCTTTCGAATAACGACCGTTCGTTGCATTTCTTGCCATTCAGACACCTCCCTTTTAATTGAATAGTAACTTTGGTGTCCGATAATTTCAACTTACCTCACTTCATACCACACCATAAAAACGTTGATTCAGAACCCTCAGAAAAACAAATCCCGTCATCTGGAAGCACCCATTTGCGCCAACATACTTGCCACTGCCAACCTGGCTGGCACCTGGTCAATCCCGGGCTTTCCCTGTCACAGTATCCATGGAAATCCTGAATACGCGGGTCTTCGCGTGGCTGGTCGCGACATATATCAGACCATCTTCAAGGTAATCTGCCGCATATTTGCGAACAAGCCCCTCAAGGGCCAGCCGTTTTTCTCCTTCAAAGACTTCCGTAATCCCACCGAAAACAATGACGCTTTCGTACCGTGTGCTGAATTTTGACGGCAGCACTTCCGTACGGCCTACCACGCAGAGGGACACCTTGGGAACCAAGGTGAGATGATCGATTTTATGCCCTTCCGGAGCGCAATGAAAATAGATCCCATTCCCGATCACACAGAAGTTCAGGGGAACCCCATAGGGATCTCCTTTGGAGCCTGCCATGGACAAAACCCCGTATTCTGCCGTATGCAGGAGACAAAGGGCATCTGTCTCCTGCATCTGTCTGTCCGATCTTCGCATTCTGCGCATGATGCTTCCTTCTGTTCTTATTTTCCCACGGTTTCCACGCAGGATGTCCTGTAGGTTTCTTCCTTTGTTTCGACCCCGATCTTGAATCTGGTGTAGTATCCTATATGATACTCTGAAACCCCGAATGCTCGCCTGCAGGCCTGTACCGCCTCATCAGAGACCACGCAGAATTTTTTCCCCTGAGCCTCTTCATAGCCTGTCAGGACGGCCACATTGCCAAGATAGCGCTCAGAGCCAGTCTGGCAGTCATAGCATTTCACAACGACAGAGCCCACGGCTTTACAGTTTGACTCGTTGGCCTGCCCTGTTGTAGCCAGAGCGAATGGGGGAAGCACCAGAGTGACGATACAGATCAAAAGGGTACAGGCTGACCGGAACATGTGGAATTCTCCTTTTTAAAAAATTTTGGTATGGACTGAATCTCAGACATTATTTTGCAAAGCAAATGCCATGCCATTCATCAAACCCGGCAGGATACAGCCTTTCTGCCCCGCCTCTGTGCACTACGCATATTCCAGCACACGATCAGAACCGCACCCCACAGCCAGACATACCCCCTGCGTGCAAAAACCGTCGAAACATCAGGACAGAAAAGTGTTGCCTGTGTGACAAGGGCCCTGCCATGGGGTGTCAGGGTAGCCCCTGCAATCTCGCCCGTGGCCCGGACATGAGCGCCGCCGCCCGAGTTGCTGCTTCGAACGAGGGGTCGCCGAAACTCCACAGCCCGGAAAACCGCCATACCCAGATGCTTCATTTCCGCTCTGGAGCTGAAAAACCAGCCGTCATTGGAAAGCTCCACCACAAGATCGCCCCCCAGCCCCACGCCTTCCCGAACAAGCTCTGGGAAGCCGCTTTCAAAGCAGATCAGGGGCTGAACCAAAAAATCTCCCACATGGATCAGGCCGGGGTTACTGCCTCTGGATAACCAGAGCTTTAAGCCTGGCTTTTGGATCCTTTCCGGAAAAAAATACGAATAGAAGCTTGTTTCTGAAAAAGGAACCGGAATCCTTTTCCTGTAGACCGGAGTGCATTCCTTACCAGGATCCAATGCAAAAACAGCACTGTACCGGGCTTCCAGTTTTTCTTCCACAATGCTGCGATCCTCCGTCTCCAGCCTGTGGATCACGGGAGCCTCTGTTGCCGGGATCTCTTCTTTGCCATGCATCAGAGCCGGAACACGAAGATATTCTAGCTCAGCCCTGAGTCCGCTCTTTTCAAATTCTTCCGAACGGCAGTCCATGCGCGGGAGCTCTGGAAAAAGAAGGAGATCCGCATCCCGGACAAGATCCGGGTTTCGGATCAGAGCATCAAGGCAGATGGCCTCATCGGTTTTAAAATTCACAATAGTCTTACGATCCCAGCGAACGGGAACATTGGGCTGCACCGAAGCCACACGGATGATCCGCCCCACGGTTTCCCGCTCGTCTCCGTTCAGCATGGCTATGCGGCAAACCCCGTATCCCAGAACCAGAGCCAATAAAATGGAAAGGGAAATAAAACTCCGCGCAAAGTCTTTGACCTTGCGCTGCCTTATCCCGGAAAATACGTCGGCAACCAGCCCATTGGCCCAGATCAGACAGAAGCAGACAAAAAGCTCTCCGCCAAGATCCGCAATCTGGATAAATCCCGGCCAGAAGGCTGCGGCCACCGTCCATGAAACCGGAAAAAGAACGGGACGCAGATAAATCAAAAGAGTCAGAAGACTGGCGCAGAACAGTGGGCCTGCCGGAGTCCCCTTGCCGTTCATCCAGCCGCAGACCGCCCCGAACAGGGCAAAAGGACTTCCCTGATACAACCATATCCCTGCCAGCGAAAGCGAAGACTGCCAGAAAGCCAGATCCATCAGGCTTTCCATGGCATTCAGAAGCCAGAAGGTGCCGGAAGCCCAGCTCAGCGCTCCAAAGATCCAGCCCGCCATCAGCCCCTTGAAGATTCCCGTTTTCCCGTTATGGTTCAGCATATGGATAAGGGGCGCAAGCAGAACACAGGCCAGCCAGGGAGCCTTTTCCAGTGGAGAAAAGAGGCCAAGCACCAGAGCAGCCCCCGAAAGTAAAAGCCAAAAAAACCAAAGGGGGCTGTCCCCTTTAACTCCTTTAACTTCATCTGGCCACGATATGGCAGTACACATTGACGGCATTCACCTCAAGATCCCGCACCACATGGGTATCTTTGCTGCGGGTACAGAACAACTCAAGTCCGAAATTTGAGTTGTCGACTCAAGAAAAAATAAAAATTTAATTTATCAAAACGGGTCATTTTTATTGGCCAAAAGCGGATCAAAAATTTGGACCATTGACATAAGTCCGTGCAGCAAAACTTTTCCGATGAAAGAACAGACGCTCCCTCATCAGCACGCCCATCCATCCCACCTACCGGGCCGGTACGGCTTCATTTTTATAGCAAAAACCAATGGCAACCCAACAGTCTCCTCAATAATGGATTGAAACGGACTTGCTGCTGCTTTCAATTCTTATGGGGGGAAGCCAATTTTTTACAATAAATCTTTTTAACTTTTTGACAGTATCCTGCAGACTGACCGATGGAGATACCCGTATGGTAACAAGGATTAAAGAAGAAAACTTGTATGCTGAAACGGCATGGAGTTTTAGCAAAAGACAGATTCGGGGCGCAAAAAAACAACCCCTTTTTTCCACTACACCATCAAAATACTCAGACATCGCAATTTGCAATGCATCTTCTGCCATCAGGGGATCCAGACCGGCCGCCATAGCAAGCTTGCCAACGACAGTAACGGACATGCACTCAAGTGTCGCGACTCCTGGCAAGGGCCATAACAATGCAATCTGCTTTTTATGCCATACTTGAAAAGGTTTTGCGGACATGATAAAACAACCATTAATCAGCAGGGGTATTCTTCTTGTTCTCGTATCCGGTATTCTCTGGGGCACCGTGGGAATTGCAACCCAGTCCATATACCAGATATCTGATATTGATGCGCTCACAATCGGTTTTTTCCGACTTGCATTGGCATTCCCATTTGTCTATCTGTTTTCTGTGGTATGTGTGAAGAATACCCGCAAACAGATATGCTTCCGGGATCGCGCCAAGATCTCTTTGCTGGGCATCTTGCTTGCCGCCTATCAGGTGTTGTATTTCGCTGCCATAGCATATGTAGGAGTGTCAATCGCAACCGTGATCACTCTTTGCTCAGCTCCTGTCATTGTCGCCCTTGCTTCCGTTTTCTTCATGAAGGAACCATTGAGTACCAATCTATGCTTGGCGCTTTTTTTAGCACTGGCAGGTACTATCTTCATCGTCGGCATTCCTGATGTTAGCTTGTCTATCAACAGAAATACCCCTTTGGGCATGACGCTTGCGTTTGGCTCCGCACTCGGATATGCATCGGTAACCCTTCTAGGCAGATCACTCAGCAAGGACTATCACCCACTGCAAACCACTGTCATTGCCTTTGGTGTCGGAGCCACCGGGCTCCTTCCTTTTGCCTCATTATCATCTCTTGTGGTCTGCGCCCCCTCTGCGGAAAGCATCCGTCTCCTATTATATATCGGGCTCATTCCTTCAGCCTTGGGCTATACCCTCTTCTTTCTTGGCATGAAAACCGTTACTGCCTCCACGGCGTCCATACTGACCATGGTTGAGCCCCTGACGGCAAGTGTCCTTGCATGGCTTCTGCTGGATGAAAATATAAAATCATCCGGTTACTTTGGAGCCGCTCTGATGATTCTGGCAGTAGTCTCTTTGTGCGTACACAAAGAAAGCGCAGCAGGGAAGCAGACAGCCGCATCCCGATCATGAATCCCCGGCCCTGCTCCGATGACCGGAGACCATCCGCGTCTGCTTTTGGTAGGCCTTTGGGCTTACTCCATACCTCTTTTGGAAGTACTTATACAAGTGACTCTGATCGTTAAATCCCGACTGCAAGGCCGCATCCGCTATGGCTCGTCCCTGGGAAAGCAGCGCCCTTGCCTTTTCAAGGCGCAATTGAATGAGGTAGGCGTGTGGAGTAAGCCCCGTTGCTTTTTTAAAGAAACGGATGAAATAATAGGGGCTGCAATCCAGACAGGATGCGATTTCATCAAGAGAAAAATTGTCTCCCATTCGGTCATAAAAAAAATCAATGGCTTTTGTAAGTCTCCTTTTTTCTTCGTAGCGAGCCTGTGCGGGACCTGGAGTGAGGCCACCACAAAACCGAACAAGACTTGCCACCACGGCTAAAAAAGCTGTCTGCCGTTCCAGGCTGCCGGAACAATCCGTAAGCAAGGAAGACTCCAGAGATAAAAGAAGACGGATGGTGTTGCTGGATTTGTAAAAATTCGTTCTCAATTCCACGGATGTTTCTTTACAATCCAGATTTTCACGGCAGGTACTTTTCAGCTTAGCAGGGGACAGATAAAATGTTTTTAAGCTTCTGCTACCGGACTCACAAGGTTCGTTGGAGTGAATGTCGCCGGGATGAATGACACCCAAAAATCCAGGTTCAAGAAGTCTTGTTTCTCCTTTTTGAATGATCTTTTCACCACATGAGAGGTTGAGCCAGACACAGTAATTTTCATGCAAATGGCAAGGGAATCGGAAACTGGACTCATGGCAATTTAAAATTTCCAGTCCATCCACATCCTCATGTTTGAAGTAGCGAACTTTTAACACGCCCACCGTTGCTCCCCAGCCCTAATGGCATTTGAGCATCCACTGAATAAGATACTTTCTTCATAGAAAAAAACACGCTTGCGTCACCCGTTCACAAAACGCCGTTTTCCCTGTCTGTTTCCGAAAACATCTGACATTCAATTCCAAAAATCAACAAAAAAAACATCGCACCCATTGCCTGCCAAAGCCCATGGAAAATATCCCGCTGAAGCTCACCAATTCTGCCCCGCCCCCAGACAACCCGCCACGGATGTTTTCTGACCTGATATCAGAAAATATGAATCCATCCCCTTCCCTCTTTGCGACCCCTTTGCTTCCATAAAAACGAAACATAATGAAAACTTTCCAGACTGACTGAAACAATCCGGCCGACGGTGACATCTGTCTTGACACAAGGCCAAAGGAAAGATATTGGCCACCGAAGGGTAGCATCCTGGATGCATCAGTGAACCGAATGGAAGAATGAAAGGATTTTGACTGGGAAATTAAAAAAACAAAAACTGAACAAAAAACCATAAAAACATATGAAAAAGTTATAGAAAATGGGGCAGCACCCTTTTCCTTTTTCGGATCCATCTCCTCCCTTCCCGTCCATTGACCCGAAAGGGTGTCAACCGCCCCGATCACCGTTCACCCCTGTCCTGTCCCGCTCAAACCGGGCAATGACAGCGTACAGAAGCTATGACAGGAGTACTGATGTCCATTAAATTAAAAATGTGTGTAATCGGAGCCGTGTTTCTGCTGGCCATAGGCTGCCTCACCGGTGTCAGCCTCAATGAAGTTCTTTCCATCCGATCACTGTATACCAATGTGGTTCTTCGGGACGTAGGGGGAAAAATCAATGTTCTGGAAATCAACAGTGATTTGAACTACGTAAGCCGCCTGACGCGCAATATGATGCTCGGCAGCAACATCGACAGGGACCTCCAGAGCCTTGAGCGGGTCATCAAAAACATCTCGGCAAGCTATGCCGCCCTCAGACCACGCATCTCGGACAGGGATGAGATGACCATTCTGGAAAACGCGGAACGCAGCACCATGGCTTTTGTGAACTATGGACTGCAATTCTGCACGGAGCTCAAGGGGGTTCCGCCGGAAACGCGGGCCACGCTTCTTCCGGAATACCAGAAGGTGGCCACACCCCTAGCCTATGAGTCCAGGGATTACATGGCCGAACTGATTACCCTGAAGGATGAAAAGCTGGCCAATGCAACGGAGCAAATGGAATCAACCATCAGCCGGATGTTCCGGATCATTTCCGTAATCGCCCTGATCTCCACCGCCGTGGCTCTGCTCATGGTCTTCAGGGTCGGACGCAGCGTAACACGCTCCATTCATCAGGTGATGACTGTGGTGGAAACCATGGCTGACAACGATCTGACCTGTCAGGTGACCGACGGTGCCAGAGACGAGACCGGAAAGATGCTCAGGGCCACCCGCCGCATGCTGGATACGCTCCGAAGCACTCTGGGCAGCGTGGTCGGTGGCGTCGGAGCACTGGCCTCTTCCTCCAGCGAACTGACCGTGGTTTCACGTCGGATTTTTGAAGGGGCAGCGGACATGCGGGACAAATTCCACGCCATGGCCGCTGCTGCCGAAGAAATGGGTGCCAATATCTCTTCCGTGGCTGCCGCTGCGGAACAATCCTCGGCCAACATTGCCATGATTGCATCGGCGGCAGAGGAAATGAACACCACCATGGGTGAGATCGCAGCCAGCACTGGCAAGACCCGAGAGACCAGTGCCCAGACCGTTGTACGAACCCGGCGGGCTTCGGACAACATCACCAACCTGAGTCACGCCGCCATGGAAATCGGAAAGATCATCGAGACCATCAACGTCATTTCAGGGCAAACAAACCTCCTGGCCCTGAACGCAACCATCGAGGCGGCCAGAGCCGGCGATGCCGGCCGGGGGTTTGCGGTCGTTGCCAACGAGATCAAAGAGCTCGCCCAGCAAACGGCCCGTGCCACCGAAGAAATCAAGACCAATGTCCAGTCAATCCAGCAGATCACCGCTGAAACCGTCGGAGAGATCAAAGAAATCACCAATGAAATCACCAATGTGAATGAAATGATCGACGGAGTAGCCGCGGCGGTGGATCAGCAGACGCTTGTGACCCGGGAGATTGCCGACAACGTGGCCCAGGCAGCAGGCGGCCTGCATGAAGTCACCCGGAATGTGGGTCAGAGCTCCACAGTGGCCAACGAAATCGCCCAGGAGATAGCCATGATTACCGAACGGATCAGCGCGGTGTCGCAAGGCAGCGCTGAAGTAGACGCCAGCGCTGGATCCCTGCGGGGCTTATCGGAAAAACTGCAGGATTCCGTGGGTATTTTCAAAATCTGAGTGCCACTTCAGCAGCCCTTTCCCTTTCGGGGATCTGAGCCTCTCAGGTTCCCGGCCGGAAAGGCTGGGAAAGGGTTGCACCGGCAGGCCTCCGCAGGTTCCCTGCCACAAAGTTACCAGGCAGCGATTCCTGTAGAGGCAGGGCAGGACGGCATACACGCGAATCAGAACCGGGGCTGCCCTGCCTTTTTTTTCTTCTTCTCCCCCATCTTTTCAAGCCATTCTGCCTGACGCTTCCGGTATTCATCCTCTGTCTCCTCCCACCCTCTGTTTTCGGCCTTCTTTTCTTCGGATGAAGTGACAATACGGCGAACAGATGACATTTTTTTCACCATATCCACAAAAGCAGCCTTCCACCTCTCATTCCTGTCGGGGATCATGCCCACCTCCACCAGCCATTCAGTGCTTATCCATCTCCGGAGTTTCTTCCAGAAACCGTTTGATTTTCACCTCACTGAGCCACAGACCGGAAAGTACACGGTTCCTGATCCGTATGGCCGGAGCCATGGAGATGCCATCTTTCTTTACCTTCTGCCGGTTTTTCAGCATATCGATGGTGTGAAGCTCATACCCGCCACCTGCCAGCAGACGCCGGACATGTCTTTCCGCTGCCATACAACGGGGACAGAGGGGTAACTTGTAAAAAAAAACTTCCATAAACCTGCCTTTCATGGGAAAAAGTACTGTTTATTGTAAGGGATTCAAAAAATAATAGAATCCCCGCAGACAATTTTCACACGGTACGACGGTTTTACCATAAAGGAAAAGCAGGATTTATGAAAAAAGTTATTGTCACGGTTCTGGCCAACGACAGACCCGGTATCCTTGCCTCCGTATCCGAGGCTATCTTTCAGGAAGGCGGCAATCTGGATCAGGTCAGCCAGACCCTGCTGGAAACCCAGTTTGCAGGCCTTTTTATCGCCACCCTCACCCAGGAACTTTCCGTCGAGGAACTGCAGGCAAGACTCCGCAAAACCCTTTCTCCCCATGGAATGGATGTGCTGGTCAAACCGATAGGTGAACCGGACACAACAGGCGTCATCCCTTCGGAACCCTTTGTCATCACCTGCTTCGGTCCGGACAGAAAGGGCCTTGTAGCGGAAATCACAGCCATTCTGGCCAGGCACAAAGTAAATGTCACCAACCTTCGGGCCATCTTTGAGGGCGGCGATGACCCTGCCCGTAACCTCATGATTTACGAGGTGGATGTACCGGTATCCACCGATACAGCAACCCTTTCCGAAGACCTCAGAACAAGGGCCGCGGAACTCAGCCTTGTGATCAATATCCAGCATCGCAATATTTTTGAATCCATCACCCGAATGTAGGCTGTCCCCGGTACTGACTGTACCCGGGAACCAGTCCCTCCCTCCCCCTGGTCCCTCTCCCGGAGGAGAGGGGAAAAATAAAAACAAGCATTACCATTGCCGCTGTGCATGCCCCCCTCCCAGAGCGAAAGGGCAGAATATGCTGAACGCTTATCAGAAAAACACTTAATCGGAGCCAGCCCATGATTCACGACAGGGAAATCCTTACCATACTCGGCATGCTCAACAACGAGCATCTCGATGTCCGTACCGTCACCCTTGGGGTGAACCTTTTTGACTGTGTCAGCGATGATATTGACAGACTCTGTGCCAATATAGAAAAAAAGATCGGTAATCTTGCCGCCAATCTTGTACCACTGTGCAACCGTATCGGAGAAAAATACGGCATTCAGGTGGTCAACAAGCGCATCAGCGTCAGTCCCATTGCCACCATAGCCGCCCCTTTCGGCCCCAAAGGCATGGTAGCCGTAGCCCATACCCTGGACCGCGTTGCCCGCAGGGTAAACGTAGATTTTGTAGGCGGCTTTACGGCCCTTGTGGAAAAGGGTATTGCCAGAGGAGATGACGCCCTCATTGCCGCCCTGCCCCAGGCCCTTGCGGAAACCGAAAGGGTCTGCGCTTCCGTCAATGTGGCCAGCACACGGGAAGGTATCAACATGGATGCCGTCCTGCGTATGAGTCACGCCATCAAAGACGCCGCCGCACGCACCGCGGATAAAGACGGCCTTGCCTGTGCCAAACTCTGCGTCTTTGCCAATATCCCCCAGGACATTCCCTTTATGGCGGGTGCCTATCTGGGCATAGGAGAAGCAGACGCCGTCATCAATGTGGGTGTATCCGGTCCCGGGGTGGTCAAAAAAGCCATTGACCGTGCACTGGAAGCAGATCCCAACATGGATCTTGGCGACATAGCCGAATGCATCAAGCGCACCGCAGCCAAAGTGACCCGCATCGGAGAGCTCATCGGAAGGGAAGTGGCCAGCGAACTGGGAATCCCCTTTGGTGTGGTGGATCTTTCACTGGCACCCACCCCAACGGCTGGAGACAGTGTGGGAGAAATATTCCAGAGCCTTGGCCTCATCAGCATCGGCTCACCCGGCTCCACGGCAGCCCTTGCCATGCTCAATGATGCGGTCAAAAAGGGCGGTGCCTTTGCCAGCTCACACGTTGGCGGACTTTCCGGAGCCTTCATCCCCGTGAGCGAAGACCTCAACATTGCCGAAGCCGTCAGCAAAGGATTCCTTACCATAGAAAAACTGGAAGCCATGACCTCCGTATGCTCCGTGGGCCTTGACATGGTGGCCATACCCGGCGATACCAGCGTGGAAACCCTTGCAGGAATTATAGCGGATGAAATGGCCATCGGCATGATCAACGCCAAAACCACAGCCTGCCGGCTTATCCCCGTACCCGGTAAAAAAGCCGGAGATATGGCCCACTTCGGCGGACTTCTCGGTTTTGCCAACATTATCCATGTACACAATGCCACGGCAAAGGGCAGTTTTGTTACCAAGGGCGGACGCATACCCGCCCCTATCCACTCCCTGAAAAACTGACAGGCACCGGCTGCAGCTTCGGCCACCTCCCTTTTCCCGTTACCATGGTTTTTTGCCAGCGCTGAGTGCTGGCAAAAAACCTTTTTTTATGTTTCCGCGAACCATACCGGCATTTCCAGTATGGCAACCTGAAGCCGGAAAGCAGATAAGCGGGACGGCCCCCATACCAACCAGACAGGTACGCTTGATACCAAAGGAATGGACTCGGAACCAAAACGGCAGCGATACAGTGGCTACCTGTCATAGAATACCGTATCGTTTACCGAAACTCCCTTCGTGCTATGGCAACCAATCGGATACACCCGGTCTGGCGGGCTCTTGCCTTCTCAGAACGCCAGCTGAAACGGCCCTCCCCAAGTGACACTTTTCTATTCCCTTCCCCTGTGATAGAAAGAGAGCATACTTCTCGTCTCATCAGCAAAATCAGCGTGCCGGAAATTTCTGCCACTCTCTTCCTGTCCCCTTTTTCGGAAAGGAAACGCCATGCTTGAAGCCCTTGCCATCAAACTTGTTTCCGTATTTGCAGGTTTCTTATTTGAGCAGGCCCTGGCAACGGGAAACCGTATCCAGATTGACGGTGCTCCTTCATGGTATTATGAGGAGAAAAATCCCCAGTATCTTTATGTTTTTGCCTATAGGGACGGAGGGCTGGAAACCCTTGATCCCCTGAGAAGTGATCTCACAGGAGAAATGGAAAAACGCATTCAGGAAATTGTAGACGTAGTGATTTATCAAAACTTCAGAGATGTGAAGGACCCTGTGGAGCAGGAGCTGATCCGGCAATTCAGCAAGGATGACAACCTTTCCCTTTTTGTCCGCAACCACCTTCGCATGGATCGCATCATTCAGGAAGAGGCAAGGGATGCCGGATTCATGAGGCAGGCAAGGCCGGCACGGGCCTTTGGCTCGGCCATCCTGGCCAAAAAAGCCCTGCTGGATTACCAGACAGAAAGGGTGAACCGTCTGCAAAAACGCATTTCTCAGGAAAGGGCCAGAAAAGGCTTTGAGGCTCTGGACAAAACCTTTGAAGAGGATGAAATGGATGATGTGGCGAGGGAACTGGAGGCCCTTTTCCCTTAGACTGTCAGAACCTGCTCAGGCTCGCTTCAAAGATAATCCCATGCAAAAACCCGGTGTGCAGGGAACGGCTGGCGGCCTGAGAACAACGCTTCCGCCATGCCTGCCAAAGCGGGCACCCAGAAGCAAGGCACTGGGTTGCCGCCTCCGCGGGAACGACAGTCTTAGAGCAACGGACAAAAAGATTTTCTATTTGAGAGAAGTCCTTATTTTCATGGAACTTCACTCCATCCATCCATACATATTCTGTCGCGGCCTTCTTCCTTGGCTCTGTAAAGAGCCTGATCCGCCGCCTGCAGAATTTCTTCGGGTGAGCTGCCCAGAGAAGAACAGGCTATGCCAACGCTGCAGGTAACCCTGAACGTTTCTCCCTTTGCGTGAAACTCGATGGTCTTTAAGTTTCTGCGTATTTCTTCCATCAGTACCTGGGCCTTTTCAGGGCTGCATCCGGGAAGCACGGCCATGAATTCTTCACCGCCATAACGGCCGATGCTGTCACTGCGCCTCAGCCTGCGGGTAAGGAGGTGGGCCAAAGCCTTGATCACCCTGTCTCCCGTACTGTGGCCCCAGGTGTCATTCACTCGTTTAAAATGATCCAGATCCAGCATAACCACACACAGAGTAGATCCATCCCGGTTACAACGGCTCATTTCCACTTCCAGGGCTTCCTTGATACGGATATGCTTTAAAAGACCCGTAAGACTGTCTCTGGCCATGAGTTCCGCAAGACGGCGGGCACGGGACACATGGGCAGAAACCGATGCCACAAGAAAGGCATCGTCTACCGGCTTGGTTAAAAAATCATCTCCACCGCTGTTCAGGGCCCGAATCTGCTCCTCCATCTTGCTTTCTGCGGAAAGATAAAGGATGGGTATTCCCACCCACTCCTCCTCCATGCGAATAATCCCGGCCAGTTCCGTTCCGGAACAACCCGCCATATGCACATCCATCAAAAGAACCTCCGGCCGGAAGGTGGAAAGCATATCCAGTACCCTTGCCGGATCCTCTTCCCTCTGAACCTCCATGCCTGCCGCCCGGAGCACAAGGCAGAAATGCTCGGCCACCATGGGCTCATCATCTACAATCAGCACACGATAGGGTGCCCTTTCCCTTCTGCCGATCAGATGCTCCAGCCGGTCCACTACCTTGGGTACATCGAGGGGCCGGGTAAAAAACCCCTGCCCTCCGGCTCTGGACACGGCAAGACGGGTGGAAAAGTCCAGATTATCCGACAGCACAAGAAGGGGAGGAACCTCCGGAAAAAACTCTCTGATATCTTCGGCCAGCGACCTGCTGGAGTAAGAATTCTCGCTGGCCGAAAGGGAAAGCAGGATGGCATCCGGTGCTTTATGGGGAAAAAGGGAAGACGCGTCAGAAAGCCCATGGCAATGCCTCGGTGCATATCCGAAGTAGCGAAGGGAAAAAACAAGTTCCCGGCCCCTTTTTTCATGGGAATCAATGATAAGCAACTGGGGTTCCGATCCTGCAAGATCATCAGACCTCACCCCTGACGGCTTCTCCCACTGGGCAGAAGAGAGGGGATCTTCTTTCTCAGACAGGGTATCCGGTACGGACAGTCCGCGTATGGCTGCCATGATTTCGGAAAAGGGCAGACCTTTTCCAGAAACCGCACGATCCCGGATACCCTTCATCTGAAGCTCAAGGGTTCTGGCCTTCTTTCCGAGCTCCGGCATACCGAAAACACCGGCTCCGCCCGCAATTTTATGCAACTCATGGTGCAGGGTTTCCAGTGTTGGAAGAGGATCCAGACTTTCCTCCAGATTTTCAGCCACCCGAATCATATCATCCAGCTGCCGCCGCAGCCTTTCCCGGTATCCCTCCCGCAAGGTTTCCATCTGGCTTTCAAACCGCTTTTCATCCTCTTTACCTGTCATGGCAGATTATCCCAGATTTCTTTTAACTGCCCTGCAAGGGTCATGGGGTCAAAGGGCTTGGCAATGACATCCACAGCACCAAGGGCTTCATACCGGGCCACTTCATGGGTCTGTACCTTGGCGGTCATGAAAATGGCAGGAACATCCGTAAGGCCTTCCTGTTCCCTCAGCATGGCAAGGGTCGTTGGCCCGTCCAGACCAGGCATCATCACATCCAGAAGAATCAGCTGAGGTGCAAAGGCAGCCATCTTTTCTAAAGCCTCCTGACCCGAGGAAAAAACGGCCACGGAAAACCCGCCCACCAGCTCCAGGGCCATTTTGGCAACCTCCTGAATATCCTTTTCATCTTCCACATAGGCAATGCGATGCAATGTGCTCACAGATCCTCCCCTGATTTATTTGCCACCGGCAGGTAACAAAAAAAGGTAGCTCCCTTTCCCTCTTCAGACAAAAAACCGATTTCCCCTCCCATATGTGCCATAATTTCACGGCTAATGGCAAGGCCAAGCCCCGTTCCCCCTTTCTGCCTCTGATCCGTTCCATCGGCCTGAGAGAATTTTTCAAAAATCTTATCTTTGAAAGCTTCCGGGATACCAAGCCCCTCATCTTCCACAGAAACCCGGACCCGCTCCCCCTCCACGGAAAGCCTAACCCGTACACAGCCCTGAGGCGGTGAAAATTTGACTGCGTTGGAAAGCAGATTGCTCATTACCTGCTGAAAACGAAGGGCATCGGTCCAGACATACAGATTATCCTCTGTCTCCCTCTCCAGCACAAGGCGCACCCCATACTGATCGGCATAGGGCTGATTTTCTTCCATGGAACGGGCAACAAGGTGAAAAACAGCTTGAACCTTCCTGTCAAAATGCATTTCTCCGGCAATGAGCTTTTCCATGTCCAGCAGATCGTTGATGATCAGGGTTAATCGTTCCGTATTTTTACAGGCTATTTGTAACAGATTCTGCATTTTTTCCGGCACAGGTCCCAGAGCCCCCCCTGCGAGAAGCCCCAGCCCTCCCCGTATGGCGGTCAGGGGTGTACGCAGCTCATGGCTGACCGTAGACACAAAGGCATCTTTCATATTTTCCACACGTTTTCTCTCTGTGATATCCCGTACAATGCCGATAAAAAGGGTATGACTCTCCCTTTCCAGCCGGGTAACAGACAATTCCAGAGGAAAGACATCACCGCTTTTCCGCCTTCCGGATACTTCCCTGCCAATATCGATCACCCGTGGAATACCCGTTTCCCTGTAACGGGCAAGATAGCTGTCATGTTCACTGTGGTAGGGTTCCGGCATGAGCATGCGGATATTGCAACCCACCACTTCAGAGCTTTCATACCCGAATATCCGTCTGGCCGCCTTATTGACTGAATCCACCGTTCCGAAGGAATCTATGGTGATGATACCGTCCATGGCATTGTCTAAAATGGCCTGGAGATGACGGGACTTTTCTTTCAGACTTGCTTCCGCATCTTTTCGTTCCTGAATCTCATGGGAAAGAGCCTGCATATGACGGCGCAGGGCTTCATCCATATGCAAAAAACTCCGCAACAGTTCCTGAATCTCAACAGGTACCCTGCCAACAACAATGGGCTCAGGGGCCTGACCTTTCCCAAGACGCCGGGCTGCTGTATTAAGCTGTAATATTGGACCGGCAACTCTTTCTATGATGGTAAGGGCCAGCACAAAACCAGCCAAAAGAACCACACTGAGCAAAAGAAGGGTTTTCTGTCTGGCCTCCCGTATCTCTCCCATGAAATCCTTTTCCGGAATCACCACAAAAATCAGCCAGTCTATGCCCCATTCATCCTGAAGCGGGGTCAGGGAAACAAGATATGTATCACTTCCCACCCTTACGGCCGCTTTGTTCCGATCATAGCCCACCAGCCCCTCTTCCTTTTCTGAGAGAAAAGTTTCTGCCACACTGCGGGTGATGGCACAGGAGCTTTGAAAGGCAGAAACCCTTACCGGCTTCCTGCTTTCATCCAGCATACAATCCTTTTCATGGTGGGAACTGGCCACCATATGGCCCGTTTTTTCCATGATAAAGGCATGACCGTTTTTGGCTATTTTCATACTTTGAAGAAATTCATGGATATGAAAAAGAAAAAGATCCACCGCCACCACTCCAGCCAATTCTCCCCCTCCATCCCACAGGGGCCTGCTGGCGGAAATGGCCATTTCATCCGTACTAAAAAGAAAATAGATATCACTCCATACAGGCCTTCCCTCTTTCAGAGCCTTTGTGAACCAGGGCCGCACCCGGCTGTCGAATCCGGGAAAATACTGGAGCAACTCGCCCCGTCCGTCCTCTTCTGTAACGGCAAACTTCCTGAAAAACCCTGTCTCAAAATGATCCGTCGAGATAAAATAGGTAGCATCACCTGTATGCTCTCTGCCGGAGGTGGCAAGCCCCCCTCTGGTATTGCCGAAATAAATACTGCTGACCTCGGGATTTTCACGGATCTGCCCCAAAAAATGACGTTCCAGTTCTTCCTGATCCTTCTGGTTCAGGAGGCCGGTTGTCATCAGTCTGGCATTGGTTGCATTAATTCTCTGGGGATGGTCCAGAAGGTGTTCCAGATGGTCGGCAATTCTTGCAGCAATTTCTTCCTGCAGGCTGTCCACGGCTCCATGGATAATTCTGGATGCCGTAAGATGATAAAGGGGCCAGGCACCTGCCACGGCAAGAAAAGTAAGGCCAAGGATGGGAACCAGAAAAGTTGTACGCAGGGAAAATCCCTTACTTTTCATGGATCTCCTCCCCCGGAGCCAGAATAGACTTGAGAGCTTCAAGAATACGGTCATTCGCAACCTTTCCCTTGGTCAGGGCACCATGAACCCTGCCCATATCCGCATGGCTCAGCTCTGATGAGGAAAGTACCAGAACGGGCGGCGACGGCTCCATAGCATGGATGAGAGGCAGAAGCTCCCATCCGGAACCATCGGGAAGCTGAATATCCAGAATAATCAGATCATAGGAAAAGTTTTTGATTTTATGAAAGGCATCCTTCAGGTTCGGGGCCAGATCAAAACGGGCCACATCCTCACCAATGGCAGCCAGAATCTTCCCAAGATCCTCATCGTCCTCCACATGAAGTATGGAAGGTTTTTCTCCGGTTGATTTTTTGACCACTTTTCGGACGGTATCCAGCAGATGACGGGGCTCTATGGGTTTTTCCAGCCAGTCAATGGCGTTAAAAGCGCCCTTCACCGCAAGGCGTCCTTCCTCAACAGAAGCGGAAACCACAATGATGGGCAAATCCTTTGTCTCCGGACGGGAACGGATATTTTTGATAAGATCCACCCCGTTACCATCGGGCAGCATGAGATCCAGACAGATGGCCGCATACTTTCTGCTGCGGATCCTTTCCAGAGCCTCGGCAACACTCTCAGCCACATCGGCTCCATAGCCACCGTGGGTCAACAGGGCCTGCAGCATCAGTGCCGTATCCGGGTCATCTTCCACCACAAGAATCGGCAGGGAAAAAGAAAAACGGATCTCTCCCACCCCCCCGTCTGAAACAGCAGGAAGACCCTCAGAGGGCGAAGAATCAGGAAATGCTTCCAGCACACAATCCATGGGAGCACTTTTGCCATGGGCAAGGGGCAGATCAAAATAAAAAAAGGTTCCCCTGCCCTCCTCAGACACAAAATCAATGCAGCCACCCATTTTTTCCACAAGAGCTTTGGTAATGGCAAGGCCAAGGCCTGTGCCGTCCTTGCTGCGATTATCCGTGGCGTCGGACTGGCTGAATTTTTCAAATATACGGGATCTGAAATTATCCGGTATTCCCGGCCCCTGATCCTGCACACCTATGCGTACTCTTGTGTCATCGGGACAGTACATACGCAAATGAACCGAACCGCCTTCGGGAGAAAACTTGGCCGCATTGGATAAAAGGTTGGCCAGAATCTGTATGAAACGCTGAGCATCCACATTCACTCTGGCAAAAGGCAGGGGGTCTTCCAAGACATAGCGGACCTTGTATTTTTCCGCATACACCTGATTTTCCTGTACAACTCTCTGCACCAGAGGTGAAATATCCTGAACCTGAAAGTCAAAACGCATTTTATCCGCACTGAGTTTTTCCATATCCAGAAGATCATTGATCAGCATGGAAAGGCGTCGACAGTTGTTGCTGGCAATGGTCAGCATCCCCCTGGCCTTTTCGGGCACTTCCCCAAGGGCCCCGCCCATGATCAGGCCGAGAGCACCGCTGATGGCCGTAAGGGGAGTCCTCAGCTCGTGGCTGACAGTGGAAACAAACTCATTTTTAATCCGGATCGTCTGCTTCAGTTCCGTCGTATCCCGGACATTGGCCATGATGCAGGTGTCAGCCCCCTTGTGTACCAGTGTAGCACTGATCATGGCATGGATGGTGTAGCCTTCGGCATGGAGCAAGGCATACTCCCTGACCTCGTTATCCGGACTTTCCGTAATGGTGGTAAAACGCTTTTTCAGTTCCTCGCCGTCCGTATTCAGAAGATACAGCAGGGACTGGCCTTCAAGGTGCTGGGTACTGAAACCAAGAATTTCCGAAAGCCTCGGATTGGCTTCCATGATGGTGAGATTCTCCCTGTCCAGAAGAACAATACCATCGGAAGACTGAAGAAACTGACTTTTCAAAAAGTCCCTTTCTTCCCGAAGTACTGTTTCCTGCTCCTCCCGCATCGCATGCAGGCGGTTGAACGCAAGACAAATTTTTTCAATCTCATTGATCCGTACAGGAGAAAGGGGCTGGGCAGGAATCTTTCCCGTGGCCATGGCATTAATGGTTTCCGCCACCTCCTGCAGGGGGAAAAGCTCCCTGCGCAACAAAAACACAGTGACAAGGGAAGTAGCCACCATCAGGCCGACAATGAAAAAAGACATTTTGATGATCACAGGCTTCCCTGCGCCAGAGACCATGGCAGCGGGCAGGGTATGAATCACCTTCCAGCCCATTTTTTCCAGGGTGGCGGAGCCATATACCACTTCCTCTCCACGAAAATCCCTGGCCTTTCCCGAAGGGCTGCCAGACAGCACAGCATCCACCACCGTGGGAAAATCCTTTTCAGGCAGAATCTGCATGGCCAGACTATAATCCGAGGCTGTCACCACCATGCCGAGCAAAGGATCCAGCACAAAAACCGTACCCTGATGCCCGAGGGTTTCCTCGCTGATTTCCTTAAAAAGATTATCCTCTGCCAGCAGGGTGTTCCCGAACAAAAAACCGATGACACGACCTGAATCGGAAAGTACGGGAACGGTAATGGTGCTGAGGGGGACTCCCGTGGCCCTTCCAATATAAGGCCTTGTAAAAACAGGTTTTTTTGTCTTATGCGCTTGGATTACGTGGGGTCTGTCCGGGTAGGCGGTGCCAATACGGCCCGGTACAAAAATGGTTTCCGCGATGGCAACAGCCCTTTCATCGGCTACGAGGATACCACCGTTAAAGTATTCCAGCAGACGAACCCTTGTGGAAAGGAGCTTTTCAATATCGGCAACAGAAACAAGCTTTTCACCATCATGGATAAAACGGGAAAAACCCTGAAGGGTCTGACTCCGGGCCTCCAGCTCGTTTTCCATGCGTTTCACCAGCATATCCACAAGTTCCTGCTGGTGTCCCACAATACTTCTCTGGGACTCAACAAACAGCAGCCGTGAGATAAGAAGGGTGAGAATGACCATGGCTATAAAAAAACAACCGGCCGTGATCACCACTATCCGCTGGGTAAGACCACGGGCAACATGATTTCTGAATAAAACAAAACGCATGGAATACCCCATAAAAATAAAATGAAAACATCGTTTTTCCTGCATGGGAATCGGGACGGGTATAGGGTGCGGCATCTGTTTTGTATCGTATGATATGGAGTATAAGTGATTGCTCATCGGAAAGAAAGACTCTTTCACTGCTTTCCTGATGGATTCATACAGAAATGAAGAGGAAGAGACAAAGCCCGCCTTGCCTTCAGAGAGCAAAACATGGCAGTATGGCAGGGTTTTTTTCAAGTTTCAGCACTAGCTCCCAATCATACAAACAAAAAAGCCCGGAAGCCATGACATCCTTTATGCCAATTGCCATCATCGCCCAGAGCGGTACCTTTCCCGACTCACCGGATATTGCCACCTTCGGCCGTCATATTCTTAAAGGTCATGTGGCCATCCGAAAAATCCCCGAAGAACGCTGGCCGGATCAGGCCCGCTTTCTTTCGGAAAGCCATCTTCCGGACAGGACCATCAGCACCATGGCGGCACTGGCTCCCCTTCCCGAAACCCTGTCTCCTTTTCCTGAAAGCAGCATGAGAAAGGAATGGTTCACAGATCCCCTCCCAAGACTTCTTGTCCACAATACAGCAGGCCTTCTCCATAGCTGCCAGGCAAGGGAAAGCCTTAAGAAACGAACGGGGCTGATTACGGGTCTTCTCGGGCTTCCCACGGACAGCATCACCCGGCTTGCCCGCACATCCTTTAAGGGAAAATCATACTTTACGGACAATGGCACAAACCCCTGCTTCGGAGTCACGGGCAGTCCTGCCCTGATTACGGCCCGGGCTTTGCATCTTGGCGGGCCTGTCTTTACTTTGGATGCGGCCTGCGCCTCCTCCCTTGTGGCCCTCCGTCTGGCCTGTGATATCTTACGGGAAAAACGCGCGGACCTCATGCTGGCCGGTGGCATTTCCAGAGCCGACATTTCCTTTCTTCAGATCGGCTTCACCCAGCTCAAAGCCCTTTCTCCTTCGGGATACTGCCGCCCCTTTGATGAAAGGGCCGATGGCCTTGTGGTGGGGGAAGGCTGCGGACTCTTTGCCTTAAAACGACTGGAAGATGCCCTCAGACATCAGGACCCCATCTTAGGCGTCATCCGGGGCATCGGCCTTTCCAACGACATCGGCGGCAATGTGCTGGCCCCCAGATCCGAAGGACAGATCCGGGCCATGGCACAGGCCCTGTCCATGGCGGGTATGACGCCTCAGGATCTGGATGCCGTGGAATGCCATGGTACGGGCACACCCACGGGAGATCCCGTGGAAATTCTCAGCCTTAAAGAAATTTTCGGCAAGAGCAGAAAACAGGGACCCGTCCTGGCCTCGGTTAAATCCATGACCGGGCATCTGCTGACGGCCGCCGGAGCCGCTGGTCTCAGCCGCATGTTGATCTGCCTTGAAAAAGGCACTCTTCCCATCACCCCATCATTTGATAAGGCAGCCCATGGAAGCCCCCTTGAAAAAAGCTCCTTTTGCATCCTCAACTCGGCTGAGCCATGGGAGAAAAAAGGCGTAAAGCCCAGAGCCTTCGGAGTCAATGCCTTTGGATTTGGCGGTATCAACGCCCATATGATAGTGGAAGAAGCACCCACAGCACCGGAACCCGGACCCTTTATCCCTTCCTCACGCAGGAAAAGCTCCCTTGTCATCGTGGGTGCGGCACGCTACGACAAAAAAGAAGCTCCCATTCCCCCCGGCCTTTTTTCCATCCCCCCGAAAGAAAGCGAAGCCATGCTGGCGGACCACAGGGCGCTGCTCCTCTGCGTGAGAAATGCCCTTCAAAATCTGGACTGGGACCAAAGCACACGGGCAGCCACGGGTCTTACAGCTCTGGTTGATTTTGATCCTGCGGCAACGGACTTCAGCCTGAGATGGGCCTTTCCCAAAGATAAACAAGCCCTTGCCCTTCCCCCTCTGGATGCGGACCACGTTACAGGCTCCCTCACCAGCATGGCGGCCAGCCGGGTGGCCAAGATTTTCGGGCTGGGCGGGCCATGCATCACCCTCTCCGGCGATGGAAAAGCCACCATCGAAGCCCTGCACATGGCGGAGCAAAGCCTTGAACAAGGGAAAAGCAAGGCCTTTATCCTTGCCGCCTCGGATATGCGCAGCCATCCCCTGTCTTACCTTTGCCGGGGCCTTGAAGGCATGGCAGACGAGCCATTCTCCGGTGCCATCTGCCTGATTCTCCGCAAAAAAGAAGATGCCATTCAATGTGGTGAAACCATCCTTGGAGAGATCTCTCCGGAAAAATGGGAAAAAGAGATGGAAAAGGCTTCGGGGAAAAAGCCTTGGGAAAGTTCCGGCCAAGGCCTGCTCCGCATAGCGGAAGGAAACCTTCCTTCCCGCTTCCCCCGGCAGGAAACAAAGCAGGCATCACCCAATGCTCCGAAAAGTCCAGCCGCAGCTCCATCCCCTCCCGTACAGGTTTATCCTTTATGCGCCGATTCAAAAGAAGAGCTGATCCGGGCCTGCCGCCTTCTCCGTGAAGAAGTGAAAAACCTTTCCCTTCTCCCCGAGGCTTCAAGCCTTGCAGCCTGCCGGTCATCGGAAGGAGAGTTCAGGTCGGCCCTTCTGGCCTGTGATGTAAAACGGATTGGCTCCTGGTGTGCCATCCTTGAAGAGGCCATCGCCGAAGGCCGGACCCTCCTGCCTGCTGGCCGGGAAGGAGCCGCCTTCCTTGCGCCCTCCCTGCAAAAAGGCATCCGGGGAGAAGCGGCCTTTGTCTATCCGGGCTCGGGTAATCATTTCCATGGCATGGGAAAAAGCCTTGAACAGTTCTGGCCCCACATCCTAAAGGCCGATGAAGAAAGCTTTTCCAATAAAAAAGCCATCCCTCTCCTCTCCCCGGACCATAATGATGACCCCAGCCCTGCCATTTTCGCCCAGGTACGCTATGGCCGCATCATGACCCGCATTGCCGAAGAAGAAGGCTTTGCGGCCCAGGCGGTGATGGGCTATTCCCTCGGAGAAACAGCCGGATTTTTTGCCACAGGCCTCTGGGAAAACCCGGAAATCATGCAGCAGCGCCTGAAAGACTCCGATCTTTTCACCAAAGAACTTTCCGGTCCCTGCAGGGCTTTACGGAAACAATGGGGCATCGGAGATAAAGAACCCTTTTGCTGGGCCGCCGCCCTCATTCCCGTGGAAATGGAGACACTGGACAGCCAGCTCCCCGCCTATCCCAGACTGCGCCGCCTCATTGTGAACACCTTCAAAGAATGTGTGGTGGGAGGAGAAAAAAAGGACATTGAAAAACTGGCAGCGGATCTGGGCCTTGCTCCCATCTTCCTTGAAGGGGTCATTTCCGTACACTGCGATGCTTTACAACCCGCACGCAATGCCTATGAAACCCTGCACACCTTCCCCGTTCATCCACAACCCTACCGCTATTATTCCTGTGCCAGCGAAAAAGCCTTTACTCCGGATACAAAGAGCTGCTGTACGGCCATTTTAGACCAAAACCTCCGGGGCTTTCATTTTCCATCACTGGTTCTCAAAGCATGGGAGGACGGTGTGCGGATATTTGTGGAGATGGGACCATCGGACTCCTGCACCCGCATGATCCGCCGTATCTTAGGAGACCGTCCCCATCTGGCCTTCAGCCTTTCCAAAAAAGACGAGGCGGAAGTCATCAGCATTACCAGAGCCAGAGCCATCTGGCATGTGGCAGAGCCTTGGATCAAAAAAGGTGGCATGGCAGAAAACCCTTTGCATAAAATGGCCTTCAGCCAGTTTTCCTCCATACAGAAGGAGACCTGCCGCCTGCATCAAATCTACCTTGATGGCTGTGCCCAGCGCCTCCGTACTCTGGATACCCTGCTGGGAAACAAGGAAAGCGGCACGGACTGGGTTGCCCCCCCTTTACCTGCACCTCTGCCCCCTTTACCTACGGCTCCACCCCCTTCCCCTGCGGCTGCACCGCCCCCTGCCTTTGACCATGAAGCCTGCCTTGAATTTGCCATCGGCAAGGCAGAAAAGGTTCTGGGCAAAGACTTTGCTGCGGTGGACAGCTATCCTGTGCGGGTACGGCTTCCGGCCCCACCCCTGCTGCTGGTGGACCGAATCCTCTCCATTGATGCCGTAAAGGGCCGCACCGGACCCGGAACCATCGTCACGGAGCATGAAGTAAAAGAAGACGCCTGGTATCTGGACGGAGGCCGCACCCCCTTTTCCATTGCCATTGAATCCGGTCAGGCCGATCTCTTCCTCTGCGCCTACATGGGCATAGATCTTCAGGTAAAGGGCACAAGGGCCTACCGTCTTCTGGATGCGGTGGCATCCTTCCACAGAAGACTGCCAAGGCCCGGTGAAACGGTGCGCTATGAAATCGAAATCCAGCGTTTTGTGCAGCAGGGAGAAACCCACATCTTTTTCTTCCGCTTTACGGGATTCATCGGCAGGGAAAAACTCATCACCATGGAAAAGGGCTGTGCCGGATTCTTCACACCCGAAGAAATCCGTGATTCCGGAGGCGTAATCCCAAAGGAGAGATTCCCGGCCATCATGAAGGACAGGGGCATCGCCCCCGGTGCCATCCCCATCCACAGCTTTCCTGCCTCGGCCCTTTCCGAAGAAAAAATGGAAGCCCTGCGAAAAGGAGATGCTGAAAAGGCCTTTGGTCCCCTTTTCAAAGGAAAAACCATGGGAGAAAAGATCCGTCTGCCCGGCGGCATGCTGGCGCTGGTTCACCGCATGAGGGAAATGGACCCCAAGGGCGGTCATTATGGCTGCGGCCTTGCCATCGGCGAGGCGGATATCCACCCGGACGACTGGTTTCTCACCTGCCACTTTTCCGATGATCCTGTCATGCCCGGCACCCTGATGTATGAATGCTGCATGCAGACCTTACGGGTGTACGTCATGGCCACAGGATGGATACCTGAAGACAGAACCTGCTCCTGGGAGCCCCTGCCCGGTGCCGAAAGCCGCCTCAAATGCCGGGGGCCGGTAACGCCGGAAACATCGCAGGTACGCTATGAAATCCATATCCGCCAAATGGATTTTGCTCCCCAGCCCTTTGTGCTGGCCGATGCCCTCATGTACGCCGATGGCAAATGCATTGTCCGCTTTGAGGGCATGAGCCTCATGCTGGAGGGAACGGACAGGGAAGGTCTTGCCGCCATCTGGTCAGAAACAGAAGAAGAAAAACCCCTGTGGGACAAAAAAAGACTCCTTGCCTTCTGCGATGGCCGTGCGGAAGAAGCCCTAGGAAAAACCTACGCCCCCTTTGATCAGGGACGTTTTCTCGCCCGACTTCCACGGCCTCCCTATCTCACGGTGGACGCCGTAAGCCATGCCCATCTCACGCCGGGCCACATTGCGGAAAAAAGCCAGATCACCGCCATCTGGCATCCGGAAGCTGCAAACCCGGACTTCGGGCATGAAAAAAGCCATCTCCCCTATGCCCTGCTTCTGGAGGCCGCCCTGCAGCCCTGCGGTCTCATGGCAGCCTGGATGGGATGTTCCCTGAAAAGCGAAAGGGATCTTTTCTTCAGAAACCTCGGAGGAGATGCAACCATCCTTGCCCCTGTTTTCCATGGAGAAGAAATTGAAACCAAAGCCACCCTGACCCGCTACGTGAAAAACGGCGATCTGCAGATTCTCTTTTTCGAGATTGCATGCTTTCAGGGGAAAAAGCCCGTTTTACAATGCACAACCCACTTTGGTTTTTTCACCAAAGAATCCCTGTCAGATCAAAAGGGAATGGCCGCACCTCTGGGCCTTGATCTTCCGGAAAATCTGAAAGGGATGGAAGTCATCCACGATTTTGGGATAAACAGCCCCCTGCCCCATCCGGACAACAATCCGGAACAGGCCTTCCGCATGGTCCACCGCATCCTTTCCTTTGAAGAAAAGGGCGGAGCCAAAGGCCTTGGTGAAACCCTTGCTGTCATGGATATTTCCGATCAGGACTGGTATTTCCACGCCCATTTCAAGGACGACCCCGTATGCCCCGGCTCCCTCGGGCTTCAGGCGGTCTTCACCACCCTTTGCTGGACAGCCTCCCGGATACTGAAAAGGCCCATGGAGGATTTTCTTGTCACCCCCCAGAGCCACAGCTGGACCTACAGAGGCCAGATCCGGCCCGGCAGTGCGGCCATGCACTGTGTTATCAATGTGAAGGAAATTTTTAAGGATGAAAGGGAAGGGCTGAGCTGTCAGGCGGCCGTATTCTGCGACGGTCTCTGCATCTATACGGCAGAAAACTTTCAGGTACGCAGACTGGCCTTGAATGATTTTTCAAAAACTGCTGTCTGTGATAGAAAAAAGAAAGACATGCAGGCGTCTTTCAGCAACTCCCCTACCACAGAACGACAGCAGAGGACCCCATGATGATCATCACAACGGCAGACAAAATTCCCGGCATTACCAGCTATACGGTACTGGGCCTTGCGGAAGGCTCCGTGGTTTTTACCAAACATCTTGGCAGGGATATCCTGGCCATGCTGAAATCCCTCATCGGCGGTGAACTCAGAGGATACACCCAGCTTCTGGAAGAATCCCGCCGAACGGCCATGAATCGTATGATGGCTCAGGCCCAGACCATGAACGCGGACGCAGTAATCTGCGTCCGCTACGGCACATCGGCCATCATGTCTACCTCTTCGGAAGTTCTCTGTTACGGTACGGCCATCGCCTTCCGCTGACGGATCCAGATCCTGCATTGCGCAACTTCCGGCTCTGCAATAAACAATACCCTGTGGGCATAGACGCAGCTATAACCGCTTATACCTTCGTTTTTTTACATTTTTCAGAACAGGGCTGATTTTTGCCGGTGTGTTGGGACTGAAAATGGCATCATGCTCATCCGGTTCCGGTTCAGTGTGCAGCAGACCCCGAAAAAGAGAGACTCTCCATGACCCTTTATACGGATATCCCAGCTGCCGTGGGCAGGACGCCCATGGTGGACATCACCCCTCCGCAGCTGAAAGCAAAGGGAACACGCATTCTCGCCAAGCTGGAATTTTTCAACCCTTTGGGCAGTGTCAAAGACCGCATTGCAGAAGCCATGCTCACCATAGCAGCGCAGGAAGGAAAAATCGGGCCGGGGAGTCATATCATTGAACCCACCAGTGGCAATACGGGTATTGCCCTCGCGGCCATCTGTGCGGCAAGAAACTACCGGCTCACCCTTACCATGCCGGAAAGCATGAGCCTTGAACGGAAAAAGCTGCTTCGCTTTCTCGGAGCAAACCTTGTGCTTACACCCGCATCCGCCGGAATGACAGGAGCCATGGATGCTGCCAAAGAAATCCTTATAAAAAACAATCACATGTTCATGCCGGATCAGTTTGCCAACCCCGCCAACCCGGCAGCCCATGAAAAGACAACAGCCGTTGAGATGGACAGGGATCTTCATGGAAAGCTGGATGTTTTTGTGGCAGGTGTGGGGACAGGCGGCACCCTGACCGGTGTGGCCCGTTATTTCAAAAGAAAAAATCCTGATTTCCGCGCTGTCGCTGTGGAGCCTGAAGAATCTCCCGTTCTTTCCGGCGGTCAGGCAGGCTCCCACCCCATACAGGGTATTGGAGCCGGATTGATTCCCCCCATTCTGGATACCCGCCTCATGGATGACGTTATAGGCATTTCCGGTGCAGAAGCCATGGAAAAGGCCCGGTGGCTGGCCCGCACCTTCGGCATTCTCTGTGGCATATCATCCGGGGCTGCGGTAGCCGCCACCCTCCGGTTGGCCGACAGACCGGAGGGAGCCGGACGTACCTTTGCCACAGTACTTCCCAGCACAGGCGAGCGTTATCTCAGCACACCGCTCTTTGAGGGAACGGCGTAAACACAAACGCTGCACTTCCAACAAAAAGCATGCAACCCTTCTCCGGAGCAGACACCAAAGCATAAGGACCCCAAAGCTGTGACAGACCCCGGCACACTCACCCTGCCTTCTGCGGAGTTACAGGCACCCATGGATTTCTGTGAAGTATGCCCCGTATGGGAACCAAACCGTCTTCTTGTCTCGCCCCTTTACAAAGACAGTTATTTTTCCAAAGCCGGAGCCATTGCTGAAAGCTGCCATATTTTTCTGCAACAGAACCGTCTTCCCCACCGATGGCTGGAAAAGCCCGTCTTTCATATATGTGAAACGGGTTTTGGCACCGGACTGAACTTTCTTCTGACCATGGATTTCTGGCGACGATTTGCCCCATCGGGTGCCTTTCTTCACTATACGTCCATTGAAAAACACCCCATTCCCAAAGGACATCTGGCAGAAATCCATAAAGCATGGCCCTCACTCCATGGGCTTTCCCGTCTTCTTCTTGATCATTACCCGGCATGCAGTCCCGGGAAAAAACATCTTCTTTTTCCGGAACAGAGAATGGGCATGGACCTGATTCTGGCCGATGCGGCTGAGCTGGATGGATGGATGGAGGAAGAAGTTGACGCCTGGTTTCTGGATGGTTTTTCACCAGGCGTCAACCCTCAGATGTGGTCCAGGAATCTTTTCCAGACCATGGGCAAATGGACAGCCCGGGGTGGTACCTTTGCCACCTTCACGGCAGCTGGTTTTGTACGCAGAGCCTTGTCAGAGCAGGGCTTCTCCGTGGAAAAAATTCCTGGTTTCCGTTTCAAGAAAGATATGCTTCGCGGGGTTCTGAAAAGAAAAATACCGTAGAGCCTCGTTCCGTTTTTTCACAGATTTCCAACAGCATCCTGATCAGACCGTTCTCAGTCTTTTGGTTGATCCCAGAGAGCGCACCAACTCATCATACTCTCTGCTTTTCATCTTCAGCTGCTCTGCAAGCCTGTCCCGTTCCCTGATCAGGACGGACAGCCTGTTGCCTTCCGTTGCTTGCGGAGCGGGTTCACCATATCTCTGGGGGAAAATACCCGGTGAATCCGTAAAATGTGCACTACCCAGCAGCATCAGAATATTGTTCACTTCGTCGCTTCTCATCATTGGCTCCTTTTGAAAATTTGTAAAAAAACGAGGTTAAAAATTATAATAGTAAACCGTAGAACAAACATCCCGCACACCAACCATAGCAATCCATACAAAGTAACAGAAACCATGGGGGGCTTAAACCAAAACACCCGCACCAGCCCTAACAAAGGGGCAGAATGCGGACGAGGGGGGGAGGACGACGGTTCCGGGCCGGAAATAAACAATTTCCATACCAAACCAGCTCGCCCTTCAAAAAACTTTTAACCATAATATATTAAAAACAAAAAACCTGTCAAGTAAAATCTTTTAAAATTCAAGAACCCTTTTCCTCCATTCCATCCTCCCAACAGCACCCCGAACAAAGACTTTGGCTGCAGGTGATGGTCCCCTAGCCGGTACAGCTTGACCTGCGGGTCCATCCGGGTTATTTTTCTTTTCATACTTCTAACTCTGCCCCACCCCATTTCTTTCCTCTGCAGGGTATACCCGAAATCAACCAAACGATTTCTTTCCCATGTCGCTCTTTCCGCTGCAGACTGATCGCTGCCCTCCCAGCCATCTCAACCACAGGCGGTGTACCATGCACATCAGGCATTACCGCATTGAATCCACAGTCCACCAGTCAGAACGCTCCCTTATCTACAGGGCCACGGATGACAAGAAGGGGAAATCCCTTATCCTCAAACTCCTCCGTTCCCATTCTCCGGCAGATATTGCGGGCTACATGCAGGCCTACAATGTGGGACTCCATCTGGCACGGCACGGAGTATATGGCCGCTGCCGTATGGAAAAACATGGCAATCTGCTCATGCTGATTTTTGACGATACAGGTGCCATTTCTCTGGAACAGCACCTGCTTCAGCCGTTCCCCCCTGACAGCGCCCTGTCCCTTTCCATTGCCATCACAGAAGCCGTACAAAAGGTCCATCAGGCCGGGATTATCCATCGGAATATCAATCCGTCCAATCTTATCATCCATACCCATACCGGACAGGTGGCTGTTATTGATTTCAGCACAGCCAGCATACTGCCCAATGTAGAACCCTTTCCTCACCATTCCCATTCATCTGGCACAGCCGTGGCCTACATTTCTCCGGAACAGACCGGCCGCATGAACCGCAGCGTTGACTACCGTACGGACTACTATGCACTGGGCGTTACCCTCTACCAGCTGTTCAGCAACGGGCTGCCTTTTGCAAGCAAGGATCCGCTGGAACTCATCCACTGCCATATTGCCCGTAAGCCCGAAGATCTTCATATCCGATGTCCGCATATTCCCGCCGACCTTTCCCTGGTGGTCATGAAGCTGATGTCCAAAAACCCCGAAGACCGCTACCAAAGCCTGAAGGGAATTCTCTCCGACCTCCGGACATGCCGGGATCGCTGGAGGCAGAATACCGTCAGTCCGTTTACCCCGGGCCAGCGGGATATACCTGAAAAATTTCAGATATGCCAGAAACTCTATGGCCGCAGCAGGGAGGTGAGCCTGCTGGTTGCCGCTTTTGAAGAAGCCTCCTGCGGAAACAACCGCAGCGTGTTTATCGGAGGATACCCGGGATGTGGCAAAACAGCACTCGTTCGGGAAATATACAAACCCATTACGCGGTCCTGGGGCTATTTCATTCAGGGGAAATTCGATCAGCTGCAGGGCAGCACACCCTACAGTGCTCTTGCACAGGCCTTCTCCGGACTGATACGGCACTATCTGGGACTGGGTGAGGAAGCTCTTGCCATCCGTCGTCAGCATCTGGCTTCGGCCCTCGGTGCCTTCGGACAGATTATCATCGACCGGCTACCGGATCTTGCACTCATTCTCGGATCTCAGCCCCCCGTTCCTGAAGTGGGAATGAGCGAAGCCCGCAACCGTTTTCAATTTGTTTTTAAACAATTTCTCATGGCCTGCTGCGAACCAGGACGCCCCCTCACCCTGTTTCTGGATGACCTTCAGTGGGCGGACCCCTCTTCCATTGACCTGATCACGCAGATTGCATCGGATAAGGACATTCGCTATTTTTTCCTGATAGGCTCTTTCAGGGATAATGAAGTGACCCTCCCGCACCCCCTGCTTGCGGCCATGGATGAAATCCGGTCAAAAAACCCATCCTCCTTCTGCATCATGCTGGAAGCGCTGAAAAAAGAAGATCTGGGGCAAATGATCGGAGACAGCCTGCTCCGTCCGGCGGACACCGTTGGGGAGCTGACGGAACTGATTCAGGAAAAGACCGCTGGCAACCCATTTTTTGTCAATCAGTTTCTCGGCACCCTGCACGAGGAAAAAGCCTTGCGCTTCAACCCCCTGCATCAGACATGGGATTATGATCTTTCTCATATCCGCAGGATGGGAATCACATGCAATGTGGCCGATCTCATGATCGGAAAACTCAGCAGGCTCCCACGGTCCACCCGCCACCTCCTTTCCCGGGCAGCCTGCATAGGGAACAGTTTTACCATCGGAACCCTTGCCATTATCGAGCAGAGCCGACCGGAAACCATCTTCAACGGACTGATGCCGGCAACCGCTGCGGGCCTGATACAGGCACTCTCAGAACCAGAACCAGCTGAAAACAAAATGAATTCACCCATGATTATCAACCAGTACCGTTTTCTCCATGATCGGGTGCAGGAAGCAGCCTATGCCATGATACCCACGGAAGAAAAAGCAGGCATCCACCTGCAGGCAGGACGACTGATGAAAGCCAGTGATCCGGATTGCAGCAAAGATACTCTCTTTGATGTAATCCGGCATCTCAATGCGGGAGCAGGCCTGATGATGGACAACAGGGAACGGCTGAACCTCGCGGATCTCAATCTGACGGCAGCCCGGACAGCCAAAACCATCAACGCCTTTGATACGGCGCTTGCCTATGCCAAAACCGGACTTTCCCTGCTTCCGGAACAGGCATGGCTGCACCACCACAGTCTTTGGCTGGAACTCATGTTTATTCAGGCGGATTGTGAGGTCTTCCAGGGTCACTTCAGCAAAGGAGAGGCCCTCCTCTCCACCATGCTTCAGGGGGTAGACAACGAGATGGATCGCAGCCGTATTCATGAGCGTCAGCTTCAGATCCATATCACCGGCAACAGAATGGAAGAAGCACTGCTGCTCTGCTCCCGGGTTCTCAGCCAGTGGAACATAATACTCAAAACAGACCCCTCCGAAAAAGACTGGCTGAACCTTGACAGACAATTCAGACAGCTGATGGCAGACCGGGCCATACAGGATCTGACCGATCTGCCCCCCATTCAGAATGCAAGGATGGAGGCAGTGCTCAGACTTCTCATCACGACCCTGCCAGCAAGCGTCCAAACACGAAGCAGACGGCCATGGTGCATGATCTGCCTCATAACCACCGTGATGAATATTGGTCTGCAATACGGACATTCGGAACTTTCTGCCCATGCCTATGCCGCCTATTCCTGCTGCATTACAGAACAGCACCGCTATGATGAGGCCTGGCAGTTTGGCCGAATGGCCCTTGCCCTCAACCAAAAACAGGGAAACTCCGGTTTGCGGGGCAGGCTTTTCGTCTATTTCTCCATGTATACCCAGTTCTGGAAGGAGCCCTTTACCCAATGCGACCCGCTGTGGCAGGAATGCTACCAGGCCACCATTGAAGCCGGAGACCTTCTTCATGTAGCATTCCTCCTTCTGAACACATCATCCCTGCGATTTGCCCGGTCCGCCCTCCTTCCGGAGCTGTACGAGGAAGCTTCCCAGGCGATTGCCATGGCCCGGAAGACCACTTCTCAACCCATCCTTCCCATCATTCAGATGCACTTCAATCTCATCTGCAGCCTCATGGGCAAAACACGTGACCAAGACAGCCTGGATACGGAAATTCTCACGGAACAGGACTTCCTTGCCTTTATGAAAGGAGAAGACAACGCCATGGGGCTTGCCTTCTACCATACCATAAAGCTGATCCAGACATGTTACTTCAGCCGGTGGGAGCAGGCCCTTTACCATGGCAGAGCCTTTGAGGAATTCATGCTTTCCGTTCCCGGCATGGTGATCCTTGCAGAACATGGATTCTATTTTGCCCTGGCCATCGGTGCCGTTTTCCACCAGCTGGACCGGGATGAGAAAAACTATTATGAGGAACGGCTTTCCCACTACCGGGAACATAACCGCATATGGGCAGAAAACTGTCCGGAGAATTTTCTCTGCCGCCATCTCCTTCTGGAAGCAGAAAACGCCCGTCTCCAGAAACATACGGCAGAAGCACTTCGCCTGTATGCGGAAGCGGCTGCCGATGCCAGAAAAAACAAGTTCCTCAACATAGAGGCACTCAGCAATGAAAGTGCCGCCAGATTCTGGTCAGAAACAGGCTATGCCAGCTATGGAGATCTCCACTCCGGCGATGCCCTTCTCGGCTACCGGCTATGGGGAGCCGACGCCAAAGCAGCAGCACTGCAGCAACACACCCCCGGCCTCTGCGAAAACAGATTGCCCGGTAACATCTGCGACAACGACACCCGCCTCAGCAGCATTCCACTACCGGACAGCCGCATGGTGGATCTGGATGCCATACTTCGGGTTACCCGCGCCATTTCCGGTGAAATCGTGCTGGAGCGTCTGCTGCAGACCCTCATGACAGCAGTATTGGAAAGTACAGGCGCAGAATACGCCATCCTTCTGGCTCCCAGACCCGGTGGAGGTTTTGCCATAGAAGCCCGCGCCCATACCCGATGGCAGAACGAAGACAAAGTGAAGACAGGCCCGGAAATCCAGGACATCACCTCCTACCCCCTGCGCCTGGCCCAGTACGTGGCTCAGTCCGGTAACCACCTCGTTATGGATGACGCCCGCCTGGATCATGATTTTGCAGCAGACGGCTATATCCTCAGCCACCAGCCCCTTTCCGTACTTTGCCTGCCCATCCGCCGCCACTCAAAGCTTCTGGGGCTTCTCTATCTGGAAAACAACCTCACCACAGGCGCATTCCGGACCAGCCATATTTCCCTCCTGAAAACCCTGTGCTCCCAGGCTGCCATCTCCCTTGAAAATGCCAGACTGTACGAACAGGTGCAGGAATATTCCCGCACACTGGAAGAACGGGTAGCGGAACGCACGGCGCAGCTGGAGCAACTCAATCTGCGACTTCAGGAACTGGCCCATCAGGATGGACTTACGGGAGTTGCCAATCGCCGTCACTGTGACAGCTATTTGGAACGCATCTGGAACTCCCTGAAACGAAGGAAATTTCCATTAAGCGTAATCATGTGTGATGTGGATTTTTTTAAAAAATACAATGACACCTATGGCCATCAGAAAGGGGATGACTGCCTCATTGCCGTAGCCCATACCCTGCGCTCGGGAATCCACAGGCCGGAAGATTTCCTTGCCCGCTATGGAGGGGAGGAATTCATCCTGATTCTTCCGGAAACAGATGAAAAAGGTGCTGAAAAAGTGGCAGACACCATCCGCATGGCCGTGAAGAATCTGGCCATGGAGCATGCAGGCTCCCCCATCGCTGGCGTGGTTACCGTCAGTGCCGGTACGGCCACCATTATCCCATCGGACAGTTTCACGGCGGAGGATCTTGTCCGTGAGGCGGATGCAGCCCTGTACAGGGCCAAAGAAAAGGGCAGAAACTGCGTGGTCTCCGCCCCCATCCTTATTTTTTCACCCTGAATCCCGTACTCTTCCGGCTACGGCCGCTTATCCAGAAATACCACCACTTTCTGCTCCACCGCATCCGCCATGAGGGTAATCCGGGTATCCTTTGGCACAAGGGAGGAGGTTTCCAGCACGCGGATCATGTCCTGCCACTTTTCCGCACCGGGCAGAAAAGAGAGCAGGCTGTTGGGCGCATCCAGAAAAAGGGTTTCTTTGAGGTCATTGCCCTCCCCCTCCGGGAAAAGGGCCAGATAAAGCATATTCATCTCCACCAGTTCGTTCAGAAAATGTGTTCCCAGAGACACATCAGGAATAAGATTTTCCCGCATGGTCACCACTTCACAGAGTACACGCACCCGGTCAATTTCCGAAAAATGGGTTGGAATACCTAAGTCCGGGCTGCTTGTTCCCCATCGTCCCGGCCCCATGACCATGAGGTTACAATTCTCTCTGTCCGTCATTCGGTTCAGCTGTCCGATGATCCGGGCCACTTCATAGCGTTCCTTAACGGGAAGCCCGGCATACAAACTGGGAACCACGTAGATGAAACGGTCAACGGGAAGAATCCGGCTGCGGCCCACCACGGCACCTCTGGCTTCAAGAATGCGGTTTTCACGAGCTATCTCCACTTCAGGAAGGGCCACCTCATCCACACCCTCTACCTGCAGGGGACGGCACTGCAAAAGATTGATCCGGTAGGAAGCATCTTCCATGAAATTTACGGCAAATTCAATATCCACGGGATGCTCGTAGGCACGTTCCAGTTCCTGCAGCATTTCCTTCATGTCTTCCACAAAAGAAGTGGTTGTCAGCAGTTTATCAAAGGTGACAATCCAGTGTCTGGGCCCCTTACTGAGCAGACCTCCTCCCGCCAGAGAAGCCACCAGCTCCAGAGGCAGATCCCGGTTTTGGGGACCGAGTTCCGAAAAATAGCCCGACACCAGCTTGTTGGCCGCAAGATCGAGATAATCCATTCGTTTCTGGGAGTATTCACAAACCTCATCAAAGTTGGCCTCCGGCCGTCGGGACGGCACATTCAGAGCCACCACCCGGGTATAATCATCATCAGCCCTGTCCACAGCCCGTGTGCCAAGACCGAAAACCAGACGAATGACTCCGGCTTTTGGATCAATTTCCCGGTTCCATACATAGGGATTATAGGAAAATCCTACACCCGCCGCATGGGGATAAAAGGTCTTTCCCGAAGGCTGGCCCGATACCCTCATAATCAGCAGGGCCATCTGTTCATCCTTATCCAGAAGCCCCCTCTGGTTACGGTAGCAAAGAGCATTCTCGCTCATGGTGCTGGCATAGACATGGCGTATGGCATGCAAAAGCGTCTCCAGCCGGGCTTCCCGTGAGCCCTGATTCACACAGAAAACACTGTCGTATTTTCCTGCAAAGGCATTGCCGTAATTATCTTCCAGAAGGGAGCTTGACCGTACGATATAGGGCGACTCACCGAAATAATCGATGATTTTCATGAACTGTTCCATATGGTAGGGTATGAAGCCACCCTGCTTGATGCGGGTTCGGGCTTCCGCAATGTCGGCAAGGAAGGTTTCCGGCCTGCGCTGCTTCTGCCGTATCCACCAGATACCGTTTCTCACAAGAAAGGTATGAAAAACATCGGAACCCACATAAAAGGAATCGTGGGTTTCCATAAGATCCTGAAACCGACTGCCCTTCTGTCGGAGAATGGCCCGTGCCACCAGCATTCCAACAGCCTTTCCGCCAATGAAGCCGATGCCTACCATGCGGTCCCGGATGGCCAGCACATCCTCAAGGGTCATGTATTTCCGAATCAGCTCCAGCATGCGCTCGTCTCTGGAAAGCATGAGGCGGGCAAGACGAATAAACAGCTTTTCCTCCTTTTCCTTCGGGATAAGGCCGGCTCTGGATTCCGTCAGCACCCTGGGTACATCTGTAAAAATTCTGCGCCAGAAACCAATTTTCCTTTCCGCATGGAGCCCCGGCCAGCGGGCGGATGCCAGAATTTCCGCAATCAGGGCACTGCGCGTAACCGGAGGAAAGGTATTGTCATCCTCCCAGAAATGAATGGTATTCATGGCTGAAGTGGACCGGTACTGAACCTTTATGGGGCGAATGTACATGCGGTTGTTATACCGGAAGATATCCAGCAGATACTGGGTGGTAGCCGTAATGGGATCCGTTGCAAAGGCGGAATGGGCATTGCGCTGCAGGGCAAAGTAGGTCACCGTTTCCAGTTCGTACAGCCTCGGACAGGTCAGAACAAAAAAATTTCCCAGCATCTGGTCGGACTTCCATGCTCCTGCCAGTCCGGAAAGACAGTCAAACACATAGGCGGCACCGTAACCGGCTTCCTCGATAACACCATGAATCTTTGTGACAAACCGTTCAAACCCCATATGAGGGTCAAAATGATGCACTTCCGCCGGACTGTCCTCCGGAAGCAATACGGGATGGGTGGCGAAACGGAAATAGATAAGACGACGCCTCTGCTTTGCCGCCGCTTCCGTGAAAGGGATGACCAGCGCCTTATATTCATCAATACTGTCAATCTGCCAGACAATATTATCCCCGGCCATAACGCCTTTAAAAACCTGATCCAGCCCCGGAAGACCGGATGTGAAGGGAAGGGGCATGCTCAAAGCCTCCTGTTCTGGTTAAAAAGATTCACATGGATAGTGTCCCAAGAAGGATAACGGCCCATGACAGGCTGTACAGAATACTGAAAAAGTGAGAAAAGAACCACAGAAAAGCCTTTTTCCACCCGTGAATATCCCCTATCATACCGGAGCCAGCCCATGAAAAGATTTCCCGCCCTTTCATTTGCCTTCCTGCTCATTTTCTCCATCCTCCTGCTGCCTGCTCAGGCTGCTCCTGTAGATATGCAGCGGGCCTGGAAGGTTGCGGAAAACTGGCTGGACCATCAGGTGGAAAACTCGGATGACTGGTCGGACTCCGCCCATTATCCCCGCATTCATGACATGGAAACCCTTTATTACAATGAAAAGCCCGTGGCCTATAATTTTATCATCTCCCCCAGAGGCCATATCCTTGTCAGCGCCCATGACACCCTGCCACCCATCAAACTGTTCTCCCATTCCAGCACCCTGAGGCTGAACCGGACCGCGGGCATTCCTCCTTTTTTCACGGCCATGCTTCAGGAGCTTTCCCATCTGGCCGAGATGCTCGGACAGCCCCCTTCTGCCAGAGATGGTGCCGGTGCAGGTTCCTTTGCGGATCACTCTGCCAATACCCGGCTCTGGTACCAGCTGGAAAAAAGAAGAGAGCAGAATACCGCAGACGGACGGGACGGAGACCCCGGCCCATCTGCCCCTGTTTTCATCGGTCCTCTGGTAACAAGCCTCTGGGGACAAAGCTATCCATTCAATCTGGAAACTCCCCTGTGGCACGATGGCAGCCCTACCCTTGTGGGTTGTGTCGCCACCGCCACAACTCAGATCATGCACTACCACCGCTGGCCACCCATGGGACGTGACAGCATTGACTACGAGTGGAACAACGGCAACGAAACCATCACCCTCCAACAAAATTTCAGTACCCGGACCTACGACTGGCATCAAATGCCGGATGCAGCCGCCGATGTTACAACCACCCTGCAACAAAAAGCCCTGTCCATGCTGGCAGCGGACGTGGCCATGGCCTTTCAAATGGAGTTCGGCCCCACCGCTTCCATGGCCTTCACCGACGATATTCTCACCGTACTTCCCCGCTATTTCCGGTACAAAGACACCATTGAGTGGGCATACCGAGCGGAATATATGTCAGACAGCGCATGGATGAATCTCTTCCGGCAAGAAACGGAAAATGGCAGGCCCGCTATTCTAAGCATAGCCGAAGAGGTCGATGGCAAGCGCCGCTATGGCCATGCCGTGGTGGTCAGCGGCTACCGGTCCGATCCCGATCAGATCCATATTCATATGGGCTGGAATGGTCAGTACGATGGATGGTATGCCTCCAACAACATCCAATACACGGAGTCAGGCAACCCCTTATTCAACTTCAACTGGTTCAATCAGGGTATGGCCCGCAACATAGAGCCATACCGGAGCAGCATGACCAGCCCCATTCTCACCGTTCAGGCATCGGGAACGGAGAGCGTCATTATAAACTCCACACCAACGGGCTACGGCGGCACTACCCCCTATGTCATCACCCACGCACAGGAAGGCAGCACCTTCACCCTTACGGCTCCCCTCCAGTCCGGCGAATCCATTTTTCAAGGCTGGTCCGGCTGCCCTGCCCCAAACGGAAGAAACTGCACCATCACCATGGACAGCAACAGGGTGGTCACGGCCCTCTATCTCCTTCCCCTTGCTCAGGCCCTGAACAATGGTCATCTCATATGGGAAAGCCTTGGAGAGGCAGAATGGTTTGGCGATACGAGCAGCTCCGCTCAGGGAGGCAGTGCCGCTCGCAGCGGCATGCTCCGCGATAACCAGCAATCCATTCTCAGAACCGGGGTGAACGGTCCGGGGACCCTGCGCTTCAACTGGATGGTTTCATCTGAAAAAGACTATGATTTTCTGGAATTTTCCATCAATGGAGAACCAGCAGAAAGGATTTCCGGCCATAGGGACTGGGAAACCCGTTCCTTCGCCCTGCCCGGGGGTGACCATGTACTCGAGTGGACGTACAGAAAAGATGAGATCGTCAGCAGCGGTAAGGATGCCGGGTGGGTGGACCATGTACGGTACGAACCCCTCATTCCGTCGGGTTCCGGAGGAGGCTGTTTTATCCGGAGTCTGACCTCTGTTTTATTCTGAACATTTTCAGTCACAGCCAAGCTGTGCAAAACTGATACGGGCCATGTTTCTTGTCATTCTACCATGACAGAAATCCGAGCTGCTGATTATCCAGCACGATTGAGCCATGGTGTGCTTCCGGGCCGAGTCCGCAAAATCATACACATCCATATCATGCAAAACTCCATGGCAGAATACGGTAGCACCGGCATCCTTTCTTTCTGACAAGAGAATTCAGGCAGAACTTCTGCAGGATCAAAAAAACGCTTGGTTTATCCACCGGATATGGCAGCCTGTCGCCGATATCGCACATTAATAATAATTTTACAGAAAACCATTTTTAGACAAAAAATAATTAACAAAATCAATATTTTTTCACCTTTTGTCTTTTTTCAAACACTGGAGCAAACAGCAATAAACACTTAATATACAAGAAAAAAAATCATATATCGATTATAAGACCCAATAATGGGAGAAAAAATTGCTTCCGCCAGTCCCATTCCTGCAACAGGCCTGTGCAAACTCCATGATCGCACCAAAAATCGGCGCATAAACGCAACAGCCAAACAGACAGCCCACACAGCACACCGGCAACAAAACATTGAGATTCAAAGTCATTGCCAAAAAAACAAGCACAAGAAGCCATGCCGCCCACCCACCGGCTTCCGATGCATATCTGCACCATAAAGATGACCTATCCCCACTGATCATCCATAATTATCAACTTTCCCTCCCATCTTCTCCCCTTTTTCCTTCCAGGCAGTCCTGTCAACATGGAACAGCAATTGCAACAGGCAAAACCAGATCAAAAACCCATACAAGAATGGGTGTAAATAGAAAGTCACAACTCTGTGAAACCAGCGTGTAATGTGATCTGATAACAGCTTTTTACCCTGAGGAGGAAACCATGAAAAAAAAAGTCGTCTGGATTATGGCCACCATCTTCCTGCTGTCCTGCCTTCCCGGAATAGCACTGGCCCAAAGACCCGTCACCCTGAGACTGGCCCACCCCATGGCTCCGGGAAATAACGTGACCGTTGGCTATGAAAAATTCAAAGAGCTTGTAGAAGAAAAAAGTAACCGCCGGATCAGAATCCAGATCTTCGGCAACTGCCAGCTGGGCAGTGACAGGGTTACAACGGAAGCTGCACAGGCAGGAACTCTGGATATGTCTTCCAGCTCCTCACCGAACATGGCAAGCTTCTCTCCGGCTTATATGGCCATTGACCTCCCCTACATCACCGATGCGGCCTACCAGGAAAATCTTTATAAGGCCCTGGACGAAGGAGAACTGGGCCGGGCGCTGGATCGTGTTGCCGAAAGCGTGGGGTTAAAAACCATTATGTTCAGTGAATATGGATACAGAAATTTTGTATCCACCAATAAACCCCTTCGTGAAGTGGGGGATTTAAGGAATCTGAAAGTTCGCACAACGGCCTCCCCTGTAGAGGTCGCCGTTGCTCTGGAGCTTGGCATGAACCCTTCTCCCATTGCCTGGGGTGAAACCTACACAGCCCTGCAACAGGGTACTGTGGACGCCCAGGGAAATACCTTCTCCCTGCTCAACGATGCCAAACACACCGAAGTAATTCGCTATGCCATGGATTCCAGGCATAATTATTCCATGCATATTCTGCTGATGAACAAAAACCGGTGGGATCGCCTTAGCCCGGAGCAGCAGAACATTATAACGGAAGCCGCACGGGAAGCCACAGCATGGCAGAGGGCTGAAACCCTGCGACTTGAAGAGCTTGCCTGGCAGGCCTTCCGGGACAGAGGCATAGAAATTACCGAACTCAGCCCGGAGCAGCGCGCTGAACTCAAAACCAGAACCGAACCCGTCCGCCAGAAGTTTGCAAAGGAAATCCCAGCAGAACTTCTCCGGCTGATTGCTGAAACCCAGAAATAAATACCCGACATCATGATCAGGGTGTTCTCTTATGGGAGAACACCCTTTCTGCTGCCAACTTTTTACCCAAACGAGGGCGATTGCATGGAAGCTGCAAGAACAAAACAAAGCCCCCTGCACTGGATTAACGAAAACTTTGAATCCATCTTCATGGTCACCGGCCTTCTGGCCATCATTTTTTTCATTACCTGGCAGGTCTTCTACCGGTACATCCTTGTCAGTTTCATTGAGAGGGCCGGCGGTTCCGTATGGGCCGAAGAGTTATCCAGATATATCTTTATCTGGATATCCTACCTTGCCCTGAGCTTTTCCATCCGAAAACGCTCATCCATACGGGTGGATATAATTTATGACAAATTGTCCCCCAGATTTCAGGGGATCAGCTGGATAATTGTGGAGGTTCTCTTTCTCTGCCTCACTCTCACCATTGCCTGGTTCGGGTACGGCAAAATCCAGAACCTGCTGCAATTTCCGCAAAGCACTCCGGCCATGCGCATCCCCTTTCTTGTTCCCTATCTGATCCTGCCCATCGGCTTCGGCCTGATGTCCCTGCGGCTTCTCCAGTCCCTTAGCCGTCAGTTCAGAACCTGTGGAGTACAGGACAGTGTTACAGGGTTGGCCCTTACCATGGCCATCATTTCACCCTGTTTCATTTTTGGCTACATTGAGCCGATTCCCGTACTATTCGGCTATTTTATCCTGCTCTGCATTCTGGGTGTGCCCATTGCCATCAGCCTTGGGCTTTCCACCCTGGCCACCATTATCTGCGCAGACACCCTCCCCGTGGGTTACATGGCACAGATTACCTTTACTTCCATAGACAGTTTTCCCATTATGGCCATTCCGTTTTTTATTGCAGCGGGTGTTTTCATGGGAGCAGGCGGTCTTTCCGAACGCCTGCTGGCCCTTGCCGATGAAATCGTGGGTGGACTGTACGGCGGAATGGGCCTGACCTGCATTGTGACCTGCATGTTCTTCGGAGCCATCAGCGGTTCCGGTCCGGCTACGGTAGCAGCCATTGGCGCCCTCATCATTCCAGCCATGAAAGAGAGGGGTTATGACATCCACTTTTCTGCGGCACTGATTGCTGCCGCCGGATGCGTGGGCGTGATGATCCCCCCCAGCAATCCCTTTGTGGTATACGGGGTTTCCGCCCAGGTTTCCATTGGCGATCTTTTCATCAGCGGCATTGTTCCCGGCTTACTCACAGGTCTTGTATTAATGGTATACTGCTACCTTTATTCCCGTAAAAAAGGCTGGCGCGGCAGTACCAAACAACGTACACCCGCCACCTTTGCACGGGCCGCATGGGATGCCAAATGGGCACTGATGGTTCCGGTTATTGTTCTGGGAGGCATTTACGGTGGCATCATGACCCCCACGGAAGCCGCTGCCGTGGCAGCCTTTTACGGGCTTTTTATAGGGGTATGCGTGTACAGGGAAATGAGCGCAAAAGGAGTTGTCGTTGCGTGCAGGGAGGCCTGTGAAACATCGGCCATGATCATCGTACTGATTGCCATGGCTACCCTCTTTGGCAACATCATGACCATTGAGGATGTTCCCGGAAGTATTGCCAGATGGCTACTGGATCTGACAAGCAATAAACACATAATTTTATTACTTGTTATTATTCTCCTTCTCATTGTCGGCACCTTCATGGAAGCCCTTGCGGCCATAGTAATTCTCACTCCCATCCTGCTACCCATTGTAACCAGTGTCGGGGTTTCTCCCCTTCATTTCGGTGTCATCATGGTTCTTAACCTTGCCATCGGATTCATCACTCCGCCTGTGGGCGTCAATCTTTTTGTGGCCAGTGGCATTGCCAAGGTGAAGCTGGAGAAGGTGTCCGTAGCCGTACTCCCCATGCTTGTATGCATGCTCTTCATCCTTTTGCTCTGCACCTTTATCCCTGAAATACCGCTCTTTCTTGTGGGGAGCAGATAAACCATCAACATTTTAAGGGGGTTGTGCACACAATTGTGAATGTCTGACCGCAGCAGACCGGCCCCCCGTCTGGTTTCTGCACCATTCAGAGATATTCATCGTGACGGCATAACTCCCATTTTTCAAAAAGGACAGCAAGATGAAAGTGATCGATTTTCGTTTTCGCCCCAACACCCCTGAAATTATAAATGGCATTCAAAACAGCGCCATGTTCAAAGCTGCCTGCAAGGCCATCGGCTTTGATGCCAGAAAACCCCAGCCACTTGAGGAAATCATTGCGGATCTGGATGCCAGAAACGTGGAGTTGGCTGTGATCACGGGCAGGGATTGCGAAACGACCTATGGAAGCCCGGCAAACAACCCGAGTGTCCTCTCCTTTTGCAAAGCCTTTCCGGAAAAATTTGCAGGATTCTGGGGAATTGACCCACACAAAAAAATGGCTGCCGTCCGGGAAATCGACTACGCCATTCAGGAGCTGGGGATGAAGGGCATTGCCATAGACCCCTACCTTGCCCACATTCCGGCCAGCGAAGCCCGTTTTTATCCCGTTTACACCAAGTGTGCCGAACTGGATGTACCCGTCTTTGTAACCATGGCTCCTCCCCCACAGGTACCCGGAGCCATCATGGACTATGCCGATCCCAGAGACATCGACCGTGTGGCAAGGGACTTTCCCGACCTGACCCTGATCATGAGTCACGGCGGCTACCCTTTCGTGAATGAAAGCATTTTTGCCTGCATGCGCAATGCCCATGTCTACATGGATTTTTCCGAATATGAAGAGGCCCCCATGGCAAATGTTTTCATTGAAGCCATGGCTACCACCATTTCAGACAAGGTCCTTTTTGCCAGTGCCCACCCCTTTATTGAACTAAGCCATGCCCTGGCAGTCTATGAATCCTTCCCGCTGACAGACGAGGTAAGGGCCAAGGTCATGTATGAAAATGCCAGAAAGGTTCTGAAACTGGGTACAGAAACACACACCGACCATTGCGTATGCAGATAATGCACAACAGGAAATCATGCTATGAGCACAAACAACCTGACTGTTCCACTCCAGAAAAGTATTTTTATACGCATCATCTGCACGGTTCTTCTTCTGACAACCCTGATTATGACCCTCATGGGTATCTGGCAGTACCTGGATGCAGGCAGGACACTGAGAAGCGGATTGAATGTGGATGCAGACCTTGCCATCCAGCGCATGGCCCTGACCCTTCAGGATCCATTATACAGCTTTGACCTGGACCAGGCCAAAGCCATCCTCACTTCAGAAATGCAGGATCATCGCCTGCTTGCCCTGGCCCTTTCTGATTCATCCGGCAAAAAAAACCTTCTCCTCCTGGGACGTGGAACCGGGGAAGGGGTGCAAACCATAGAGGCCCTGCCGGAAGAACAGGAGTTCCTGCGTAATCTGGCAGTACGCAGGAACGATGAATCCGTTGGTCATCTGACAGTTCTCATGAATCCGGATTTTTTCCACAACAATCTCCGCAGAATTCAGATCAACACAATCACAGCCATATTATTTGTTAATACTCTGCTGTTTGCGCTCATGGCCTTGAGTCTGAAGTTGCTTATTTTCAGCCCTTTGCAAAAAATGATTCAGGCCATAAGGGATCTTGCGGAAGGTGAAGGTGATCTTACCCGCCGCATGTCGGAAGCAAAAAATGACGAACTCAGCCTGGCCGCCCGCTGGATCAACCGCTTCATCTCCCAGATTCACAGCATCATGACTCGCATACGCAGCAATGGTGACAGCCTTACATCTTCGGCTTCCGGCCTTCTGCATATTTCAGAAAAACTGGCAGAAGATGCCAAGACCTCCGAAGAACGCTCAGCAGCCGTCGCCACGGCAGCCGAACAAATGGGGCAGAATATCTACAGCGTTGCTTCTGCCATGGAAGAAACAGCCACCAACACATCCATGGTCGCGGCAGCAGCCGAACAGATGACGGCCACCATTGATGAAATATCCAACAATACGGAAACAGCCCGCCGTACAACCAGTGAAGCCGTCAGTCGTTCCGAAGCGGCATCGGAAAAAATGGAAAATCTTGGAAGTATAGCTCAGGAAATTGGAACGGTAACGGAATCCATTTCAGAAATTTCCGATCAGACCAATCTGTTAGCCCTCAACGCCACCATTGAGGCCGCCCGCGCCGGTGATGCAGGCAAAGGGTTTGCCGTTGTTGCCGCTGAAATTAAAACTCTCGCCGCCCAGACGACCGCTGCTACGAAAAACATCCGTAGCATCATCAGCTCGGCACAGAGCATCATTCACCAGGCCACGGATGAAGTAATGGCGGTAACCCGCTCCATCCAGAGCACCAGTGAAATTGTGACAATGATCGCCACGGCAGTGGAAGAACAATCTTCGGCTACGCGGGAAATATCCGCCAGCGTGCTGCAGGCTGCGGAGGGAATTCAGGAAGTCAACACAACCATGGCTTCCATGGGAGGTTTTGTAGACAACATACGGAATGAAATGAAAGGCTTAGACAAAATAAACCGGGAAATGACCGCTACCAGCAATGACGTAAATGAAAAAGCCCGATCCGTATCCGGAATGGCCGACGGGCTTCAAAAACTCATTCAACGCTTTATTCTCTGATTGTGGTTCGTATCGTTTGCAAGGAGGAATGATGAAAAAATTTTGGCTTATGGCTGTCTTCTTTTGTATGGCAGGTTTTACCATGGCGGAAGAGTATCACTTCGTTAGTATCGAGCAGCTCATCGAACAGGAAGTAGGCCGTGTTGTTCTCCCTGAAATATATAAAAAACTGGGTATGGAAGTCAGCATTACACCCATGCCGGGAAGACGGGCACAGGAGGAAGCCGTTTCCGGTGTAAAGGACGGGGAAATCATGCGGATCTATGCCTATGGAGAAGCCAATCCTTCCATGATCCGTGTTCCCACACCATACTATTACCTCGAAACCATGGCTTTCATCCGAAAAAACAGCGGAGTTGAAATCAAAAGCAGAGAAGATCTTGAGAAATATAAAAATGTCAAAGTCCGGGGCATCATCCATACCAATCAGATAACGGAAGGGCTTTCCAAAGAACATATCCATGAAGTCAACACCACTGAGCAGATGATGCAGTTTCTCCAGCACGGCCGCGCGGATGTGGCCCTTGCCAACACCGTGGACGGAATGCTGATTCTCAAAAAACTGGGCTTTGAAGACATCCTTACCGTGGACAAGCCCCTCGCCGTGCTGGATCTCTTTCATTATATCCATGAAAAAAACAAACATCTGGTCCCCCGTGTGGATGCTGTCATCAGCGAAATGAAGCAAAGTGGAGAACTGGATATTCTCATTAAAAAAGCAGAAAGCAGAATCATTCAGCAGGTACGATAAAGGCACAGCCATCCTTTTTTCTACGAAAGCCATCGCCACCCGGCGGTGGCTTTTTGTTTATGAACCACAAGGAGAAGTTGCATTTATGCACCACGCCGTTCCAGACAGAGACAAATAAGGATCCGAAAATAAACACCTGTTCTCGACAGATGACCGTATCATCCATCCTGCGCAGCCCAGCCCCGGTAATGACACGAGAACCGATGCAATTACGCAACAGGCCCTCCCGTTTTTTCCCCCCGTACAAACAGCCTGTCGCAAATACGCATCCAAACTTCCCAGCCCATTCAACCCCGCAGCAATCCAAAGCGCAATCATAGATTATAGTATTATAAATCAGATACTTATATAAAATGGCACAAAAATTGAATTAAAGAAGGCCAGTTGGAGGCAGTTATCACAAGACCAAGCCAGCCGTTTATTCATTATATAGTAATACAGAGGAGGTAGATCTATGTACGATTATGCAGGGTGTGACTGCGTATCCCCCCAGGAACAGCGTCTTCTGGAAAGCATTGAAGGCAAAGAGAATATGTTCCGCCAGACCCATCCACGTGTTTTTAAAATGCTGGAACGGTTTGATGGACAGAAACCACGTATTGATGTGGAACGTGCCCTGTATTTCACCCAGTCCATGCAGGAAACCGAGGGGCAACCCCTGCCCCTGCGCTGGGCAAAGGCACTCATGCATATTGCACGGAACATGACCGTTTATGTACAGGAAGATCAGCTGCTTCTGGGACGTGCGGGTTGTGATGGCCGCTATGGCATTTTGTATCCGGAACTGGACGGGGATTTTCTTGACATTGCCGTACGAGACCTGCCCACCCGGAGCCAGTCTCCTGCGACGATCACCGAAGAAGATGCCAAACTGGTCATTGAGAAAATTTCTCCTTACTGGAAAGGCAAAACCTACCATGAAGCATTAAGCAAGGCCTTTCCCCCCGAGGTTCACAAGCTGACCTATGACGATCCGGAAGGGCTGATTTCCCGCTTCATTGTTAATGAAACATCTTCTTTCCGCTCCTCCCTTCAGTGGGTACACGACTATGAAAAAATCCTCAAACGAGGCTTCAATGGCATCCGCAGGGAGGCGGAAGAAAAACTGGCAGCCCTTGATCCCATGAGTCCTCTGGACAATTGCGAAAAAAAACCTTTCCTTGAAGCCATTGTTATTGTCTGTGAGGCCATTGTTCTCTGGGCCAAACGCCATGGGGAACTGGCCCGTCAGATGGCGGAAAAAGAAAAGGATCCCGTCCGCCGGGCCGAACTGCGGCGCATGGCTGAGATTGCAGAACAAGTACCCGGCGAACCAGCCCGAAACTTCTACGAAGCCGTGCAAAGCCAGTGGTTCACTCAGATGTTCTCCCGTCTGGAACAAAAAACAGGTACCACCATTTCCAACGGACGCATGGATCAGTATTTCTACCCCTACTATATAAAGGATATGAACGAAGGCCGGATTACGGAAGAACAGGCCATGGAGCTGCTGGAGTGCATGTGGGTGGGAATGGCAGAGTTTATCGATATGTACATATCGCCCACGGGCGGTGCCTTCAATGAAGGATATGCCCACTGGGAGGCCGTAACCGTTGGCGGACAGACCCCGGAAGGCTATGATGCCACCAACGAACTGACCCATCTCATTCTGAAATCCAAGCGGGAATTTCCCCTTCACTACCCGGACCTTGCCGCCCGCATCCACTCCCGTTCACCGGAAAGCTACCTCTGGGATGTGGCAGAAACCATCAAAGACGGCTCCGGCTTTCCCAAAATCATCAATGACGAAGAAATTGTCCCCATTTATGTATCCAAGGGTGCCACCTTTGAAGAGGCTCTGGACTATGCCGTTTCCGGATGCACGGAAGCCCGTATGCCCAACCGCGACACCTATACCTCAGGCGGAGCCTATATCAACTTTGCCGCTGCCGTCGAAATGGTACTCCGCAATGGCCGCATGAAAAAATACGGGGATCAGGTTCTGGGTGTGGAAACCGGCGATCCCAACACCTTTGCATCCTGGGAAGAATTCTGGGAAGCTTATAAGTCCCAGCATATTCTTTTTATGAAAACTGCCTTTATTCAGCAGTATATCATCATCCATCTGCGGGCCCGTCATTTTGCCCAGCCGCTGGGATCAGCCATGCATGATCTGTGCATGAAACATTGTGTGGATTTGCATCAGGCTGAGATCCCAGAAGGAATCAACCTTGGCTACTTTGAATACATGGGGCTCGGCACGGTGGTAGATTCGCTGGCTGCTATCAAAAAGCTTGTATTTGAAGAAAAACGCCTCACCATGGGTCAGGTTCTGGATGCCATTGATGCCAATTTTGAAGGCCATGAAAACGTGCAGGCCCTGCTCCGCAGTGCCCCATGCTATGGCAACAATGACCCCTATGCCGATGCCATTGGCCGGGACATTGACCGCATCTCCGTGGAGTTTGGTAAGGCATACAGCAAAGAACTGGGTATCCACAACGATGTCCGTTATGTACCCTTCACCTCCCACGTCCCCTTCGGAAAGGTGGTTTCCGCCACGCCCAACGGACGTACGGAGTGGTTCTCCCTTTCCGACGGCTCCTCCGCCTCCCATGGTGCGGATGTCAATGGTCCCACCGCCGTGCTGCTCTCCAATTACAATACCAAGAATATGGGAATGCGCGAGCGGGCTGCCCGGATGCTGAACATCAAGTTCACACCCAAATGCGTGGAAGGTGATCAAGGTACGGAAAAGCTGGTTTCTTTCATGCGAACCCTCTGTGACCTGAAACTCTGGCACGTTCAGTTCAATGTCATCCGGAAAGAGACACTGATCGCCGCCCAGAAAGATCCGGCCAAATACAGAAACCTCATTGTACGCATCGCAGGATACAGCGCTTATTTTGTGGATCTCTCCCCAGATCTGCAAAACGACCTCATAGCGCGTACGGAACACGACAATATGTAAGGTTTTCCGTTCTGCCCTGCATCGGGCTCCGGACAGTCTGACTGTCCGGAGCCTTATTTGTTATTCAAACAAAGACACCCGGAAGGAGATATCATGAGCAGCTTTGAAGACAGAAAAGTGCAAGGCATGATTTTCAATATCCAGAAATATTCCGTACACGATGGACCGGGCATCCGCACCATTGTCTTCACCAAAGGGTGCCCGCTTCGCTGCAACTGGTGCAGTAACCCGGAATCCCAGCAATATGGCCCGGAGCTGGCCTGCAACAAAGGACGATGCCTTGGCTTTGACAAATGCCGTTACTGTCTGGATGTCTGCCCCAATGGTGCCATCACGGCGGATGAAAACAACCTCGTTCATGTGAACAGACATCTGTGTGGCGATTGTCCCCATCTTTGCGCACAGGCCTGCCCTGCCAGAAGCCTTATTGTTTACGGTGCAATGCGCCGTGTGGAAGATGTACTTTCCGTAGTGGAGCAGGATGCTGTTTTTTATACCCGCTCCGGCGGCGGCCTCACCTTATCAGGAGGGGAGCCCCTGCTGCAGCATGATTTTGCCATTGCCCTGCTGCGAGAGGCAAAAAAAAGAAGGGTTCGTACGGCCATCGAAACCTGCGGCATGATTCCATGGGAAACTCTGCATGAAGTCTCCCATCTTGTCCATGACGTGCTGTTTGATATCAAGCACATGAACAGTGAGGAACATGAACGACAGACCGGAGTGGGGAATGCCCGCATTCTGGACAACTTCAGCCGCCTTGCAGGCCTGCAGAAAGATCACCCCATTCTGGTCCGGACTCCTGTGGTACCGGACTTCAACGACAATGAAGACGCCATCAGGGCCATTGCCCAATTTCTGCTCCCCTTTAAAAACCGTGTCAGTTATGAACTTCTTCCCTACCACCGTCTGGGTACACAAAAGTACCATTTTCTTGACCGCATGCCGTCCATGGGCGAAGTGCAGCTGGACAAATCGCTCTTTTCCCGCCTGCAGGACACAGCACAAAACATACTGGGCAACCGATTCATACCTGCGGGGCAGTGACGATGATTACGCTTATTTTTTAATGCTTTATTTTCAAAGGCTGCTTTGATACTCTCTGCCCTGCTGCCCCTTGATGGTATGGGAATCATGCCGATCCCTGCCTCCGGTGGAACAGGCATCTTCTGCATGGAATTCATGCTTTCAAGCGTTACCCAACCGCATGGTAAGATAGAGATATGCAGCCCAACGCCAAAGACCTGCTGGCCAGCCACAGCCTTGATATTCTGGACGCCATTCCTGAGGGAGTCTTTATCACCAATCTCGAAGGAATTACCTTATACGTAAACCGGATGTATGAGCAGCTCACCGGCCTTTCCCGCCATCAGGTACTGGGTCGTCAGGTACGCAGTCTGGTGGAAGAAGGCGTTTTTGACCTTGCACTGAATCCGGAAGTCGTGCGCAAGGCAAAAACCGTTACCCACACCCAACGCCTCAGAAACGGTAAAATGCTTGTTCTCACGGGAACACCTGTTTTTGACGAAACGGGTGCTCTCCGTCTTGTCATCACCTTTGCCCGGGATATCACAAGGATCACCCAGCTCAACGAGCAGGTCTCCCTGCAGAAACAGCTCATTGAACAGACCAATGAACAAATGGCCTACATGGCAAGGGAACAGTCCCAGACAACCACACCCATATTTGCCAGTGAGGTCATGCATGAAACCCTGAATTTCCTGCAGACCATGGCAAAAACCGATGCCACCCTGCTGATTCTTGGTGAAACCGGCGTTGGCAAAGATGTCTTTGCCCGTTATGTTCACGGCCAGAGTCAGCGCAGTGATAAGGTAATGATGAAGGTTGACTGCGGGAGTATCTCCGAATCTCTTGTGGAATCGGAAATGTTTGGTTACATGCCAGGGGCCTTTACAGGAGCCTCCACCAAAGGAAAGGCAGGATACTTTGAACTGGCCAAGGAAAGTACGATTTTTCTTGATGAAATAGGTGAAATGCCTCTGGCCATGCAAACCCGTCTTCTTCGTGTTCTTCAGGATGGAGAAATCATGCGTATAGGCGGGAGCAGACCCGTGAAGGTGGATGCAAGAATCATAGCCGCAACCAACCGGGACCTTGCCAGCCGTATTGAAGAGGGAAAATTCAGGCAGGACCTCTTCTATCGTCTCAATGTGGCTACGGTTACCATCCCTCCCCTACGGGAACGCCAGGCAGACATCCAGCCCCTGGCCGAAGCTTTCATCAGAAAGTACAGCGCAAAGTACAATAAACGCATCGCCTTCATGGATGTAACCCTGAAAGCCATGAGTCATTATAGCTGGCCCGGGAATGTCCGTGAGCTGGAAAATTTTATCCACTCCCTTATTATCACCCATCAGGGTCCCATCATAGCTCCGGCCGATCTTCCCGTATCCATCCTTGGAAAAGAAGCCCCCAAAACGGAACCCTATTCCGATCTTCTTCAGGGAGGACGGTCTCTTAAAGAAATAATGGCGGATATTGAGTCCGACTTTCTGGATCGTGCCATCCGTTGGCACGGCTCCGTCCAGCAGGTAGCACGGATCTTCAAAGTCAACCGCAGCACCATCTTTCGAAAAATTCAAAAAAAAAATACGGATAGCGCAAAGGACAGGGCTTCGCCATGATGTAAAGGATGGACAGCTTTTTCTGCCAGACCTTACCGCTACGGCATAAAGCAACAAAGCCCGTCCCCAAAAGTCCCCTCCGAATCTGGAGGGGACCGGTCATGCATTATCGGGCTGTCGCTTTAGCCACACGACTCTTCATACGACCAGGGGATCCGGCAGCCTGTCTGACTGCCGCCGTATCCAGACTGCCGCCGGAAACCAGCGCATGGATGACGACGCTGCGCAACAGCTTTTCCTTGAATCCGACGGGCTCGTGGAGTTCCATGCGCCGGAGATAAGGCAGGACGGCTTCGGGAACGGGCTTCACCATACCCGAAAGAATACCGGCAATGGCAGGCCATTTCTTCTTTGCCAGACTCTGCTTCAGCCCCCGAAGGGATTTACCGAGAATCTGCTCCTCCGGGGTAAATTCCGAACCAAAGGGGAAAGGAGCAAAAACTCCCTGTTTCTTATATTTCGCAGCAAGGGCATTCAGACGCTCGGGCGTATTGTCCCGGAAGGCATCAGGGATCATGTAATGCGGATGGATTTTTCCCGCATCCTTTGCCTTTTTCAGGAGCCCTTCCTGAAATCTGGAATCCGTTACGGCCAGAATCCGGGCAATCACCTCCCTGTCCGATCGCCCCCTGATATCCGCAATACCGTATTCCGTAACCACCATATCCCTGAGATGCCGGGGAATGGTGGTATGTCCGTAGGAAAAGACCACATTGGAAACGGTCTTACCTCCCCTGAAGCCCGTGGATCGGAGCATCATGATCAACCGGGCGTCTTTCAGGGCATGGGCCATGGCTACAAAATTATACTGACCGCCAACGCCGGAAACAACACGACCATCTTCCAGGGCATCGGAACAGACATTTCCCAGAATGGACAGCTTCATACCCGTATTGATAAAACGGGCGTCCTTGCGCTGCAGTGCCCGGAGCTTCTCATCTCCATACAGCTGGTTCACCACATCCACACCGGTCATGGAAAACAGTTTTCGCTCATCCTTGTCCATGGTGCGCAGACTCTCATAGAAATCGTTGGAGCCAATAAAAAAACCGGCATGAAGAAGAACGCCGTTTTTCAGTGAGTCTCCACAGAGTGCAGCAGCCACTTCCTTTCTGTACGCACCATCCCGCATATCGGCCGACCACCTGTGGCCGGAAGATTCGCATATGGAAAAATCATCATACACCAGCTCTTCCCGGAACAATCCGTAATGCTGCAACAGACTGAAATCTTCCAGCGTCAGCATGGGATAAAATGGTTTTTCTCCCAGCAACAGAGCCAGTGCCTCCGGATGAACCCTTTCCGCAAGCTTTCCTTCATTAACCAGCCTCTGGACCGGTTCACTGCCATAAACCTTTCGCTTCAGGATGCCAGCATGATAGAGATACAGAAAGGCTTCCACCAGCATTTCCGTTGCGCCGTACAGCCCTTTTTCAAAAGGTGCACGGCCTCCAAGGCTATCCACCAGATCTCCGTACTGTTCATCAATTCCCGCATCAGCCAGAAGGTTCCTGTATACATCATTGTGCTCATGGCGCAGAATCAGGCTATCGGCTATGGCATCTCCCAGAGCACCGATACCGATCTGCAGGGTGCCTCCGTCACGGATCAGGCTGCTCACATGGAGGCCGATGGCATGATCCGCCGGAGCTACGGAAGCCTTGGGAACGGAAAACAGGGGCGTGTGCATAGCTTCCCCCTCCAGCACCATGTCAAAAACTTCCGGCCCGTTCACCGCATCACCGTACATGAATGGAAGATGGCGGTTCACATGGGCCACATGAACGACTTTGCGGCCTGCGGCCTTTGCCCTCTCCATATAGGCAATAACGTCACGCCCGAGGTCGGAGTTACAGGAATCACTGAACATCAACCGTCCGTTTTCCTCGCCTTTGGCTACAATATGGCAGTAGACATTGATGGCGTTGACCTCCAGATCCCGGACCACATGGGTATAATTGCTGCTGATATACTCCTGCTGGGCTTCGGGCATGTTCATGTAACTGCCCGCCTTGTAAAAAAACTCCCGGATTTTCACATTATCCGGGAGACGGCCCTGCCTGTAATCCTTCATATAATCAAAATCCGGTACACCCTTCCAGATGCGGTCCACCATGGGTTCCAGCATACGTCTCTCCAGCTCACTGGAGGGAGAGGGCTTTTCCAAAGCCAGAGCCGTGAGAATGGTAAGACTCATGTCCGGATCAGCCTTGGCGCGGGCATACAGGGCATTGGTCACATGGTGAGACTTTCCCAGAGCAAGGGGCATGCCCAGCACCACATCCCTGCCTACGGTTTCAATGATGGCATCCACACAGGCTTCCACATCGGCCATAAAGCGCGTTTCTGCTGCCATGGGCTTTCCTCCTTGAAAAAAGGTCTGGTTACAGCGCATACTCCTATTCTGACAATATAGCCCCCACTGTCAGTAAAAAGAATCCGGCATCCACCGATATCCCTACGGTTCAAAAACCCTTTTCCCCCTAGGCAAAAGACCCTGATCCAACCCCGCACAATACGCAGGAATAAGCTCCCACCTTCATTTATATGGACTTCAAAGCACAGGAAGGGCTATCTTGTTTCCATTCTATTTTTTTATACGGGAGATCCATATCATGACACCTCTCTGCTCTCCGTTCAGACAACACCGCCTCCTTCGCCTGCAGAGACAGAAACTGGAGCGCCGTATCCGCAGGCTGGAAGGCGATGCCGCCGGTCTGCGCAGGGCACAGAAAGATCTTGCCAAATCCGAGGAAACCTACCGTACCGTGTTTGCCAATACGGGGACTGCCACCATCCTCATCGAAGAAGACGCCACCATTGCCATGGTGAATGCGGAATTTGAAAGACTGTCGGGTTTCAGCCGTCATGAGGTGGAAGGCCGACAGGTCTGGACGGTTTTTGTGGAAAATGTGGAAGACCGTGAACGCATGAAACGCTATCACCACCTGCGCCGAATCAATCCTTCCGCCGCTCCCAGAACCTATGAGTGCCGACTGAAAAATAAAAACGGCGAACGGCTCATCGCCACCATGACTGTGGCCATGATTCCCGGTACCCAGCAAAGCATCGCCTCCGTTCTGGACATCACCCAACGCAGAAAAACCGAAGAAGCCCTTCGCAAATCCGAAGAAAAATTTGCCAAAGCCTTTCAGTCCACTCCCGTTGCCATGATGATTGCCACCATGTCCGAAGGCCGAATTCTGGACGTCAATGATACCTTTATTAAAATAGCCGGGTATCCAAGGCAGGCCATTATTGGCTCCCGCATACGGGATATGGATTTCTGGCCGGACACAGGGCTTTTTAAAAATCTGGCAAGGGAGCTTCTTGCCAGGGGTCAGTTTCATCAACGGGAAATTGTCTACCGAACCCATAGCGGTGACATCCGCAATGCCAATCTTTCTGCGGATATAGTTGACCTTGGTGGTGTACCCTGCATGCTCAACGCCATTCTGGATATTACGGAGCAACGCAGACTGGAAAAGGAAATTCTGCGCACAGGAGAAGAAGAACGGCGAAAAATCGGTTATGATCTCCACGACGATCTGGGCCAGCACCTTGTGGGTGTGGAGGCCATGGCGCGCCTTCTCCATAAACGGCTGACCATAGCCCAAAACCCCGCCGCTGCCCTTGCCGGAGAGATCACGGATCTCATCCGTTCCGCCACCACCAAAACCCGCGACATGGCCAAGGGCCTCTGTCCGGTAAATATGGATGCCGGAGGACTGGGGACGGCCCTTTCCCAGCTGGCAGAACAGATTGACAATGTGTTTCATGTCCGCTGCCACATGGAAGCACTGACCCGTGACATGAAAATGGATCACAATACGGCCATCAACCTCTACCGCATTGCCCAGGAAGCCATCAGTAATGCCCTGCGTCACGGCAGGGCCGAACGCATTCATATGGAGCTTTCCTGCCACGGACAGCATATCTGCCTTCGCATTCAGGACAATGGCAAGGGACTGCCCGATCCTCTGCCGGATCAGGGCATGGGACTGGGTATTATGGCCCACAGAGCCCGTCGCATCGGAGCGGAATTTGAGATCCGCAACCTTCATCCAGGAGTAGAAATCCTATGCCTCATACCGCACGCATCCTGATTGTGGATGATCATCCCGTTTTCCGTAAAGGTCTGGCCCAGCTCATCAACGAAGAAAAAGATATGGAAGTATGCGGAGAAGCAGAGGATGTGGACACCGCCCAGCAGAAGCTGGTACGTCTTGATCCGGATATGGTCATCATTGACATCACCCTCAAAGACAAAAGCGGCCTGGAACTTCTTGCCGAAGTCCAGACCGCAAGACCCGGCCTGCCAACCCTCATCATATCCATGCACGATGAATCCCTCTATGCGGAGAGAGCCTTCCGGCTGGGGGCCATGGGTTATATTATGAAAGGCGAAATGAGCGATACGGTGATACAGGCCATACGTCAGGTGCTTTCCGGCCGTATCTATGCCAGTGACACCATGGTCAGTCGCATGGTGGGCCGGTTAACCCGGAAAACCGACCCCGCAAGCCACCCCGTGGAAAGCCTTTCGGACAGGGAGCTGGAAGTGTTCCAGCTCATGGGAAAGGGGTTTCAGAGAAAAGAAATTGCCGATCTTCTGGGTATCAGTGTCAAAACCGTAGGCAGCTACAGGGAAACCATCAAAAAGAAACTGAATGTCTGCACATCCGGGGCACTGATGCGGGAAGCACTGGACTGGAGGCGGCGATTCCCGTAGAAAGGCATCGGTTAAAAAGGAAGGGATATACGGATACTGCCTCCACCAAGGGAAAAAACCTCCTCCTTCCGGTTACCAGCCAGCACCGCTTCTTCATGGGCGGCATCCATATTCCGATTCATCATGCGGGCTTCCTCCATGCCCCCCTTCATGCTGCCACCGTAAAAACCCAGGGTAACAAGGGCCAGAAAGGTACCGAGAACCGGAAGGTCCTGATCAAAAGCTTCCCATGCGGCGGCTCCCATACCAATGGTAAGGCCAAAAGCCATGGTCCCGGCCTGCTTTCTGCCGGTATAAAAATAACCGCCACCGGGAACTACCCCCAGTATACCTGCTAAAACAGGATTTTTTTTTCCATCTTCCGGCTTATCCTGCCAGGCGACCCAGAGATTTTCCGCCTGTCTGCGCTCTTCTTCCGGCAGCAGATCCCACCTTGCCGCCGCACCATGGGGATCTCCCGCCTTCAGATACTGCCCCCCCGCTATCCAGAGCCCCGTAATCCGCTCACCACTGTCTGCCGTGGTTCTCACTACATTTTCCGCCCATAACACGGCTTGGCCGGCTTCTCCCGTTTCCGCATAAAGAGAAGCCAGCAGAAGCCCGGCAAGGGATGCTTCTGCCCCCCCTTCCCGGTGAACCCTGCGCAGAAGATCCGCAGACTCCCCATGGTGGCCTTGCTGTGACAGGCAACGGGCAATGAAGATTGCGGCTGCATCCCTTTTTTCATCTTCCGGGCAGAAAAAAAGAAACCGATCCAGCCCCGAAGCCGCCAGATCCCAGAGGCCTGCCCCGTACCGGCTGATGCCATAGTCAAAAAGGGCCCTTTCTCTGCAGCCGCTTTGTTCCTCGGCATGAACATTGGATAAAACCAGAAAACAGACTCCCCAGAAAAACCAAAAGAATCTCTTCATACAAACCTGTTCTCCCACCCATAAATGCGGGGCAGACTTCGTATCATGATGTAACAGACCACAGGGCCCAGACCTTCTGCCCTACTCAATGAAAATTACCCCCGGACTTCAGACAGTGACAACCAACAATCACAAGCGTTAGAGACAGGTGCCGCTTCATGAAACCCGTAACACTTCTGCTATGGTGGTAAGCCCCTCTCCTATTTTACGAATACCATCCTTACGCAAGGTCACCATCCCTGCCCGTACGGCCGCATTCTGAATGGGGTTGGCATCGGATGTCTTTAAAACAAGCTTTTTCAGGGTGCTGTCCATCTCCATAATTTCATAAATACTCATGCGTCCCCTGTATCCTGTCTGCAGGCAGGCAGTACAGCCCACCGGCTGAAAGACCTCCCTGCTCCTCAGGCACTCGCCTTCTGGCCCGAGAGTATCGATTTCCTCCGGTAAAGGCTGATAGGGAATTTTGCATTCCGGGCAGAGAATCCGTACAAGACGCTGGGCCATGACAGCCTTTACAGCCGAAGCAATCAGGAAGGGCTCTATGCCAATATCCACAAGGCGGGTAATGGCACTGGCCGAATCATTGGTATGGAGGGTGGAAAAAACCAAATGACCGGTCAGGGCAGATTGCACGGCTATTTCTGCTGTTTCCTGATCCCTGATTTCTCCCACAAGAATGACGTCCGGATCCTGGCGGACAATGGAGCGCAGCCCTTTGGCAAAAGTCAGGCCGATTTTAGGACTCACCTGAATCTGACCGATACCGGGGATACGATATTCCACGGGATCCTCAATCGTGACAATATTCAGATCTTCCCGGTTAATCTCCGAAAGTGCCGCATAAAGGGTGGTCGTTTTACCGCTGCCCGTGGGACCGGTTACAAGAATAATCCCATTGGGCTGATGAATCAGCCGTTGAATGGTCTGGTAGGTATCCGCTGCCATACCGAAATCCGACAGGGTCAGCAGGTTGCCCGCTTTGTTGAGAAGACGCAGCACCACCCTTTCACCAAAAGCTGTGGGTACGGTGGAGATACGGACATCCACGGACTGCCCCCCGATTTTCACCTCAAGACGCCCGTCCTGAGGCAGCCGTTTTTCCGCAATATTGAGCTTGGCCATAATTTTAATACGGGAAACAAGTGGTGCCTGCATCCACTTGGCAGGACGCATAAGCTCATAGAGCATGCCATCCATACGATAACGGATCACAAAGCGGTCCTGGTAGGGCTCAATGTGAATATCCGAGGCCTTGGCTTTGACAGCTTGGGCAATAATGTGATTGACAAGCTTGATAATGGGAGCATCGTTGCTGTCATCCAGAAGATCAGCCGCTTCCTCGATCTCGCTGAGAATGGAATCTCCGGACTCCTCTTCCAGGTTCTGGGCCAGCTCTTCCGCAGAGCCTCTGGCCTCGTCATAAGCCTGATTGATGGCCGCAAGAATGCGGGCTCTGGGAGCCAGCACCGGAGACAGAGGCTCCGTTCCCAGCAGAGGACAGAGGTCTCCCGCAGCCTCAAGGGACAAGGGATCATGCATGATAACCCGGCCCTCACCCTCCATGGGAAGAAGCAGATGACGTTTTAAAAAATGAATGGGTACCTTCCGGGCAAAATCCATGGAACCCGGCTCTATTTCCAGCATCAGAGGAATATGAAAGGCCTCGGATACGGCAGCCAGAACACTTCGTTCATCCCCTGCCCGGGCCTTGATAAGCCCCTCCACAAGTCCCTCTTCACCCTCCTTCATGATAGAAAGCACAAGCTCCCGCCGACAACCAAGGGAAAGACCCAGTTTTTCCGCAACTATCTCATGCATCAAAGTCGCTCTCCCCATCCGGCGCAGAAACAGAAGGGTCGGAAGCAGGACGCTCCGACAAAGGAACCCGCTCTGATTCAGGAGTATCGGCAGAAACTTCACCGGACTCATTCTTTTCTTCTGCAGCCGCTTCTCCGCCCGGAGAGTCGGAAGGCATCACCATGGGTCGGGGCAGCTCCTTAGCTTTACGGTTTTCTTCGTACAGGGGAATAGTGGTGGGAGACAGCTCACTGATGGATTCGAGCCTGTCCTGAGTCACCCTGTTGCCATCCTCCACCGTACGGATGATATGGGGCGTAATAAAGACAAAAAGATTGGTTTTCTCCCGTTCCCGCCCCATGCTGCTGAACAGAAGCCGGAGACCCGGAATATCCCCCAGACAGGGTACCTTGTACTCGGACTCGGAAAAGCTGTCATCAATCAGCCCGCCAATGACCACCGTATTACGATCCCGGACCAGCACCGTTGTATCAATGCTCCGCTTTAAGGTTGTGGGCAGCTCATTCAGGGTTCCTGCGGTGGACAGCAGGCGCGTTACCTCCTGAAAAATATCCAGGCGTATCAGACCTTCCTTGCTGATCTGAGGCGTAATTTTCAACTGCACCCCCACATCCTTGTACTCATAATTATTATAGGCATTATCGCCCGTGGCCGATTTGATGAGGTAGGGGATATTCCGGCCCACAGTGATGCTGGCCTCCCGGTTGTCCAGGGTGGTAATCTGAGGAGTAGCGAGAATATGGGAGTTTCTGTCCGACTCATAGGCCTGTATCAGGGCCCCCAGATTGGGAAAGGTAATTTCCTGCCCACCGGATTTCAGCACAAGGGGGGCTGCGGCCACACCTATGGAAAAACCGCTGGGTAACATACCACCCTTTGCCAGCCCTATGCTGTTGCTCCAGGCGGAGTTACCGGCCGTACCGGAAAAGCCCCCTCCAAAGGCAGCGTCGGCCCCCCCTTTGGAAAAGGTATCCCCTACAGCCCACTCCGCACCCAGACCAAAGGTGCTGCTCACGCTGACCTCAACGATCAGGGCTTCAATCAGCACCATGGATCTGGGAATATCGAGTTTCTGAATCACATCTCCCAGCACAGCATGATCGCCCTGATTCGCCATGATCACGAGGCTGTTAGTGGCAGAATCCGCCGTCACGGTCACATCGGCAGATACCACAGGCTGATTGGTTCCCGTGCCACCACCGGCGGTATTCCTGCCCACCATGGCCTGCAGCACAGACGCCAGATCTTCTGCCACGGCATTTTCAAGATAGTACACATGCACACGGCCCCGTCCCTTGGGCAGGGCACTGTCCAGCTGTCTCACAAGGGGTTCCACCCGCTCCACATCCACCTTGCTGGCAAGAATTATCAGGGTATTGGTTCTTTTATCCGCCACAAATTTGACCGCATCTTCGGTTACACTGCTGCCCTCTTCCCTGCGGGTCTGCCGAAAAACGGCCTCAAGGGTACCTACAAGCTCTGCGGCATCAGCATGGGTCAGGGAAATCATCCGGATTTCACGGCCCTTGTCCCGCACGTCAATATAACGGACAATCTCAAGGATTCGGCGTATATTGGATTCTGAATCCGTAACAATCAGCATACGGCTGGAGGCATAGGATAAAAGAACACTGGTCTTGGACACAAGGGGGGCAAACAGACGTCGCAGCTCCTCCGGATCCGCATACTGCAGGGGAATGATCTGGGTAATCATGCGGTCACTCTCCCCTAGCCCTCCCTCGCCAAAGCTTGTCTGCATAGCCTTGGTCCTTGCATCCGGCTGGGTTACAACCTTGTAGACCTCACCGGAAGGAATGGCGGCAAAACCATGGACTTCCAGTACGGATTCAAAAATATCCCAGGCTTCATAAACCGTAACCGCACCCGGTGAAACAATGGTGACTTTCCCCCGGATACGGTTATCAATCACAAAGTTTTTCCCCGTGACCTCACTGATGTACTTGATGAAAACTGAAATCTCCACATCATTGAAGTCGATGTTCACATTTCGGTTCGCCCCCATCGCAGGAAGGGCTGCCAGTGCCAGCAGCAACCCCAGAATACAGGCGGTCAGAAAAGATCGGACTTCGGGAGTTCGTGTCGGGGTCAGCATCATCCGCAGGGTTCTCCATTGACGGCCATGCCGCCTCTAATTTCTAATAGTATAAGAAAGGGTCTGAGGTGTGCCTCCCCGCTCCACCTGAAGGGAAACGGTGGAAGCATTTCTCAGCTGGTCATAAAACGTCAGGGCATCATCCACGGACTGGATCTCCCGGCCATTGACGCCCTTGATCACATCTCCGTTTTCAAGACCCAGCTGCCGGAAAATGGAATCGGAACGCAGACGGTCCACCCTCAGGCCGGCGGGCTGACCATCCTCGAAATTCGGACGGATGCGTATCTGACGCATCAGCGAGTTGATATCCTGAAGGGATTCATCGATCATATCCCGTGAAACCTCATGGGAATCCTGCACTCCCGGGGAGAATCGAATGGACGGATCCACAGAGCGCTGGCCCTCCTCCGCATCCATTTCCAGTACCTCATCCTGCCCCCGCCGGGTCAGCACCACCTTCTGCCTCAGAATCAGTTTGACGGTGGCATCCTGAATGGCGTCTCCCACGCCATAGAGCTCCTGGACCTTTTTACCTGTATCCTCAATCACGGCAAAAGCCTGACCCGCGTCTTCCGAAGCAATGGTTCCCCATAGCCTGAGTCTCAGACTCGTTCGCTGCAAGGCATCCACATCAATGGCAGGCGGCTGTTCTTTTTCCGCCTGCTCCTTAATCAGGGTACCAAAAAGATTCCGTTCATAGATAAGGGCATAGGAAGCTCCATCTACCGGTGCCGCCGCCCGGCCTCTTTTCTCCGCTCCGGTAGCTTCCGGAGACAGAACCGCTGCTGTTTCTGCCGGTTCCAGAAGCTTTTCCGTGATCAGCCCGTATCCCAGAGAGACGGCAGCAAAGGCTCCGATGGGAACCATAATGATATTCCATAATACAAACAGATACCGGGCCATAGTGCCTCTAAAAACGCATACCCGCAAGGCTTACCTGCGGGCGTTCTAGGGTTCCTGCCATACGCAGAGGTATTTCCCGCTGCCCTGCAAAACGGCTGATAACAGGGCCCATACCCCCCATGGCAGTCAACTCCTGAAGAAAAACCGGATCAGGCCGAATTCCGCCTGCCAGACTCATGCGGGCGGAACCCGCGGGAAATCCGGTTATGCTTCCCTTCAGATGAAGATTTCCGAAATTTCCTGTGGCAAGAATACTGGCTACCTCAAGCTGACCATGCTCCACACGACTTTCCAGCTCCAGTGAGGTAAGGCGAAGGGCAGGAGGCTGAAATGCAGGAAATAAAAATGCCATGTTTCCTCCATCAAGGTCCACCCTGCCCCGGATATCCAGCCCGCCACCGTCCGGTTTCCAGACCATGCGGGCCGAACCCTTTCCATGGATGTCAAAGGGAAGAAGCCGGGGCACAAGACTCACAAGTGCAGCCAGGTCCAGGCCCTTCAGGAGAAGCACCCCCTCCGATGTCAGCCAAGAATCACGCGGCATACGCAGGGAAACATCCACCGTTCCCTCCAGCATCTTCCCATGGAAAGAACCTCCCATGTCTCCCAGAAGAAAAGAGGTCAGAAAGGGTCGGAAGCGGATTTTTTCCATGACAAACTCCGGCCCTTCTTTCCTCTGGATGGTACAGGGCCCGGCAACCAGAGTCATGGGAAACCGCAGGGAAACATCATCCAGGTGGACCTCCATTCCCGTTTGCCGCTGTATTTCTCCCTCGGCAAAAAGGCGCAGAGCATCTGCCGGAAACAGCAGATACATGAAAAACAACAGGCAAACCAAAGAATACAAAAACCAGGCGGTGGCCACCATAAGGGGTTTCATCATGTTTTCCTCATCCGGCAAGGGTCTGCGCATGCAGAATAACGGAAAGGGTGGCCGGTTCCCTTGCGCCCTTCCGGCCAATGGACAGGCTGCGCACCTGCACATTCTCAGGAGCTGTCTCCAGCTGCAGAAGAAAACGGGTGACATCCACCATACCCACATCTTCCAACCGTATTTCCACCACAGAAAAGCGCATGCCCGTTATTCGGTCTTCGCTTGTACCCGGTTTCATGGAAGCAATGTTCCTTTTGACCCCGGTCTCTCCGGCAACCCGTTCCAAAAAGCCGAACAAAGTGAAATCCTCCCTCCGGGCGGCCAGAGCTGTAACAGCCGCCTGATCACTGCCCTGCAGATTCCGGTAACGCTCCGCAAGCCCTCTCAGCTCTTCAAGATTTTGGCTTTTCACACTGATGCTGCGGTCCAGTCTCTGCTGCCATGCCCTGACGGGTGAAAAAATAAGCTGATCCACCATAAGGGCGGCAAGGATCAGACCGGCAGCCAGAATAATCATTTTTTCTCTTCGGGAAAGAAAAAGCATGGAGTCCTTTCAGGCCATATACGGCCAGTTGCCTCTCTGGTTCACAAAAGGACCTGGGGGTATGCCGGCTGACTGTGACAGGGCACGGATGTCAACGTATATCAGCCCGCAGATTGAATTGGATACGCCCTTCTTCCTGCTCCGCACTGGCCCGGGTGATGGTAACTCCGGAAAACATGGGCCTGGCATCCAGTCGGTTTTTCAGGCCATCCACATTATTGTAGGTATCCGTTTCACCAGTCAGGGTCAGCTGGTCTCCCGTAATGGCAAGACGCGTAAAACTCATGGGAGCCCCCTCCGGAGCACTGTCCACAATCTCTTTCAAAAGATCCACCATTTTGCGGTCTGTCGTACCGCTTGCGGCAAAGGCGGAAGCTTTCTCCAGTTCCGACAGATGGGTACGCATCTGATGAAGAGGATCCACAATACGGCTTACATCCGGAAGTGTGCGGCTAAAAACCCTGCGGATTTCCATGTCCAGAGCCCTGTCCCGCTGTCGGAGGCGCTGCATGTCCATAAAAAAGTGAGTACCACCAATGACTGCCACCACAAGGGTCAGCAGGACGGACAGGCCGAGACGTTTTCCATGAACAGACAGAAACTGATCCAGACGCCAGCCCCTCTCCCGGAACGGAAGGCCTGTTTTGCCCTGTGCCCCGGCTAAGGCTGCCAGAAAAATGGAGGCTCCGGCAGGATCTTCCCGCAGGCAGCTCCCCCATAGCGGCTCTTCCAGACCAGAGCGGGTGGAGATACCCGCTCCCTCCGCCAGCAGAGACACGGCAGAATCCGAACCCGGCCCCACAACCCAAACAACCTCAGGGATGTGATCCCGGAATCGGAGACAGCCAAGTTCTGTGAAAGCTGCCATGAATGTCTGCAGAAAAACATCACGGCCACGGCTCATTCCACTGATCATGCGCATGGCAAGGGGATGGCCCCCTGCCATAAGGACAAGGCATCCTCGGGTATCCACAAAAAACCACGGTGTTTTTATTCCTTCCTGTGCAGCGACAGCCCTTGCCGCTGCCAGATGGGAAACATCCACCGATTCCACAAAAAAACCCGCATCTCCGAGAAACTGGGCCACGCCTTCCGCACGGCTGTGCTCCAGCGCCAGAGCCAGCACCTCTGTACTGCCTGCGGTTTTACGGGTCTCAACAAAACAGACCTCGCAGCTATCCGGGACCAGCCCCAGACCAGCCCCCATTTCCATGGGAAGAACCTGACGGATTCTGGCCGTACCCCGAAAAGGAGTTACCATATTCCGGGCCATAAAGTCCCAGCCAGGAAGATAAAGATGTACCTTGCCCCTTTCCTCTGCCACGGCTTCCACGGCGGAAAGTACCGCTGCAGCGAGGGGTTCATCGGTCCCGACAGATCGAAACGCTGTTTTACCAATACGGACGTGACGCCCTTTTTCGCGTAAAAAAGAAAGGGACCTTATACCATCTGAGCTAATTTCCACAGCAAGAAAGGCTTGGGACATAAAAAAGGAAACCCCTTCTTATTCACACGACAATTTAATAATCATACATACAATAGCAGACATTCCTGGCCCCGTTTAAACCTGTATACTCCTTCAGATACATCACGGCAACACAGTCTGAAAAAAACAACTGTTCAGCGGCAGCCTGTAAACAACATACCATCACAGCAGACCCGGAAATCTGCCACCTTATAGGCTATTCTTCATGCCACCGCAAGATTCTGCAGAAAAAACGACCGGTTTCATTATCTTTCTCCCGCCTGACAATGACAGTAATCTCCACCGCACTGCCATTCTGAGCGGCACGGGAAATGATGCGGAAAATATCGCTTCGGCGGGTAATAAGATTTTCTGCCAGTGGCACATCCTCACAGCCGGTACAGCGCCGGTACCAGTTGCCTTCCAGTTCGTTTATATAGATCCCCTCACTCTTTTCATCGCGAAAACCCTGAATTTCCGCCGCCATATGCAGGCTGGACATCTCCGTGATCAGGGCCGCAATCACTTCCTGTGGGGCCGTGTTGATGTTGATCCGGCCATCCACCTGTATACGCCGTCCGGAACGGGTTTCTCCGTTCCATACGGTCATAACCCTGCCAAGCCCTTCCGCTCCTCCCACACGATCCCAGAGTTCCGGTGTAATGCCCCGTACCCGCTGCAGTTCGGAAAGATCCGTAAAAGGCCCGTTGCGGGGGGCATAGGGAGGATCCAGTGTGGCATAATAATCGGCTTCCGCACCATCCAGGCCCGTTACCCTGTCGTCATCTTCGGAATCCAGCCAGTCAATCAGGGGATTGATGATGGCCGAAGGCCGGGTGGTTCCCATCAGCGTTTCATCATGAAGAATCAATACCTTCAGAAAACGGTCCCACAGCTGAGCCTGATCTGCGTTCACCTCATTGGGTCGATGGACCAGAGCATTGACCTGAATCTTTCCCAGCTCATCCTCAATGAGCACTTCTGGCAGGGGGTCCAGACCTGCCGAACTCACCGCCGCATAAAGGATTTCCGGATCATTCCAGATATCCTGAAGGGTATCGGTTTCCGTAAGTTCCCTGTCCCGGGCAAGAAGGGCTCTTGCCACCTCCACCCCTCCCATGGCTGCCGCACGGGCCTGCATCCGGTCCCCGGTTTTCTGCGCTGTAACAGCCAGACTGCCCATCTGCCGGTGCAGGGTGGTCACCAGAGCCACCAGCACCAGCATCATGCTCAGTACGGCTATCAGGGCCATCCCCGAATCCTTCTGCATCACAGATCTTCCTGCGCTTTTCGCCAAACGGGAATCAGGACTTCCGTCTCCATGCGCCGTTTATCCGCTCCTGATCCTGATTCCAGCCGGATACGCACGGATCTGGGCGTTCCATAACCATAATCACGGCTTTGGGAATCCCAGCCCCTGTGCCACCTTCCGTCGGAATCCAGAAATTCCAGTTCAAAAACAGTCACATCCTCACAAACAAGAAAACGGAGTTCCGCATCCTCATCCGGATAGGGATGCAGGTGGTCACTCCGGAAAAGGGCAAGGCTTCCGTCGGACCTTTCCCGTATGCTGTAAGCAATCCGGGCAATGCCCCTTAGAGAGGAACCATAAAACGGAAGATGGCTATCAGCCGCCAAACGTACGTAGGGCATCATGATGCTGCCCACCCTCTCTTCTCCCGCTTCAAAATAAAAGGGATCTCCCGTATCATCAAAAAGCTCCGGTATACGGTAGGAAGGGGGGAGGGAAACCCATACAGCCCTGAAATCCTTCGACAGTCTTTCCATGGCCATGCGTCCCTGTTCCAGATTTTTCAGCATGGGCCCCAGGGCCTGATCCGTTCCCGCAATGGCCCTGAAAGAAGCGTAAGAGGCTCCCATGATAATGGAAAGAATCACCATGGCCACAAGAATTTCCATCAGTGTAAACCCCGCCTTTCCGGCCACCGCATCAGACAGGGATCTCCGGAAACCATACGGCTTCATGGCAGATCCCCCCGGAGGGTCCCGATGGAATACACCACTTCTCCGTGCCTTCTCACCTCAACACCCACCCAAAAAAGATGCTGGCTTTCCTCTTCGGCTATCATTCCCGTAACATCACCGGATGCGGGAGTAACAGAAGCTTTCCAGCTGAAATCGGGAAAACCATCAAAATTACCCTGCCGTAAAGGAGGATCCGGAAGAGCTGTTGCCAATCGGCTGACAACCCCGGCTGCCAGCCATGGCGCCACCACCGCTGTTCTGGAACGCTCCAGCAGACGGATGCTCTGACCATGAAGACGCAGGACGGCTGTCAGCACAATGGCCAGAATGCTTAAGGCAATCATAACCTCAAGAAGCGTAAATCCCCACTCCCTCTCTTTTTTCCGGAGTTCAGCCATTATCCCATCCCGCAGGAATCAAAAAACCTTCCCGTATTTCCACCCGACTCTGCAGAGGGTGCAGAATCAGGGTTCTACGCCCCCTGACCCCATCTATCCAGAAAAAAACCGGGTCTGCGTACGCCGCGGGATAAAAAGTAAACTCCATACTTTCGGGCACATTCTTTCCTGCACGGCGCATGGCAGACAGGTGCATATGGGCTGGGAACAACCACTCTCTGTCTGATCCCTCGTCCTCCGTAACCCGGTAAAAGCCCCGCTTATCCGGATGCCGTTGCAGTGTAATGGACCTATTCATCTCCACAGCCTCCACAGCCGTGGCATGGAGCATGGAAATCAAAGCATCCACCGCCCGTCGCTCCCCATCCCCATCCATGGCTGTGCGTATTTTCGGAAAACTGAGCCCCATGATAAGAACAATGAGGACCATCACCACCATAAGTTCCATCAGCGTGAAACCTGCAGCAGAGTCCTGCAACAAGTTCTCAGTCCTCATCCCACGAAGTGATATCCGCATTGGGTCCCTCACCACCGGCTACACCATCCGCACCATAGGAAAAGATATCGTACTCTCCATGAATTCCGGGAGAAAGATAAATATAGGCATTCCCCCATGGATCAAGGGGGATTCTCCGGCTTTCCAGGTATCCTCCCTCCCTCCAGCGAGCCCCCCCACTGTCCGGAGCCCGGACCAGAGATTCGAGCCCCTCCTCCGTTGTAGGATAACGGCCCATATCCAGACGGTAAAGACGCAGGGCCGTCTCAAAGGAGGCAATATCCATTTCCGCCTTTACCCTCCTTGCATCATCGGTTCTGCCCAGAAGTTTAGGCGCAATCCACCCGGCAAGAATACCGAGAATGACTATCACCACCATAACCTCAATCAGGGTAAAGCCTTTTTTTGACAAAATCCCCTTCATCAGACCTCCATACAAAAGTTCGCCTGCTCTAAAAAAGCTTATTCAACACGCACATGTGTACGAAAAAAAAGAACAAAAGGCAACGCTGGCTTGACCCGTCATCCACCCTTTGCTAGAAAAAGAATCAGAAGCTACCGGTTCGGGAATTCCCCGGACCGGTTTTTTCATCCGCTGCCCCGCCGGTCCGGACATTGCCTGACACAATTGATTCATCGCGGAAACAAGCCCTCCTTCCTCAGGATGGCCATTCCGGAAGAAAGGTTCAACTATGGAACAGACCCTTGCTCTCATCAAGCCGGATGCCGTTGCGTCCAATGCTGTGGGTGCCATTATTCAGCGCATGGAACGGGAAGAATTCCGTATCTGCGCCATGCGAATGCTGCACCTTTCCACCCATGAAGCTGCCACCTTCTATCATGCTCATAAAGGAAAAAGCTTTTTTGACAGCCTTGTCAGCTTCATGACTTCCGGGCCTCTGGTAGCCCTTGTGCTGGAACGGGAGAATGCGATTTCTCACTGGAGAAAAATCATGGGAGCCACGGATTACCGAAAAGCCGAAGAAGGTTCCCTGAGAAAAGAATTCGCCACAGCTCTGGAACGCAATGCCGTCCACGGTTCCGATGCAGAAGAAACGGCAAGGGAAGAAATTGCCTTCTTTTTCAGCACAAGGGAGCGAGCCTGACCATGGAAGCCCTGTTACGGGATAAGGTTTCAATTGTACTCTGTCGCCCGAAGTTTCCGGAAAACATCGGATCCGCAGCAAGAGCCATGAAAAATATGGGGTTTTCCCGTCTGGTGGTGGTCACGGAAGAAAAGCCGGATATGGAAAGAATCTATCGCATGGCCACCCATGCGGCAAGGGATGTGGTGGACAGCATTGCCTGGTACGGCAATGTGGCAGAGGCTGTTGCCCAGGCAGGCTATGTAGCCGGTACAACCGCAAGGCTGGGAAGAAACCGTAAACGCAGCCTCCTTTCCCCCCATGAGCTCGCGGATCAGGTCTGCCGCATGGCCGTTCATAATGAAACAGCCATCCTTTTTGGACCAGAAGACAGAGGCCTTGAAAATGATGATCTCCGACTCTGCCATACATTTGTGCATATTCCCACAGCCGATTTCTCATCTCTTAACCTCGCCCAGGCCGTAATGATCATAACCCACACCCTTTTTTCCCATGATGCCGTACCGGCACTGGAAACCACACCAAAACTCGCTTCCCGCAAAGAACTGGAAGCCCTTTATGCCCACATGCAGGAAGTTCTGATACGCATTGATTTTATGCGGGAAGATAACCCGGAATACTGGCTGGACAATTTCCGGCACCTGATTTCACGTCTGCCCATGAGGGCAAGGGAAGTCAGGATGCTACGGGGCATCTGCCGCCAGATCCTCTGGTATGGTCAGCACTGCTACGAAAATGGCCAGAAGAATAAGAACCCGTCAATCTGACAGCACCGCCGGGCCATCACGGAAGACCTTGCCGAACACCTTTCAACCAGACCCCACGCAGTCTTCGTATCTGCTGCGAAGACTGCCGCTCCAGAAGGCAGGCCAGCCATATCTCAAGATTCTCAACCACCCTGTCTTCAGGAGATGGCAAGGGTGGCAGACCCTGCATACAACGCAGCCTGTCGAGAGAACTTATTTTTTTTTCACCCATCCCTATTTCCCTTTACAATAAAAATTTGCATACTGATTCTGCCCCTGCAAGGGCGCATTGATTCATCCGCAACCTTCCTATCGCCTCCATTTAAGGGAAAAAGCTGCTGTCATCTTCCCATCCACGGGTTTCCCTGAACATATACACCTTCGCATGCTCCGGAACCATACCCAGCTGCCTACGGGCCACGGCTTCTATATATACCCAGTCCTCCTGCAACCGCCAAACCCGGCGATTCAGCTCAGCATTGCGTACCGCAAGGCTTTTTTTTTCATCCAGCAGCATCTGATGCTGCTGCCTCAGGGCATTGTAATCAACAAAACCGTCCGTTCCCAGGAGGGTTCGGGCACCAAAAGCAGCCACAGCAACCCAGAGGGCATACAGCAATAGGGTTTTCACTTTTTCCGCCTCCGGATCCAGCGCAGAGCCATAGCCAGCTCTGGACTTTTCATCATTACAGACAAAGCGGTATAGATGCCCATTCCCACAGCCATCCCCACCAGCACCCGCACCCCCATTGCCGCACTCCCTTCCCCCATATTCGCTGCCACCACCCGGTCTGCAAGATATACCATAACGCCCATTATTCCTGAATTCAAAAGGGAGAGGCCGGCACTGGCAAGGGTTTTCAGGGAAAAAAGGCCCGGTACCTTTCGGGAAAGTACCCATGACAGAAGTCCGAAATTCACCATAGACCCCAGGCTGGTGGCAAGGGCCAGCCCTCCATAAGACATGGGATGCATGAGCAGCAGGGAAAAAAGAACCGCAGCACCCAAAGAAAGGGCACCCATGATCACCGGAGTACGGGTATCCTGCATGGCATAAAATACGGAAATCACAATACGTACACAGGCAAAAGCCCACAGCCCCACACTATAATAAACCAGAGCCGTTGCCGTTCCTGCAACGCTTGCGGCATCAAAGGCCCCCCTCTGAAACAAAAGAGCCACGAGAGGATGGGCAAGCACCACAAGCCCCACCATGGCAGGCAGATTGATAAAAAGCATCCACCGCAATGCTTCACCAAAGGTATCTTCCAGATCCTCCATCCGACCCGAAGCCGCCTGCCTTGAAAGGGTCGGCAGCACGGCTGTAGCAGCTGAAATGCCAAAGATAGCCAGAGGGAACTGCACCAGCCGGTCAGCATAGTACAGATAGGAGACACTGCCGGACTCCAGAAATGACGCAAGGAGTGTTCCAATTACAATACTTACCTGATATACCGCTGCACCAAAAACCGTGGGCAGCATGAGCTTCCCCACCCGCCGGACACCGGGATGCATCCAGGGGGCCGGGGCCCGGAACCGGAACCCTCGGCGCCAGAGAACGGGCAACTGCATGGCAAGCTGCAACACCCCTCCGCCCAGAACACCAATGGCCAGTGCCGTTACAGCAGGATCCAAACGGCTGGCCAGAATCCATACACTGGCAATCATGGCAACATTGAGTACCACCGGTGAAAGGGCCGGAACAGCAAAATGCCCAAGGCTGTTCAACATGCCCATGGTCAGAGCCACCAGACAGATAAAAAACACATAGGGAAAGGTGATACGGGTCAACAAAACCGTGAGCCCCATTTTTTCCGGCGTATCCGCAAAGCCCGGAGCAATCACCTGAACAAGGAAGGGAGCCGCCAGTACTCCCATCACCGTAATAAACAAAAGAATCAGGGCAAGAATCCTGAAAGCGGATCTTGCAAACTTATAGGCCTCTGCCCGCCCTTCCTTTTCCATAATGGCATTGAATACGGGCACAAAGGCCATGGAAAGAGAGCCTTCTGCCAGAAGACGCCGCATGAGATTGGGAATCCGGAAAGCTACAAAAAAAGCATCCGCTGCCATGGAAGCCCCAAAAAAAGCAGCGATCACCGCATCCCTTACAAAACCGAGAACACGGCTGAGCAGAGTTGCCGCTCCCACAATTCCCACGGCACGGGCCACCTGCCGCTTTTCCGATTCTGCCATCAGTTTTCTTATCCCGCAATCAATGGGTTACTGTTTTCCGCTATCAGACAAAGTGCGCGGCAATGCGTCTTTCCACAGCTTTTATGGCATCAATGGCAGAACTGGTAATGCCGCCCGTATAACCGGCCCCTTCGCCTATGGGAAACAAGCCTTTCACGTTCAGGGACTCATACTCTTCGTTGCGAAGAATCCGAACCGGTGAGGATGTCCGCGTTTCCGCAGCCATAAGCAAGGCTTCCTCAGACACAAAAAGGGGTACCTCCCTGCGCCACTTCTGAAAAGCGGCATGCAGGCAGTCTAGGATAAAATCCGGAAAAATATCATGCATATCTGCGGCTTGAATGCCCATTTTATAGGATGTTTCCGGAAAAAAACAGCCCCTTTTTTCCCCTAAAAAAGTCATAAGGTTCTGGGCCGGAGCCCGCCATGCCCCACCGCCTGCTTTCAATGCCTTTGCTTCAATACCTTCCTGAAACCGGAATCCTGCAAGACAATCCTTTCCGGGATAATCTTCCACATGGCAGGTGACCACCAAGGCCGCGTTGGAAAAAACAGAAGACCTTGCAGCATAACTCATGCCGTTCAGCACCAGGCCACCGGGATGGGAAGAGGCATTCACCACTTCACCTCCCGGGCACATACAGAAGGTATACACCCCCCTTTTGATGGCGCGGTCGGTATGGTTTAGAGAATAGGTGGCAGCACCCAGATTTTTATGCCGGTAATACTTGCTGCCGTAGCGCATCAGATTCACTGTATCCGCAGGGTGTTCAATCCTCACACCAACGCGTACAGGCCGTGGTTCCATGGCAACACCTTTTTCATGCAGGAGGAAAAAGGTGTCCCTTGCCGAATGTCCCATGGCCAGATAAACCATATCGGCTTCCAGGGTTTCGCCCTTGCTGGTGCAGACCCCCTGCACTCTGCCTCCGGAGATAACCATATCCGTCATTTTTGAACTGTAATGGATTTCCCCCCCCTTTTGCAGAATATGATTTCTGATATTCCTTACAATACGACACAAAACATCCGTACCCAGATGAGGCTTACCCATATAGGCAATCTCAGGAGGTGCACCAAAACGAATAAACGTATCCAGCACCCTTCCCGCATACCCGGAATTACGGTTCCTGCGGGAAAAGAGTTTCCCGTCGGAATAGGAACCCGCACCGCCTTCCCCAAACTGGATATTGGACTCCGGGTTCAATCGGCGCTCACGGATAAATCGCTCCACATCCAGCGTGCGCTCTTCTATGGTTTTACCGCGCTCAACAATAACTGGTTTCAGTCCATGCTCCAGAAGCTCCAGAGCAGCAAACATTCCAGCCGGTCCAAAGCCAACCACAATGGGTTTCCGGTCTGCATCCACCTTTTTTCTATCCGGGACAGGCGGCTCCACATAAACGGGAAAGCACCCTTTGCATACCGCATCATCGCTTGTTTCTGCCACCATGGTCAGGGTGTAATAAAACTGCTCAGGGTCCCGCATATCAAGAATCCTGCTGAGCATCCTGACAATCCGGACATTATCACAGCACCCGAGCCGATGACGTACTGCCTCAAGGCAGGCCTCAGGACCATATTCTTCTACCGGAATTTTCACATTACTGATCACAAGCTGCAAAGGTCCGTCCTTCTCCGGCACTATCGTCCTTCCTAGGCCTGTCCATCATAAAAAGCAGATTTTTACCCGATAAAACCCTGTCGCTTCAAAGAATACCCGGCCATGCCCTGTTTTACCCAGCACACAAAACACGCAGCGGTCCTCCTTTTCCATTCGGACACCGGCAAATCAGGCCCTACTCCACCCGGAATCCTGCCGCACTGACAAGACTACCCGTACCATCACGGATCTCAACCTGCCAGCTACCATTAAAACCACGGATAGTCTTTTCCGCCCGCGTTCTCCACCGGGGCCCGGCAGAAAGGGGCAGTTCGGTCAGATGAACCTCTTCACCCTCATGGATCCAGATAACGGTCAGAGTTGTATCCTTTACAATATCAAGCGCTTCAATAAAACAATAAACCTTAGGGGTTCCCGCAGCAAACACAACCGCCGCTCCTACGGGTTCCCTGTTTTCTATACCCTTGGCAAACACAACACGGTGAATTGCAAAATCAGGTTCCCGTCCCTGTGCAGGAACGGACAAAACAGAGAGAAAAAATACCAAAATGGCTACAGTACCGATGCAGATACACTTTTTCACAAAAAACTCCTTTCGTATGAAAAAACTCCCCCACCAGGCCTTGTCCCGAACGGGTACACGGTGGGTGCAGAGTCCTTATAATCCATATGGAATCAAAATACACCTTTTCGCTTCACCGCCCCGGAAAACCACAGCTTCGTTTTGATCAGACGCGGTCAGGGCAAAAAACGTAGCTGAAAAAAGATTGACATAGGGGCTTAAAAGGTCTAGTTTTTATTTTTTAGGAAATATAAACCTGCTGGTTTTGATCACCTTGAAAATTATTTACAATGCAAGAAGGAGTATCACTTTGGCAAACCATAAATCCGCCAAAAAACGGGCCAGACAGAATGAAGTCCGCAGAGTGCGTAATCGTGGCATTAAAAGTCAGGTAAAGACCGCTATCACTCATCTTCGCGGTCTCATTGAAAAAGATCCGGCAGCTGCAGGCGAAGCTCTGCAGAAAACTACCGCTGCCATTGACAAGGCCGCCAAAAAAGGCGTGATCCACCGGAATACCGCCAGCCGCAAGGTTTCCCGTCTCGCCCAGCTGATCAACAAGGCAAGCGCCTGACAAACAGCTTTTTTTCCCATCCGTAATCATAAGGATACCTATCTTAAGACAGGTATCCTTTTTTTATGTATATTCCTTCATGCATAATGGAAACCTAGAAGTCATCCCCCATGCGGGCCACTACCTGCTCCGCCATGCGAAGAGATGCCGTTTCCAGGGCATTCCTCCTGTTGCTTTCCGTTGCCGCCTTATTCCCTCCCACAGAATAAACCTCATCCTCCCGCATTTCCCGCTGCCAGAGCACGCGACCATCCTTTGCCCTCAGCACAAAAAAGCCCGTAAGGGTCACACGCCTTTCAATATCCGTATCTCCGGCCGTACGGGATAAAGCAGTCTGGGATACGGAACGGATCTCTCCCTCCAGAAAGGCATCCGCCCCATCCGCATTGTCGGCAGCAGCCCCCTGAGGACTACGGACCATCACATAAACCAGATCATCGGTCATGCGTGTGGCCAGACCAGCCTCACCTACACGGTCGGTTACAAGGGCCACATAAATATGCTGGACCCCCCCCGGCAAAACTCCCGAACCGGAAAACCCGTAACCACACCCCCCCAGCAAACAAAAAAGGAACAAAAAAGCAGGTAGATATTGCCGGAAAATTATCTTGTTCATTGTTGACCACCTGTCAAAGAAACCCATAAAAAGCTGTCCGGTCTTGCTCACCGGACAGCCGAACCCGAAAAAAAATCCCAGGCTAACGATCAGGCCACAACAATATTGACAAGTTTTCCCCTTACCACAATGACTTTTTTCACCTCTTTGCCTTCCATAAAGCGAAGGGCACCTTCGCATGCCAGAGCCGCCGACTGGATAGCTGCCTCATCCGCATCCGCAGCAAGGGTCACACGGTCCCTCAGCTTGCCGTTCACCTGTACCACAACCAGCATCCTGTCTTCCTGAAGAGCATCTTCCCGCCATAAAGGCCATGCTTTTTCTGCAAGATACCCTTCGCCCCCCAAGGCAGACCAGATTTCTTCGCTAAGGTGGGGAACTACAGGCGCCAGCATCATACATACGGATTCCAGAAGATGGCGAACCACCCCCGGATGTCCCATCTCTTCACCCTTCTCACCGCAGGCAAACACGGCATTCACCAGCTCCATAACAGCACTGATGGCCGTATTAAAATGAAAGCGGTCCACATCCTCCGCCACTTTTTTTATGGTCTGGTGGGTTTTCCGAAAAAGATCCCGGTCTCCCTCACTCAAAGCCGCCAGATCTCCATCATAGGCAATCGCGTCCCGGGCCACCGACTGATACCGCAACACCAGACGCCATACCCTGTTCACAAAACGGAAAGCACCTTCCACACCGGTGTCACTCCACTCCAGATCTCTTTCCGGAGGCGCGGCAAAAAGACAAAACAGCCTTGTGGTGTCAGCCCCGTATCGATTCAGCAGCACAGTGGGATCCACCACGTTCCGTTTGGACTTGCTCATTTTTTCCACACGGCCAATGGTAACAGGGTTGCCGCACCGGGTACACACCGGTGTACTTCCTGAAAAATCAACCTCTTCCGGGTAGAGAAAGCCATGTTCTTCGCAGGTTGTCGTTTCTTTACACACCATTCCCTGGGTCAGCAGCCTGGTGAAGGGCTCCTTGAAATCCACAAGCCCATCTGCTTCCAGAACGCGGGTAAAATAGCGGGAGTATAGTAGATGCATCACAGCATGTTCCACACCACCTATATACTGATCCACGGGCATCCAGTATGCCACCGCATCTTTGTTAAAAATGGCCCTTTCTTCCCCCGGACTGCAGTAACGCAGAAAATACCAGCTGGACTCCACAAAAGTATCCATGGTGTCCGTATCCCGCCGGGCTTTACGGCCACACTTCGGACAGGCCACTTCGTAGAAAGAGGCAAGCCTGGCCAGAGGAGAACCGCCATTTTCAAGAAGCCTGGCCTCCTCCGGAAGGCGGACAGGCAAGTCCTTTTCAGGCACTGGCACGATGCCGCAGTCATCACAGTGAATCATGGGAATGGGAGTACCCCAGTACCGCTGCCTTGAAATACCCCAGTCCCGCAGACGAAAGCGTTCTGCCTTTTCCCCAAGCCCCCTGGCTTCCAGCCATTCGGCAATGGCAGACTGGGCCACTTCATTTCCCATACCCGTAAATTCCCCGGAATTCACCAGAAGACCCGGGCCTGTCCAGGCCTCTGAAAAACCATCCTCCGCTGGCACACGGCCTTCCGGCTGCACCACCACAGGGCGGGGCAGGTCATACCGGATGGCAAAATCAAAATCCCTCTGATCATGGGCTGGAACACCCATCACAGCACCGGTACCATACTCCATGAGAACAAAGTTTCCCGCATAGATGGGAACCCGGGCTCCATTGACGGGATTCAGGGCATAGCCCCCCGTAAAGACACCCTCCTTTTCCGCCGTTTCTATGGCCTTGGCCGTACGCTCCTGACGAGCCATTTTTACCAGAAAAGCGGCCACATCAGCTTCCTGATCCGTACCAGCTGCCAGCTCAGTTACCAGTGGATGCTCCGGAGCCAGACAGACAAAACTGGCACCATAAAGGGTATCCGGCCTTGTGGTAAAGACATCAATGGCCCCATCCCTGCCCTCTATGCCAAAGCAGATACGGGCTCCTGTCGATTTCCCGATCCAGTTTTTCTGCATGGTAGTAACTTTTTCCGGCCAGCCCGGAAGCCTGTCGCAATGATCCAGGAGATCCTGAGCAAAATCCGTAATACGAAAATACCACTGCCACAGCTTTTTCTGGCGAACTTCCTTACCGCAACGCCAGCAGGCCCCATCCTCCACCTGCTCATTGGCAAGAACCGTCTGGCAGGGATCACAGAAATTGACAAAAGATTCTTTACGATACACCATACCTTTTTCAAACATACGGATAAAAAGCCACTGTTCCCACCGGTAATATTCCGGGGTACAGGTGGCTATCTCCCTGTCCCAGTCATAACTGAACCCCAGACGCTTCAACTGCTTCCGCATGGAAGCTATATTTTCATAGGTCCAGGCAGCCGGATGGGTCCGGTTCTGAATGGCAGCGTTTTCCGCAGGCATACCAAAGGCATCCCAGCCCATGGGATGCAGCACATTGAATCCCCGCATGCGCTTATACCGGGCCACCACATCTCCGATGGTATAATTACGCACATGACCCATATGGATTTTGCCAGAAGGATAAGGAAACATTTCAAGAAGATAGTATTTGGGTTTCTGAAGGTCCTCATGGACTCTGAACACCCCGTCAGCATCCCACTTCTGCTGCCACTTATTTTCAATATCCATGGGATTGTAACTTTCTGACAACATCGGCTGCTTCCTCCCCTTCTCTATGGTGGGCGGCTTTGCCGCCGGGAAAATCAGACTTCCTGCCCTTTTCCGGTTATTATACCAAAAATCCCCATATCAAACCGGGGATGGCCCTTTCATAGCAGAAATCAACGCCACACAACAGCTGCCTTGAATGCCACAAAGAAACAAAAATGGCAAGAAATCCACCGAAAAACCTATGCCGGGCAAACGCTGTGACACAAAAAAACATTGACGCAAACATGACAATTGCATACAAGCAGACAAAAGTGTTCCGATCCAGCCCGTAAATCCATTTGGCTTTAAGGATGTACCCGCCGCTTTTCCCATTCTCTGACAAGATTGTACCTGATGCATGGAATGCGCAGGAATTCCAAAGAAGTTTACCGGATACAGGCAGGCTTCCCTCTCCGCCCCTGATCTTTCCGCCTTCCCTGCCACCATACCGAATCCGGTGAATCTCGCCAGGACATTCAGAGGAACCGGCACACTTTTCAACATCAACCTCACTCGAAAGGTCCGTTTCGCCCGTTGCCCCATCCGCGGGACGAATTATTACCACTATGAGCACAAAAATTCTGATCAATGCCGTTGATGCCGAAGAATGCAGGATAGCCACTGTCATCGACAACCGACTCGAAGACTTTGTCCTCGAAACTGCTGCCCGTGAAATCACTCAGGGCAACATCTACAAAGCCATTGTCAGCCATGTGGAACCCAGTCTTCAGGCCGCCTTCGTGGATTACGGGGCCGAACGTAACGGCTTTCTCCAGTTTCAGGAAATCCACACAGACTACTTTCAGGAATGCCCGTCCGGCAAACCCCACATCAAAAACCTCATCAAAAAAGGGCAGGAAATCATTGTTCAGGTAACCAAAGATCCTGTGATGAAGAAAGGTGCCATGCTCACCACCTTTCTTTCCCTGCCCGGACGCCACCTTGTTCTGATGCCCGGATCGACCAACAAGGGTATTTCCCGTAAAATAGAGGAAGAAGAAGAACGCTCTCGGCTCAAAGACCTTCTGGACAAGCTCACCCTGCCCGATGGTTTTGGGGCCATCATCCGTACAGCCGGAAAAAGCTGCACCAAAACCGTTCTGAGTAAAGACCTCAACTACCTCCTCCGGCTCTGGAAAAATATTAATCAGAAAGCCATGGAAGTGGAAGGCCCCGCGCCCCTCTACAGAGAACAGAATCTGGCCATGCGGGCCATCAGGGATTCCCTGACTCCGGAAGTTTCGGAAGTGCTCATCGACAATGTGGATGCCTACAAAGAAATCAAAAAATTTGTGGAACTGATTGCTCCCAAACAGGGCAGCTGCATCAAGCATTACCGGGGCGAAAAACCTATCTTTACCAAATACCAGCTGGAAGAACAGATCCGGACCATCTTTGAATCCAGAGTCCCTCTGAAATCTGGCGGGTCCATCGTGATTGATCAAACCGAAGCCCTTGTCTCCATCGATGTAAACTCCGGCAAAGCCACTCAAAAAGGTTCCATTGAAGAAACAGCTTTTCAAAGCAACCTGGAGGCCGCAGAGGAAATTGCCCGCCAGCTGCGTATCCGTGATATGGGCGGCCTTCTCGTCATTGACTTTATCGATATGCGGGACGCCAAACATCGGGCTGCCGTAGAAAAAAAGATCAAAGAGGAGCTCAAAAAAGATAAAGCGCGCACGAAAGTAGGCAAAATTTCTCAGTTCGGTCTTCTGGAATTGAGCCGCCAGCGCCTGCGTCCGTCCATCAGTTTCGGCAGTCTTGTACCCTGCCCTCACTGTTCAGGCCGGGGCCTGACTTTTTCCACAGACAGTCTGGCCCTGACTTTTTTACGGAAACTGCGGCTGGAAACCCTTAAACCCGACATTAAAAACGTACGGGGCCTGCTTCCACCGGATGTGGCCCTCTACGTACTCAACCGGAAACGATCCGAACTTCTTGAAATAGAGCAGCGCAGGGGACTCAGCATTCTCATTGAAGCAGATGCCAGCATGATCCCCGGGCACTCTGAAATCCTCTGCTCTCCCTGATCCTGTTTCAGAGACCAGCTGGACTGTGGCCCACGGCCCCCTTATATGTTAGCCTGCTTTGTCAGAACCCCGTCAGCACGGCGGTGCCATATTTCTCATTTTATATAAGGAGATGCAGATGCTTCGAAACCGTCTGGCCCGTATTTCCCGGCGAATGCGTCTTTCCCTGCTCATGCTTTTCATGACACTGGCCCTTGTGGTCGTTTACCTTGCCACCCGGAGCCTTCCGCCAGCCGAAGAACGACAGGAGCAGACCATCACCACAAGGCAAAGCATTGACCCTGAACAGATCATCGATTTCGGTGCTCTGGGAGCTGAAGAGACAGCAGCCATGAGCCAGCGGAAACAGCACTATGGCATCAGCGACAGCATGGACATGATGGTCACCTCCGAAGAAAGTATCCGTGTTGGAGACACAACCCTGTCCATGAGAGATTTTGAAGAAAAAGACGCCTTGAGCAAAGGGAAGATTGTCGCCCGGCCCCTGGATGGGGGATTGGACCAGAGTCCTGTGCAGGATTACGGTATCCACGTGGTTCGTCCCGGAGACAACATCTGGAATATCCACTTCCGGCTGCTGAAAGAATACCTGGGTTCACGGGGAATCGAACTGCCTCCCGGTGCGGACAGGCCGACCCCTTCAGGATACAGCTCCGGTGTTGGCAGGGTGCTGAAATTCTCTGAACGCATGGTTCGCATCTACAACATGAAAGAAAAAAATTTTGCAGAAGATATTCACATTATCCAGCCCTTTGAAAAAATTATTATCTATAACATGAAAGAAATCAGCGGCCTGCTGGACTCTCTCAATGGTGAAAACGTAAACAGCATCCGCTTTGACGGGGAAAACCTATGGATTGCAGCCCCATGATTCACCCCTGCTTCCCCGCAAGCCTTGCAACGGTTCTTCTGCCGGGAGCGGGTGTGGAAGGAAAGACCCGGAATGAATTGACGCAGGCCCTGATTTCTTTTATATGCTTTGTGCTGATCCGCTGCTGGGATGTTTACAGGTGCCTGCATCAGAAAGCCCCATGAAGGCATGAGAAATCTGTATCCATGCCGGTCACGTATTCTAAAATATAATAAAGAACGTATTACGTTAAGGAGGAACCCTTGATCGGAGTTGCTTACGCAATGGGAGAAGCCGGATCCCAGGGAGGACAGGGCGGCGGCTTCATACAGCTTGTGCCCCTGATTTTAATGTTTGTGATTTTCTATTTTCTTCTTATCCGCCCCCAGCAGAAAAAAGCCAAAGAGCACCGGGAAATGGTGAACAGCCTGAAAAAAGGTGACCGAATCATCACATCCGGAGGAATTTACGGCACGGTTACCGGTATTGACGACAATACCCTTACCGTTGAAATTGCCGAAAAAGTCCGGGTTAAAATGGTTCGCGCCAATGTTGCAGGAGTTCCGGGAAAAGCCGGCGGGGAAAAAGAGTAACAAAGCCCCAAGCCCCCTACCCACAACCTGACGGTGGCACCGCAGCAGAGCGTGGTGCCGCCCACTTTTTTCTGCCACTGGAAAGGATTTGGGCCTTGAAAGTACGTTCCTGGAGATTCTATGCCGTTTGCGTGGCACTGATCCTGGCCATTATCTATATTTTACCGTCATTCCAACCCGGTCTGTGGCCATACAAAACCATCAACCTGGGACTGGACCTTCAGGGCGGCATGCACCTTGTGCTGGATGTTGAGGTCGAAAAAGCTCTGGAAAGCACCATGGAGCGCCGAACCTATGAACTCCGGGATCAGCTCAGGAAGGAGCGTATCCGCTACACCTCTGTCCGCCAGCTGCCGGATGGAAGTATTGCCGTCCGGCTGGCCGATACCGCCGATGCCAACGCATTCTCCGAATTTCACCGGAAAGAATTTCCGGATATGACCATGCGCAGACATACCGTGGATCAGGATATTGAGTTCCGCTTTTCCATTTCCGCGGAAGAAAAAGCGCATATAGAAAAAATGGCCACGGAACAGGCACTGGAAACCATCCGGAACCGCATTGATGAGTTCGGAGTCAATGAACCGGATATCCGCATACAGGGAGAGCGCAGAATAACCATCCAGCTTCCCGGTATCGAAGACCCGGAACGGGCAAAGGATCTGATCGGTAAAACCGCCCTTCTGGAATTCAAAATTGTGGACGACAGCTATGATGTTCAGGATGCCCTGGATGGCCGGATACCACCGGGGACCGAACTTCTCTATGAAATACGTCGGGATGCCTTTGGTCAGGAAACGGGAAGAATCCCCTATCTTGTGAAGAGAAGAGCCGTTCTCACCGGAGCGTCCCTAACCGATGCAAGAGTACAGGTGGACTCCCAGTTTAATGAAGCCTACGTATCCATCAGCTTTGACAGGCAGGGTGCCCGCCAGTTTGAACGCATTACCGGAGAAAACATTCATAAACGTATGGCCATTGTGCTGGATAACAATGTCTATTCCGCGCCCGTAATCCAGGACCGCATATCCGGCGGCAGTGCCCGCATCACCGGCAGCTTCAACATGGAAAGCGCCAGAGACCTTGCCATTGTTCTCCGGGCAGGCGCCCTCCCTGCACCCGTCCGGATCATCGAAGAGCGGACCGTTGGGCCTACCCTTGGAGCAGAATCCATCCAGAAAGGGCTGCTCTCCATGATGGTCGGCGGCGGTCTGGTTCTTCTGTTCATGGCCATTTATTACAAAGGGGCTGGTCTCATGGCCAACCTTGCCCTTGTGCTGAACATTCTTTTTATCGCATCTGCCCTTGCCGCCTTCGGTGCCACCCTGACCCTGCCGGGTATCGCAGGCATGGTACTCACTCTGGGCATGGCCGTAGACGCCAATGTACTGATCTTTGAACGCATACGGGAAGAGCTGCGGCTGGGCCGGTCGCCCATAGCTGCCATCCATGCGGGCTTTGACCGGGCCACCCTCACCATTCTGGATGCCAATGTCACCACCCTGATCGCCGCACTGGTTCTGTTCCAGTTTGGTACAGGGCCGGTCAAAGGCTTTGCCGTTACTCTCTGCCTCGGCGTGCTGTCCAGTATGTTTACGGCACTTGTCATGGTGCGCCTGATCTTTGACTTCCTTTATGATGGCAAACACAAACCGGTGACCCAAATCAGCATCTAGCGCCTGAGCGGAAAAATTCTTTTGTTACCCAGACGGAGCGGAAAAGAACGCCCGCCCCAGCCAAAAGTTTTTTCCCGTTCCACCACAAGACAGGAGACGGCATTTTCATGCAGATCATCAAACCCGGAACCAATATAGATTTTATTGGCAGGCGGAAAGCCGCTTTCATCCTTTCTGCCGCCATGATCCTTTTCAGCCTCTTCTCCCTTATTCTGCACAAAGGGCCAAGATATGGCGTTGACTTTGCCGGTGGCACACAGATTCTGGTTGCCTTTCAGAATGAAGCCGATGCGGGACAGATACGGGCAGCCCTGGATCAGACCGGGATTGACAATGCCACCGTTCAGGAATCCAGGGAAGGCCAGTCCTATCTCGTTCAGATCCGTACCATTCAAACCTTTGACAGCGAATCCGGTATTCTGACGAGCCTGCCCAGGCTTCTCTACGAAACCACGGGGTTTCCTGCGGAAATTCTCAGCATAGACATGGTTGGCCCCCAGGTCAGTCAGGATTTACGCTCTCAAGCACTCTACGCTCTCTTCTATGCCCTTCTTTTCATTATGGTCTATATATCCGGACGTTTTGAAATGAAATGGATGCTGAGTGCCGCCGTAGCAGGTGTCTTTATTTCCGTTGTTTACCTTTTTCCCCAGATCATGCAGAATGTTTTCCATATATCCATGCCCATACCCATGCTGATCCTTGTGGCGCTGGTTCTCACCCTGGCTGCCTTTTGGAAACTGGGGCTGGCTTATGCTCTGGGTGCCAGCATCGCCCTTCTGCATGACATTTTTATCACGGTAGGCCTTTTTTCCGTACTGGATATTGAGTTTAATCTGCCCATTATTGCAGCCATTCTGACCATTATCGGTTACTCTCTGAATGATACCATCATTATATTTGACAGGGTGCGCGAAAACCTGGCATCCAGGGGTAAAAAAACCTTTGCGGCCATTCTCAACCAAAGCATCAATGAAACCCTGAGCCGTACCCTGCTAACCTCAGGGACAACAATTCTTGTTCTCATCACCCTCTTTGTTCTGGGGGGAGGAATTATACACGATTTTTCCAGAGCTCTGCTTGTGGGCGTTGTCGTGGGAACCTACTCTTCCATCTTTGTGGCCTGTCCTCTTCTGCTGCTGTGGCACAAAAAGCAGGGGCTCTGAAAAATAACCTATGCATGAAAAAACCGCCGGGAGCATATCCGGCGGTTCCATTTCCACCAGGAGGTCTTCCATGTGCGCCCAGCCTGGATCCATAAGCATCCGAAGCCTGTCTGCCCTTCTTCTCACGGCAGGCCTTCTCTGTGCATGTGCCACCCATCAGACCGACAGTGAAATGGTGCGCATCGCCACCATGGAAAAACAGATAGCCCGTAACGAAGAGATGCTCTCCGATCTCTCACAGAGACTATCGGTAATGCAATTTATGGTGGACGGACATGAAAGAATGCTGCGGAGTACCCCCTCCCTCAGTCCCGTATTTCCGGCAGACGCGGGGAAAAAGGACAGGGAGGCAGCTTCATCACAGCCAACTCCTGTCCCATCTCCAGGCCAAACGCAATTGGAACCCAATGCTCTTTATGAAAAAGCCTTTTCTACAATGCAGCAGCGGGAATTTGAAAAGGCAGCTCACCTGTTCCGGCAACTGGCGGATTCCTTTCCGGATCACAGCCTTGCAGATAATGCTCTCTACTGGCTGGGAGAATGTCATTATGCACGCAGGGACTACAGGCAGGCCATTGACGTGTTTGAAGAAGTGCCGAAACAATACCCCAAGGGGGGCAAGGTACCCGATGCCCTCCTCAAAAATGCCTACTCCCGGATTCATATTGGCGATAAGGAAAATGCGCGCGATATTCTCCGCCAGCTGATCCGTGACTATCCGTTTACCGATGCCGCGTCCAAGGCAGAAGCCCGGTTGAAGACCCTTTTCTGATGACCTCGGCACTGCCTTCAGACCCTTTCCGGATTCTTCCATGGCTGAAACTGCAGGCAGTTCCAGGCATCGGCCCCCTGCGTTTTGCCCGCCTCATGGCAACCTTTGGCGATGCGGACAGGGTGATCCTCGCATCCAGAGAAGAACTGGCCCGTACTCCGGGCATATCGCCCCGGATAGCAGGAGCCATCCAACACCTCAGGAATCAGGCTGATACACCCTTCATTCAGGAAATTACCACAGCACAGAGTGAAGGGGTTACGATGGTGGGGCTGGGCATGGATACCTATCCGAAGCTGCTGACCGAAATACCCGACCCTCCCCCCGTCCTCTATTTCCGCGGCATGTTGCCCTGGGATGGGGCGGCGGTTGCCATTGTGGGTTCGCGGAACGCGACCCGCTATGGTCAGGATCATGCCTTCCGCATGGCTTCCGACCTTGCCGCCTCAGGAATTGTTGTGGTGAGTGGTCTGGCCCGGGGTGTTGATGCCGCGGCCCACGAAGGGGCTCTTTCCGCAGGAGGCATAACACTCGCTGTCATGGGTTGCGGCCTGAGGCACCTCTATCCGCCGGAACACCGTCATCTGGCCCTCCGTATCGAAAAATCGGGTGCCCTTGTATCCCCTTTTTCCATGGATACCCTGCCGGATGCCCCCAACTTTCCTGCGCGCAACCGGATTATTTCAGGGCTTTGTCTGGGAACAGCCGTCATTGAGGCGGCCGAACGCAGCGGCTCCCTCATCACGGCCCGATTGTCCGCTGAGCAGGGACGGGAGGTGTTTGCCCTGCCCGGCAATGTCAGGTCCGTCAAAAGTGCAGGTACCCACAGACTGCTTCGTGAAGGAGCCTGCCTTATAGAAAATGCAGACGATATTATCAATGAACTTGGGCTATTACCTGTCATACCGCCAGACAGACGGAAGCCGGAAGAAGAAAATTTTCTTGCTTTGGATGAAATAAGCGTGTTTAAAGCTCTGGATACCTGCCCCGTTCATATCGATGAACTGGTACGGAGAACCGGGATGGCAGCCGGGGCACTTTCCGCCCTTCTTTTTACACTTGAACTCCAGGGAAAAGTCCTGCAGTATCCTGGTAAATATTTCGCAAAATCATGAAGGATGCATCGTGAGTAAACCTCTTGTCATTGTCGAATCGCCCACAAAAGTCAGAACCCTGCAAAAATATATCGGAGATGCCTACAATGTTACTGCTACCTCCGGTCATATCCGGGATCTTCCTCCACGGGAGATAGGCATTGATATTGAGAATGGCTTCACGCCCCAGTACCAGACTATCAAAGGCAAACAGAACATCATCAAGTCCCTCAAGGCAGCCGCAGAAAATGCCACAGACATTTATCTCGCTCCCGACCCGGACCGTGAGGGGGAAGCCATTGCTTTTCATACGGCGGAAGTTCTGAAGAAAAAAGGAAGACGCTTCCACAGGGTTCTTTTCCATGAACTCACCCGTAATGGCATAGAAGAAGCCCTGCAGAATCCCCGAGAACTCAACAGCCACCGCTATGACGCCCAGCAGGCCCGTCGTATTCTGGACCGGCTGGTCGGATACCAGATTTCTCCCCTGCTCTGGAAAAAAGTTCAGGGGGGACTGTCAGCCGGCAGGGTTCAGTCTGTGGCCGTGCGCATCATCTGTGATCGTGAACGCCAGATTCAGGCCTTTGAACCGACAGAATACTGGAGTATTACGGCAGAACTGGCCAAAACACCGGAAGCCATCAGCTTTGAGGCCAAACTCAGCAGGAAAAACGATGATAAGCTTACCATTTCCAACGAAGGGCAGGCCTCCTCTCTCCTGAAAGGCCTGGAAGGAACCTCTTATGTTGTGGACAAGGTGGTTAAAAAGACAACAAAGCGCAACCCACAGCCGCCTTTCACAACATCCAAGTTACAGCAGGAAGCCATCCGCAAACTACGTTTTTCTGCTCAAAAAACCATGATTGTTGCCCAGCAGCTCTATGAGGGCCTGGATCTCGGCCCGGGTGAGCCCGTGGGCCTGATCACCTACATGCGTACTGACTCCACACGCATTGCCGCTGAAGCAGCCAACGAAGCCATCAGCCACATCCAGCATACCCTGGGACCGGATTTTGCCGCCAAGACTCCCAGATCTTTTCAGAACCGGAACAAGGCACAGGATGCCCATGAGGCTATCCGTCCCACTTCCGTAGCCCATACACCCGAAATGGTCCGCCGTTTTCTGGATAAAGATCAGTTTGCCCTCTATGAACTGGTCTGGAAACGCTTTGTTGCTTCTCAGATGACCGAAGCTCGCATTCATCAGGTTAATGTCAGCATCCGTGCCGGAGACTGCTCCTTTACCGTTTCCGGATCAACCGTTGCCTTCCCCGGTTTCATGCAGCTGTACACGGCGGCCGAGGATAAAAGCGACAAGGATGAAAAAAAACAAACTCTTCCCGACCTGACGGAAGGCGATCTCCTGGAGTGCCGTTCCCTTATTCCCAGACAGCACTTCACCCAGCCCCCCCCCCGCTTTTCGGAGGCATCTCTGGTCAAAGAACTCGAAGAAAACGGAATCGGACGACCCAGCACCTATGCCACCATACTTTCCACCATCCGTAACAAAGGGTATGTGGAGATGGTAAACCGCTATTTTCGTCCCAGTGAACTGGGATTCATTGTGAACGATCTTCTGGTGGCAAGTTTCCCCGAAGTGCTGGATGTGGAATTTACGGCAAAACTGGAAAATGATCTGGACCGTATTGAAAGCTCCGAAGTAGCCTCCCAGAAACTGTTACAGGATTTTTATGCTCCCTTCAGCATAAAGCTGGAAACGGCTAAAACAGAGATGCAGAGCATCAAGGGTGTTGGCATACCCACGGATATCACCTGTCCTGAATGCCAAAAGGGAAAGCTCCATGTCAAAGTAGGCAAAAATGGTCCTTTCATTGCGTGCAGTGCCTACCCTGACTGTCATTTTTCCAGAAATTATGAGCGGGATGAAAAAGGGCACATCCACCTGGTGGAAATTGAGAGCGATGTGGCGGAAGGTCAGGTCTGCGAAAAATGTCAAAGACCTATGGTTGTCAAACAGGGAAAATTTGGAACTTTCCTGGCCTGCAGCGGCTATCCTGAATGCAAAAACACCACAAGTATCCATGCTGCCGCAGCACCATCCGGCCAGGGTACGGGGGTTGCCTGTCCGGAAAAAAACTGTAACGGCGAACTCGTGGAAAGGAAATCCCGCAGAGGCAAAGTGTTCTATGGATGCAAGCGGTATCCGGACTGCACATTTGCCCTCTGGGATAAACCGATTCCGGAAAAATGTCCGGACTGCGGGCACCCATTCCTTGTTGAAAAAACGACAAAAAAGCTGGGTCTGCACCTCAAATGTCCTTCGGGAGAATGCGGCTATACACGGGCAGCGGAGGAAGAAAAGGAATAAAGCACAAAAAAGCCTGCTCCTGCCGGGACCATGGCTGTACCATTCTGAACTGCTTGCTTCTGCCTTTGTTAAAAAATGGAAACGCTTATCTGGTCAGGCCCCACGGACAGACCGAATAAGCGTTGACCATCGCATAACCTGTTGCCGGGAAAAAAACCTGTCCTCCGGGTTGTGCGACCCCATCTTTACATGCTTCTTTCATGCACCCAGACAGAAGGAAGCCCCCTATCCATACCCAGCCTTGCCAGTACGGCCATAAAATCAGAAGCCAGGGGTGCCGCCACCGTTAAACGCCCACCGGATACGGGATGCCGCAAAGACAGGCGGACCGCTGCCAGCATCAGCCGTGTACAGCCAAACTGTTCTCGGAAAAACCGGGTGTGCCGCCCATCGCCAAAAGCCGTATCACCGATAATAGGATGGGAGATGGATCGAAGATGACGGCGTATCTGACGGGAACGCCCCGTTTCCGGGTGCAGCTCCACCAGACTGTAACAACGGGTCGGCGTCTTTCCCATGGGAACGGGAATTTCCAGGCAGTCCACCCGATGAAACTTTGTGATACTGAACCGGGCCCTGCCATGCCTGTTCTCCTCCGGCCTCAGCAGGCGCGTAATAACTCCACCCGGCGGAACCCGCCCCCTTACCAGTGCCAGATAATCCTTTTGCACCTCATGGCACCGGAACTGAACACTCATCCTGGAAGCAGCTTCAGGATGAAGCCCTAAAACCAGCACACCGGATGTGGGTCTGTCCAAACGGTGGACGGGATAAACATGCTGGCCCAGCCTGTCCCTCAGGGACTGCACCACAGCGGTACAGAAAGTGTTTTCCCTTCCTCCCCGGTGGACCGGCATGCCCGATGGTTTATGTACGACCACGATATGGGCATCCCGATAAAGCACGGTCAGGGCCATCTCCACCTCTTCATCCATACCGGGACAGACGGAATGCAGTATTTCCAAAAACACCCTCCAAAATAAAAAAACTCCGTGCGGACAAACCGCACCGGAGTTCTATCAACATGAAGATGATTGTTTATTCGCCATAAAGTCCCATCATGGAAACTGGCGTAAAATCACCGGGAACCTCAAAAAGACCGGAGGCTAACGGTTTTTTTTCAATGCTGACAAACAATTCGGTTGTCACCCGCTCACCCTCTTCAAAAATAACCGTTCGGACAGGAAACCCCCGTGCTTCCATTTCCTTCCAATCCCGGCTTCCAAGTTTCTGGTCCTCTTCCATGGCCATTTTATGAAGAACATCAAAATCATTTTCCGCAAGCCCGAGACTCTTCAGAGGGACGGTACAGATCTCCTCGACCTTCTCCCCCTTACGCATGCCCTCATACAGGGTGCATGTCCACTTACCCGCACGATCCTGTCCTTTTTTCACATAGGTCAGAGGAATATCATCATCGTCCATGCCAAGGTAGCTGCGATACTGCTGCTGTTCCTCTTCACTCATACCCTGCATATGACCTTCCAGTATGGCCCGACCGGCAGCTTCATGGGCCTTGGCATCTTCATGCATCCGACGCATATCCTGCATGGAAAGTTCCGCATACGCCTTTTTATCCGGCCGCAGCATCCATATCACATCCCTGTCCATGCGTCCGATACTGATAAATTTCATGCCATCCATGGTGTTTTCCGACCTCATTCTATCTTTCGACAGGTACAGAGCCATATTTTCTTTTTCACCGCTCTCATGATCTTCAAGAACAAGGGTCATGGCAAGGTCTGCCGAAGCAATCCCTGCAACACCCATAAACATCAGCACCACCAGCAGCTTTCTCATAGGTTCTCCTTATAGTAAGTGAGCAACAGAAAGTTTCTTATACAGGCAGCCCCGGGCAGATATAAAAAAAATTTCCGCCGGCACAAAAAACGTGGCGAAAGTTTACGCCTTTTCAGATAAATACTCAAAAGATTTTATGTGGATTCAGGATACCCGCAGGATCAAAGGCATGTTTCAACCGCAGCATCAGTGCTTTCTCCGCAGGTCCGATTTCCATATTAAAATAAGCCTGTTTGGAAAGACCCACACCATGCTCGCCCGAAAGGGTTCCACCAATGGACAGAGTGTAACGAAAAAGTTCTTCCACTGCCCAGTTCGCCCGTTTTAAAGCCTTGGCATCTTTTTTGTCCAGCATGATGTTAAAGTGTATATTTCCGTCTCCGGCATGGCCGAAACTGACCATTGTCAAACGAGTTTTTTCTTTAAGCTCCTGTATTTTCTGAACCACTTCGGGAATTTTTGACCGCGGAACCACGATATCCTCATTGATTTTATCCGGCCCGTACCGGAACAGAGCCGGAGATATGGCCTTCCGCGCCGCCCAAATTCCAGCAGCCTCTTCGGCTGACAGGGCCACCCGGACCTGCCTTGCTCCCATGCTCCGGCAGAGCCCTGCCACATCTTCTGCCATGGCAAGGGTCTCTGTTTCCCGGCCATCCACTTCAATGATCAACATGGCACCGGCATCCACTGGCAATCCTTCCAGGCGGGTGGCAGCGCAGACTATGGCCGCCTGATCCATGTACTCAATTGTCCGTGGAATCAACCCTTTGCGGATAATCTCTGAGACAGTTTTTGCCGCTTGATCCATCCGGTCAAAAACCACCGTCAGGGTACGAACAGACTCTGGAAGGGGAAGAAGTCTCAGGGTCATGGATGTAATCACCGCCAGAGTACCTTCCGAGCCCACAATCAGTCGGGTCAGATCATAGCCGACAACGCCCTTCGCTGTCTCAACGCCGGTACGGATTTTTTCACCCGTGGGCAGTACAGCTTCCAGACCCAGAACATAGTCGCGGGTAACGCCATATTTAACGGCCCTAGGCCCCCCTGCACACTCAGCAAGATTCCCTCCCAGAGTACAGAAAGCTGAGCTGGCAGGATCCGGAGGATAAAACAATCCTCTGGATTCCACTTCCTTATGAAAATCTCCTGTTATAACACCTGGCTCTGCGCAGGCAATCAGGTTATCCATGTCAAGAGATACAATACGGTTCATATCCGACATCACGAGAACAATACCGCCATCCACCGGAACGGAACCTCCCGTAGCACCGGAACCTCCTCCCCGCGGTGTTACGGGAATCCCATGGCGGGTGGCCAGCCGCAGAAGAGAAGCAATCTGATCCGCATCCTTTGCCCGCACCACAGCGTCCGGCATCGCTTTCCTGGCTGTGGAGTCATAGCTGTACAAAAGACACTCCGCTTCACCATCAAAAAAGCAGTCTCTGCCAACAGCCCTCTGCACTGTTTCACGCAAACGCCAATCCATCCTGTTCCTGCCCACGCCACGCCCCCTGCTTCTTATTGGGATCAACACCCACTTCTGTTGTCACCGAATCCGTAACAAAACGAACCTTCCTATTATGATGGATTTCCGTGAAAAGGAAAATCACGAACTGTATTTTTCTGCCCCATGCAGATTCTTCCCGTATAAGACGAGGGAGGCAAGGACCATACAAAAAAAACAGCCTACGACAGATTGATACGGACAGGGGGAGACAGAGACGGGCTGAACGCCACCAGCAAGACAGCATAAAAAAGGAAGGTAGGGACAATTAATGTGAAAACCGTCACAGATTAACAGGCAGATGGCGGAGAGTGTGCCATCAAAATGACAGATAAAAAGATATGTTTACACCGTATCCCTGCCAGCTGCAGCCCTTCCGCATACCTAACCGGACAGGGGATAATACTACCGGAACGTTATGGGGGGTAAGAAAAAAAGGAAGGCAGGAGAGCTCTCTGATATGCTGGTGGCAAAGCCCATGAAACACGGTTTACAAATCTCCGGCTTCTATTCTCTTACACAAAACTTCAAACTGTCTGGCCACGGCCGTTTTTTCCCGAAGGGCCTTTTCCACCATATTAATGGAATGTATGGCTGTAGCATGATAACGGTTAAAGCTCCTGCCGATGGCCTGAATGGACTGATCCGTATATTTTCTTGAAAGATACATTCCCATCTGCCGGCTGCGCACAATATTCTGCTTACGGGATTTGGACATAATCTCTTCCGGTGAAACGCCAAACTCCCTGCACACAAGCCCCTTGATTCCCTCCACCGTAATTTGTCTTTTGTGACAAACGATATTTTTTACAACACTCTCTGCCAATGAAAGATCGATGCTGCTCCCCAGCAGGGAATGTTTTGCTGCCACACCGATAAGACCGGATTCCAGCTGACGGACGTTGTCTTCCAGTTCTCCGGCCAGATACTCCATAACCCGCATGGGCATGTCCATGGAATGTTCACGGCATTTTGTTTTTAGTATACGGACTCTTGTCTGAAAATCCGGTTTCTCTATGGGAGAGACCAGACCGGACGAAAGGCGGGAACGCAACTGATCATTCAGTTTCGGGATATCCGCTGGTAGTGCGGATCCGGAAAAAATAATTTTTTTATCCGCCTCAAAAAGATAATCCAGCGTCATGGCCAGTTCCTGCTGCGTCCTGTCTTTTCCCGTCAGAAAATGAACATCCTCCATAAGCAGTACATCGCACTGGGTCCGGTATTTTTCCTTGAACAGGTCCATACTGCCGGAACGGAGAGCTCCCACCATTTCATTGGTAAAATCTTCTGCCGTCACATAGTAAATACGCTCCGTAGGGGATGTATTCAGAATGTGATGGCCAACAGCCTGGGACAGATGACTTTTACCCATGCCCGTGTGAGAAGAAAGAAACAGTGTCTTCAGGTGGCCTCCACGCCTGGCCGCCAGAGAAAGGGCCGCTGAATAGGCAAGGTCACAATTCTGACCAACCACAAAACGATCAAAGGTAAAATCTCTGCGCAGCATGCGGCCACTGTGCAAACGGGAAGAAATCTGGGGTAATTCCATCTGTTTTTCAGCAGCGGCGGCCTTCACCGTTTTGGCAGATCTTGTCCGGGTCACGGATGAAAAGGCTTCTGCCTTCTCTGCAACGGCAAAGGAGAGCTCAAGGGGTTTTCCCAGATGCTGTTCCACTTCATTCCGGATCAGGCTTCCATAGTGATCCCGGATACGTTTCTGGGAGAAAGAATTAGCACAGGTCAATTCCACCGTATCATCTTTACAGAAACCAAGGCCTATGGGCTCTATCCACATGCGGTAACTGTGCGCCGGCACATGTTCTTTAATGCGAGCTTTAATACTGTCCCAGATAATCGCGTCCATATTCCTCTGTTTCCTGCTTTCCCGTTTCTCTGTAAAGATTGTTCCGTGTAAAGGTAAAAAAAACAAAAAAAGTTCTTGTCTTCCCCTGACCGATGACAAGGAAAGGATTATTCCTCACGAAGAGCTGCTGATATGAATATAAGAAAAATAGGCTGCCGACAGATCATACTCCATGGAGTCTGTCTGTGGTCCGTGAAAAGTCACACTGTACATAGTGCACCCCTCTTTTTCCGTCAAACCCGAATCCGGACTGCCAGCGGCTTCTTTCTCCGCAAAAACCTAATCTCACAAGCAATTGAAATAACTGCTATATTTTTTAATAAAAGACCAATGCCTTCAATATTACTGCATTTTTTAAACCTGCACCCTTTTTATAAGAATTTTAACATGATCCCGCGGTCACACCCTTCCGACTAAATTTAAAATCTCCTTTTTTCTGTCATTTGCTTTGTTTTTTGACGTTTTTTACCTGATGGCACAGACAAGCTCCTGTTTATTCCGCCCTTTCTGACCAGGAAATAAAATCCATTCACTCCCGTATCCACAGGTAGAATCGGAGTGTTTTCTATTGTAAGCACCCGCAGGCCAAACAAAAAATAATAGTACAAATATTTGATATTAAATATAAAAATGCAAACAAAGCAGAATCAAAAAAGTCTCGGTGTTTCTACGCATTGCAATCAGAAGGTCCTTACATCAACTGGCAATCCAGTACACCATTAAGAATGAAACCAGGCCTTAAGATGTGTTTTTAGTTAGTTAGGGCTGGAATTCATGCGTTTTCATAAAAGACTCTTTGCCTGCAAGGAAGCTGACGAGAAAAAGGTCCCTGCCAATATATTTTTTCTGTCGTCCTTGCCATGGAATCCTAAAGTCATATATTACTGATCTGTCTGATCCCTTAAGGGTCAGCCATGACTACCAAGGAGCCGCGTACAATGATACAACCCCTTATTGCTGTCACCATGGGAGATCCCGTGGGAATAGGTCCGGAGATTACCGTCAAGGCACTCTCCGATCCGGCCGTACATGCCCTATGCCGCCCCCTTGTTCTTGGCGATTCTTCCGTTCTTCATTCAGCTATGGCCCTTACGGGGCAACATCTTCACATCCGTGAGGTTTCCTGTGCCAGCGAAGCACACTTTCAGCCAGGCACACTCAATCTGATTCCCCTCAGCTCTCTGCCCAGCTCTCCGGCATGGGGGCGGCCGGATAGAGAAACGGGACAAGCCATGGTTCATTACATTCTGCGAGCCATAGACATGGCCCTGGCAGGAGAAGTCGCTGCCATTGTGACAGGCCCCATTAACAAATACGCCATGAATCTGTCCGGCTATGCCTACAGCGGACACACGGAGCTTCTGGCGGAGCGAACGGGGACCAGAGACTATGTAATGATGCTGGCCGGAGACCGCATCCGTGTCAGTCTTGTCACCATCCATACGGCGCTTCGTAATGTCCCTGATCTGATTACTCCGGAAAAAATCCGTACCACCCTGCGCGTCACCCACAGGGCTCTGGTAGAACGCTTTGCCATCCCGGCACCCTCCATTGCCGTGGCAGGACTTAACCCCCATGCGGGTGAATCAGGCATGTTCGGAGATGAGGAAGAACGTATTCTGCAGCCTGCCCTCGAACAGGCTCGCAGTGAGGGAATTGACGCCCAGGGACCCTTTCCCCCGGATACCCTTTTTTATCACGTAGATCAGGGACGTTTTGATGCCGTGGTGGCCATGTATCATGATCAGGGCCTGATTCCCTTTAAGATGCGCCATTTCGAAGACGGCGTAAACACTACCCTTGGCCTGCCCATTATCCGGACATCCGTGGATCACGGCACAGCCTATGATCTTGCGGGAAGGGGCCGGGCAGACCACAGAAGCCTTCTTGCAGCCATACACATGGCTGCCATTCATGCCAGAAATACAATGGCTGTGCCCTTGTAGTTTCACCTTCCTGCAGGTCTCTTCCCTAAAGAAACGCTGCTACCCGGACTGCCATATCGGATGACGTCCGCCGACAGGCACGACGGCAACGCAAACCGGTTTTGCCAGAAAGATATCTTTTCCAATGAAAATGGATCAAATCCGTATACGGGGTGCCCGCCAGCATAACCTGAAAAATATTGACGTGGATCTTCCAAGAAACAGGCTTGTTGTTATTACAGGTCTTTCCGGATCCGGGAAATCCACCCTTGCCTTTGACACCCTGTATGCAGAGGGCCAGCGCCGTTATGTGGAGTCTTTATCCACCTACGCAAGGCAATTTCTCGGGCGCATGGACAAGCCCGATGTTGACACCATAGAGGGCCTCTCACCTGCCATTGCCATTGAGCAGAAAACCGCCAGCCACAACCCCAGATCCACAGTTGGAACGGTAACGGAAATCTACGATTATCTCCGCCTGCTGTATGCGAGAACAGGCATCCCCCACTGCCCTCAGTGCCATAAGCCCATTTCCGCCCAGAGTCTTGATCAGATCATGATGCAGCTGGGGGAACTGAAGGATGGCAGCCGGATTCTCATTCTGGCCCCGCTGGTAAACGGCCAGAAAGGAAGCCATGAAAAACTGTTTGCCCGTTTACAAAAAGACGGCTTCGCACGGGTCCGCATCAATGGGCAGATTCATGAAATTGAAGAAGTTCCGCCCCTTGCCAAAACCAAAAAGCACACCATCTCTGTGGTGATTGACCGGCTCGTTATCAAAGAAGGCATTGAAACCCGCATGGCGGACGCCATTGAGCTGGGCATGAAGGAAGGCAACGGCGTGGTCTCCGTTTACCTCACGGATTCAAAAGAAGAAATGCTTTTCAGCGAAAAAGCGGCCTGCCTTCAATGCGGCATCAGTTTTCCGGAATTATCCCCGGCCAGTTTTTCCTTCAACTCTCCCCAGGGTGCCTGCAGCACCTGTGACGGCCTGGGAAGCACCACAACCTTTGATCCGGAACTGATCATACCCGAGCCCTCCCTTTCTCTGAGAGAGGGGGCTGCGCTCCCATGGGCAGGAAAAAACTCCGTTACATTTTCCGAATTCCTTGAATCCTTCACCGCTCATTTCGGGACCGATATCTATACACCCTTTGAAAAACTGCCAGAAGACTGCCGTAAGGCCATTCTGTACGGAACCGGCAAGGTGGAGTTCCCCTTTTCCTACGAGCGTAACGGGCGCAAAAAAATCTACCGAAAAAGCGTGGAAGGCATCATTCCCAATCTTCAGCGTCGCTACATGGAAACCGATTCGCCTGAGATGCGGGAAGAAATTCAGCAGTACATGACTTTCCAGCCCTGCCCTGACTGCGGGGGGACAAGGCTCAATCCCTTCAGCCGGTCCGTCAGGGTAGCGGGCAAAACCATTGCTGAATTCACAGCCATTTCCGTGGATGAGGCCCTGACTTTCAACAACAGCATCCACCTTGCGGGCAGCAAAGCCCTCATTGCCGCCCCCATTCTAAAAGAAATCAGCGACCGGATCCGCTTTCTTACGGATGTGGGGCTGGGCTATCTGACACTGAACCGCACGGCCACCACCCTTTCCGGTGGTGAAAGCCAGCGCATCAGACTGGCCACTCAGGTAGGCTCGAAGCTCACGGGGGTCCTCTATGTGCTGGACGAACCCAGTATCGGCCTGCACCAAAGGGACAACCTGAAGTTGCTTTCCACTCTCATGCAGATGAGGGATCTGGGAAACAGCGTCCTGGTAGTGGAACACGATGAAGAAACCATCCGGGCTGCTGACTTTGTGGTGGATATGGGGCCTGGTGCGGGTATTCATGGCGGCGAAGTCGTGTTTGCGGGGACTCCTAAGGCCATGATGAACTGTGCACCTTCCCTGACAGGACAGTTCCTCTCAGGAAAACGCAGTATCGCTGTTCCACCCAAAAGAAGAGAGCCCCGGGGCTTTCTCAGGGTAGTGGGGGCTTCTGCCAATAACCTTCAGAATATCACAGCCTCCTTTCCTTTCGGATGTTTCACCTGTGTCACCGGCGTTTCCGGTTCGGGTAAATCCACCCTTGTACTGGAAACCCTTTACAAGGCTCTGGCACGACGTTTCTACCGATCACGGGTGGTACCCGGAAAGCATGATCACATCGAAGGCCTGGATCAGGTGGACAAGGTTATCAATATTGACCAGGCTCCCATCGGACGTACGCCCCGTTCCAATCCCGGAACCTATACAGGTCTGTTCACCCACATCCGCGAGCTTTTTGCCCAGACTCCGGAGGCAAGGGCCAGAGGCTACAAGCCGGGCCGTTTCAGTTTTAACGTAAAAGGCGGCCGTTGCGAAGCCTGCACCGGCGACGGCATTCTCAAAATTGAGATGCATTTTCTACCGGATGTATACGTGGCCTGTGATGTCTGCCAGGGGCAGCGCTATAACAAAGAAACCCTTGAGGTACGCTATAAAGACAGGAATATTGCGGAAGTTCTGAATATGACTGTCAATCAGGCTCTTCAGTTCTTTGAAAATATCCCACCCATCCGAAACAAACTGGTTACCCTTTCCGACGTGGGGCTTGGTTATGTACGCATCGGGCAGTCCGCCACAACCCTTTCCGGCGGTGAAGCTCAGCGTATCAAGCTATCACGGGAATTGAGCAAACGGGGCACAGGAAAAACCATATATATTCTGGATGAACCCACCACAGGCCTCCACCTGGAAGATGTGGCCAGACTGCTCTCCGTCCTGGACCGATTATTGGACAACGGCAATACCGTCATTGTTATAGAGCATAATCTGGACGTCATAAAATATGCGGATTATCTGATCGATATCGGACCGGAAGGCGGAAGCGGCGGCGGATGCATCCTGGCATCAGGCACACCTGAAGAAGTTGCCGGTGTAGACAGTTCCCACACAGGACGGTTCCTGAAACCCCTGCTCGGAATATCCAATTGAGATCATAACAGAAACATCAGGTTTCTGTAGGCATCGGTCAAAGCAGGCAGGTGTCTCGTCCCTCCATAAAAAAGGACCGTCTTTCCTCTCAGGGAAAAACGGTCCTTTCTGATTGTCCAAGCTGCCCTGTAGGGCTTACAGACTACAGCAAGCTGCTACTTACTTAGCGCCCAGCAGAGAAGCAATCACTTCTGCCTGAGGATGAGCATAAATCAGAATCAGTGAAACAACCAGTGCATAAATACACAGGGATTCGATCATAGCCAGACCAATCAGCATGGTAACGGTTACCTTACCGGAAGATTCAGGATTCCGGGCAACGCCTTCAACGGCAGCCTTAAGGCCAATACCCTGGGCCAGACCACAGAGTGATGCAGCAATGGCCAGACCGAAACCAGCGGCGGTAACACAGGCGATAAAAAACTGCAGTGCATTTGCTTCCATTGTAAATCCTCCTTACGACTTCTTTCAGTGAACCCCAGATTAAAAACAGTAAGTAGAAAGTATCGAAAAAACAGGCCCCCAAGTATTGCCTGTTATTCGCAAGAATCAACTATGACCGAAAACAGGCATATGGCTCTCCGGTCATTCCAGCCCTGACTTTTTAATGCGCATGCTCCATAGAGCCTGTGAAGTACATCACAGACAGAAGGAAAAAGACAAAGGCCTGGACCAGGGCCACAAAAATCCCCATGGCCATAATGGGCAGAGGGGCAAAAAACGCACCCGCAAGAACAAAGAGAATGATCAGTACCAGTTCATGCCCCATCATGTTTCCGAAAAGACGGAAAGAGAGTGAAAGAACACGGGCAAGATGGCCAATAATCTCAATGGGGAGTATAATGGGTATCATCCACCAGACAGGGCCTGTAAAATGATGAATATAATGAACCCCGTGATATTTGATACCAATAAAATGGGTCATGAAAAAAACTACCAGCGCACAGGATGCGGTGGTGTTGAGGCTGGCCGTGGGCGGGAAGAAACCCGGAACAAGCCCTACAAGGTTGCTCACGAAGATATAAATGAAAATCGTACCCACAATGGGAAAAAACCAGCGGCCTTCCTCACCGGTATTTTCCACCATGAATTCTTCAATACTGGAAATGAGCAGCTCAAAAAAGTTCTGCAGCTTTCCCGGAATCATGGTGATGGTGCGGGTTGCGAGAAAACCGACACCAATGAGCATGGCCATTACTACCCAGGAGTAGATGACATGGGGATAGGCATGGGCAAAATGTCCCAGCCCGATCTTTTCAAAAATCCAGCCGAAAATAAGAAAGGGATGCTCCACGTTACGCCGCCTCCTTACTGGAGAGAATTTTCATCAATGCCACGATCGCCGCACAAAACAGGGTGACGACAACGACCGAAAGTCCCAGAATCAAACCTAAGGGTGCCACAAAGCGCCCGAGTATCAAAATAAAAATGATAATACCACTGACAATAAACCGAAGGTAATACTTGGCAATAATACTATGCACCGCTGCCGTATGGGGTGGTTTCAACGATTTTCTCAGAGTCCTGCCCAGCATGTGAAAATTGACCGTAACGATAAGACCGCCCAAAAAAACACCTCTGAAAAAGGCTGGGTCTTCCACCCATAATGATGCGGCACAAAAAACCGCCAAGACCACCCAGTTACCCCGGGACACAAACCGTACCAGACCTTGCTGAATATCCATCAGACCTTTCCCATTCTGCGGATCATCCACAGAAGATGCCGGAATGCGGCCGCAATACCCAGGCAGAGCCCGATCAAAACTCCAACTGGCTGGATATCCAGCCATCTGTCGACAAACACACCGGCAAAGACCCCAATGAAAACGGAAAAAGCCACGCTCATGCCCAGACTGCCGTAGGTTGCCAGCTCCCGCATTGTTTTCATTGTTTCTTTTTGCATAATCTTAGGTACCAGTTCCGATCTATTATGCGGCAAAATCCCCCTATAGCGGAATTGGGTTCAGATACCACAAGCTCTGGGACAAGGTCAATGGAATTTACCCTGTTCAGACCTTTTCATCTGAAAAAGACCTCTCCGCACCCCCCTCCCTGCCCCACACGTCCGATGAGGACAGCTGGGACTCCGGAATTGTGCAAAGCATCCAGACAGGCTTCCGCCGACCCTTCGTCCACGGCAGCCAGAAGCCCACCCGAAGTCTGGGGATCAACCGTAAGATCCTGTAACGCACGGGAAAGCCCCTTTGCAAAAACAAGCTGACGGCCACAAAACTCACGATTGCGGTATGCCCCACCCGGAATCAACCCCATGGCTGCATACTCTTCCACCCCTGGCAGAAGGGGAATATGGCCGGCTGTGATTTCCAAATCACAGCTGCTGGCCCTTGCCATCTCCAATGCATGTCCCGCCAGCCCGAAGCCGGTTATATCTGTCATGGCATGGACGGAAAAACCACAGAATATTTCCGCTGCCGTGCCATTCAGGCAGGCCATGGACCGGATCATGAAGGAAACAGTTTCTTCGGGAACGAGTTTTCCCTTCATAGCTGTTGTCAGCACGCCGGTTCCGATCACCTTGGTGAGAATCAGCGCATCTCCGGGTTTTGCCCCGCCATTGATGACCACCTTATCAGGATGCACGAGACCCGTCACGGAAAGCCCGTACTTAAACTCAGGATCCTCCACACTATGTCCTCCGAGAAGAACGGCACCGGCCTCTTCAATCTTTTCCAGCCCTCCGGCCAGCACCTCTTTCAGTACCTCTTCCGGCAGATCCTGTGCAGGAAAACAGACAATATTCATGGCCGTAAGGGGCTTGGCACCCATGGCATAGACATCGCTCAAGGCATTCGCAGCTGCGATACGGCCAAAATTTCTGGGGTCATCCACCATGGGAGTAAGGAAATCAAGGGTCTGGACCAGTGCCATAACCTCAGAAAGCCGATAAACGCCCGCATCTTCACTGTGTTTTATTCCAGCCAGAACATCCGGTGGACAATGGGGATTCAGACCTGCCATCACACGCTCCAGAACCCCTGGAGCCAGCTTGGCCGCTCAGCCTGCGGCCCTGACTTTTTCCGTCAGTGCCGGTCGGAACATTTTTTCATTCATTCCCTTCATCCTTATTGATATAGCCATGGCGCTTTGCATATCCCGGAAAAATCCGTACCGCATCCTTCAGGGGAATAAAGCCCATAAAAGCCCTTGCCCTCATCATACGGATCCGTACGGGAAGGCCCGTTATTTTTTTCAGACCCTTTACCCGGAACAGGGAGTGTTCCGGTGAAAAACTCTGATTATTAACGCCAAAATGGGCAGTGCCCAGTGACAGATGAAGAATCTGACGCCAGTTTTTTCCAAGATAATGCAGACGAAAAAAAAGATCTTCCAGCCTTTTTTTGTATTTTTGTATGCTCATGATGCTGTTCCCTAAAAGTTATCATGCTACATCATTCAACAATTCATGGTTTCTGACTAACGACAAATCAGTTCAGGACAAGACGCCCTGTACGCCATACCTCTTCAGCACATATTCCGGGTCCGATGCAAAGTTTTCTGGCTGTTTGTACAAAGCATTGCAATCCTTTCGGATCGAAGATTGGAAGGCCTGTACAAGAAAGGCGGCAAACGGCTTGATCCGGCACTCAAACCATGAGCCACCATAAAAACCCTTAGCTTTTTCAGACTGGAGGGCCGGAGAGTTTTTGCCAATTCCACAAAGGCCAAAAAGCTCTACGAATAAGATTCGTGGCACAAGCTGGCCGCTATGCATCTTCCTGAGAGGTCCGGCCCTTACCATACGAAAGAGTACGGCATTGATAATACCTGAATACTGTATCCGCCGTTACGGCAGAAGACCAATCACAGCCCCGAGTCTTCCCGTATTTTTTTCCCTGCGATAGGAAAACCATCCATCATTACAGCGGGTACAGACATTCAGACTGGCTATATGATCCGGCTGCAGCCCCGCATCCGTCAACTGTTTTTCCGTAATAGCCCAGAAATCAAAAAGATTGCCATTACTGCGAAAAGGTTCAAAGGCAGGAGGCAGCTCCTTTTTCCAGTTAACAAATTCCGCACAGCAGGGTCCAAGGGAAGGGCCGATACCCGCACGGATATCTTCAGGCCTGCAGCCATAATTCCCAGCCATCGCCTTCACTGTGGCGGCTGCAATATTCTGCACACTACCCCGCCATCCGGCATGGGCGGCGGCGACTACCTTTTTAACCGGGTCAGCAAAAAGAATGGGCTGGCAGTCTGCCGTAAGAATCATGAGGAGTTTGCCCGGAATATCCGAACAAAGAGCATCACCTTCCGGTGTCTGGTGATCGGCAAGCCCATCTCTGCGTCCATCCCTTTTTCCGACAATAAATACACGGTCACCATGCACCTGCCGCAGGGTGACAAGGTCCATGTCACGGCCGAAAAAGGCCAGTACCCGCCGCCGGTTTTCCGCCACACCTTCCTCCTCACCCTCACCATGAGCAAGGTTGAGACTGTCTGCCGGTGGCAGACTGACGCCGCCGTTACGGTCGAAAAAGCCATGCACAACACCGGGAATCGCAAGGTGCTCAAGGGTATCAGGCCTGATCATCTGGCATAAACCTCCGGCCTGCGCTCCTTCAGACAGGGAATGGTATTTCGATAGTCATTCATCAGGGAAAAATCCAATTCTGCTGTAAAAACACCAGCCTTTTCACCGGGATCTGCCAGAATCTGATCCGTGGGAGACACAATGAGAGAACCGCCCGGATAACGGAGTTCCCCATCCTCTCCACATCGGTTAGCGCCCACCACAAACAGCTGATTCTCGATGGCTCTGGCCCGGACGAGGGTCCGCCAATGGGTCCTCCGGGCAGTCGGCCACTGGGCAGGAACGGCCAGAATGCGCGCACCTTTACCCATGAGGGTTCTGGCAAGTTCCGGAAAACGCAGGTCATAGCAGATCATCACCCCAAGGGGTCCCAGTGAGGTTTCACAAACGTCGGCACGGTCTCCGGCTGCAAAACCTTTGCCTTCGCCTCCAGCGGTAAAAAGATGAATTTTTTTGTAACTGCCAGCAACCCTGCCATCCGCATCCACGACATGGGCGACATTATACACCCTACTCCCCTCAAGCACAGGCAGGCTGCCCACAATCACAAGGTTGCGGCGACGGGCCACAGCCGAAAGATCCGCAAGAATTTCTTCCGTTGCAAGGGCATGGGCTGCCAGATTCTTATAATCAAAACCGCAGGCCCACATCTCCGGCAGCACCGCAAGCCCCGGCAGGCACTGCTCCAGCGCATCCATGACAAAGGCCCGGTTTCCGGCTCTGTTGTCCCTCTGTACGTCAAACTGTACAACACTAGCGTTTACACGTTCCATGGTAGTTTCCTTTTATCCCATCTGCACGGCAATGCACTTTGCATCAGCCGTGGGAAACCGTATCGGAAAAAACATTCAGCACCACCACACCGGCCACAATAAGAGATAAACCCAGAATAGCAGCCCCGTCCAGCTTCTGTCCAAAAAAAATCCAGGCCAGAAGAGCAATCAGTGCCACCCCGGCACCCGCCCATACAGCATAGGCAATGCCAACGGGAATGCTTCGCAAAGTGATGGACAGGCAATAAAACGCAAGGGTATAGCTAAACAATACAGAAATGGAAGGATAGAGTTTTGTAAAACCATCACTTGCCTTCAGTGCCATTGTACCACAAACTTCAGCAACAATGGCAATGGACAAAAAAATCCAGGGCATGGGTAATCCTTTTCTTCTGATGATCCGGTATCCTGTTCCATTCTCACACAGGCATTATGAACAGGAAAGGTTTTAGGGTCGGTGACCCGCTGTGAGAACGCTGACGGAAAGCGCACCAGCTCTCACAAGCGCCCGTGAACATGCATCTACTGTAGCACCCGTGGTAAAGACATCATCCACAAGTACAATATTCTCACCCGTCACGGAAGCCCTCAGGCCAAAAGCCCCCCTCACATTGGCCCGCCTTCCGGTTCTTCCAAGCCCTGTCTGGGACAGGCCATCACGCAAACGAACGAGGCTCTTTACATCAAGGACGGGACCGGATCCGGATTGCCAGCCCATGGCATCCATGAAGGCCTTTGCCAGAAGTATGGCCTGATTGAAGCCCCTTTTTCGAAGAGCTTTATCTGTCATCGGAACGGGCAGGACACGATGGGGAATTACTGGAAAATACTGTTCAAAGGTTATGGCCATCATCCGGCCCAGGGGAGCTGCCAGCTCCGTCCGGCCCTGGTACTTCAAACGATGGATGATGTCCATAAGATTGCCCTCAAAATGACAGGCAGCTCTGGCCATTTGAAAGGCCGGAGGATGGGCGAGGCAGTGTCCGCAGACATGCTCTCCTTCACCCGCTTCAAAGGGAAGGCCACAGATACCGCAAAAAGGAGGGACAAGGATGGAAAGATCCTTTGCGCAGACAGGACAGAAAAATCCGGCCAGACAGAATCTTTCCACCCCGGCATCGGGCCAGTCCAGAGGTGCCCGGCAAAGCTGACAGGCATGGGGCAAAAGGCCCCGACCCAGTAAGCCAAGCCATGAAAAGGGATTCATGCTCATGAAAACTTACTCCGGTTTCACCACAACCAGTAGCATTTTGAAAGGCTCTTCCGCATCCAGCGCATGGGGGATACCGGCAGGCATGACCACACTCTCCCCGGCCTTAAGGGTGAGCACCTTTTCATCAATGGTGATCACGGCATGCTCACCATCCAGAATATAGACAAAAGCATCACCCGTGGAAGCATGGGCGCTGATGCCCTCCCCCTTGGCAAAGGCAAAAAGCGTCATGCCGACACCCTTTTTCTGGGCAAGGGTCCGGCTGACCACACGCCCTTCCTCATAGTCCACCAGCGCCGTAAGGGGAAGGGCTTCCGAAAAGGCGATATTTTTGATCAGGGTCTCTTTTTCCATGGTTAACCTCCTTATACTGTTAAAAATTATAATTTACAAAATAACGGCAGATAAATTTCCTTCTGCCTGATACCACCATAGAGCCTGTCCGCAGGCCATGTCATTGATGTAAATCAATAAAATAAGACGCTCAGATAAAAGTGAGCAGAAGACCTCCCAGCGCTGTCAGCAGCACCACCAGCCAGGATGGAAATTTCCATATGGAGAGAAACACAAAGGCTGCAAGGGCCAGTGCAAACTCATGGGGTCCCCCTATGGCACTGGTCCATACGGGATGGTACAGGGCCGCCCCCAGAATACCCACCACGGCAGCATTGGCACCCTGCATCAGGGATCGGGCCGCAGCCATCTGCCGGAAATGGTTCCAGAAGGGCAGAACCGCCAGCAGAAGCAGGAAGCCCGGAACAAAAATACAGACAAGGGCCAGACCTGCCGCCATCAGAGCAGGCAGATCCCCACTGCCCACCATGCCCAGATAGGCGGCAAAGGTAAACAAAGGACCGGGAACCGCCTGAGCAGCTCCGTATCCGGCCAGAAAAGCATCCGGGCTCACCCAGCCGGACTGCACCACTTCCGCCTCCAGAAGAGGGAGCACCACATGTCCCCCACCAAAAACAAGGGCTCCCGCACGGTAAAAAGCATCCACCAAAAGAAGCCCCTGTACGGGCCAAACCTGTGCCGCCAGAGGCAATCCTGCCAGCAGCAGCACAAAGAGCACCAGACAGAACAGTCCTCCACGGCGGGATACGGGTACCTTAAGATCGCCCGGAGAGGCCTCTCCCTCTCCCCGGCACAGCCATAAACCGGCCAGGGCACCGCCTGCTATGGCCATAACCTGACCCATGGCTCCTCCCATGGCAATCACCAGCAGTACGGCTCCAAGGGCAATGGTTGCCCTCTCCCTGTCCGGACAGAGGGTCCGGGCCATACCCCAGACCGCATGGGCCACAATGGCCACGGCCACAATTTTCAATCCCGTAATCAGACCCGTGCCCACAGGGCCTTCCAGAAAAACACCCCCCAGAGCAAACAGAACCAGAAGAAGGGCCGATGGCAGGGTAAAGGCCAGCCATGCGGCAAAGCCTCCCATGAACCCTGCCCGCATCAGCCCGAGACCAAAGCCCACCTGACTGCTGGCAGGACCGGGCAGGAACTGGCAGACGGCCACAAGATCCGCATAGTCCTTATCGCTGAGCCACTTTCTCCGATCCACGAACTCATTACGAAAATAGCCCAGATGGGCAATGGGACCGCCAAAGGAGGTAACGCCCAGCACACCAAAGGCCTTCAGCACTTCTCCCACACCTGCAGCCCAACCCTTTTTTTCTTTCATTTCCCCCTCCATTTTTAAGAATCTTCTCCTGCAGCCTCTCCGGCAAATTCTCGCATCTGAACAATGGCAGTCCCAAGCCCTTCCCGGCCCTGTTCTGTAATCCGGTACAGCCTGCGCCGGGTTTTCCCTTCCTGATCCTGACGGGACACAAGGTATCCTTTTTTTTCCATGGCATGGAGCATGGGATACAGGGTACCCGGGCTCAGCCTGTACCCATGGCGGGCCAGCTCATCCATGATCCACTGGCCGCAAACCTCATGCTGAGCCGCATGGTGCAGCACATGCAGACGGATAAAACCAGACAAAAGATCTTGAAATTTCATCGCTCTTCTCCATTACGAATTTCAATATCGAAATCCGTAATAAAAGTCAAATCAGAACCCGTCAAGTCTCAGCTGCTTTGATGATGGCAGGCAAGGGATGGAATCCCTGCTGGAAATAAACCGTACAGGCCTGCCAGTCTGGCCCAGAACCAGACAACAGTACCCCTGGCTGCTATACAAAAGCCAGGGGTACTGTGTTAATAAGAAACAGCTCTATTTCAGTCTGTAACAGGGGCTACTCTCCGGTTCAGATCCCAGACCAGATCCGCTTCCGGAAGCAGGGGCAGATACCCCAGCCATGGATGGGAATCCAGATGGTCCTGACTCTGCTGCAACTTGCGACTGTGTTCTTCAATGGGAGGAACAATGTCTTTGATATTGCCCTCAAGCTTTGGTGCCGTAGCATAGCCGGTGGCCTGCATGGCATAATTCACAGCATCCTGACTGTACTGCTGGGAACGGGCCAGAGTTTCCAGTGCTTTGCCCGGATTATGGAATCCTGCGCTGTTTTCCGCTGATACCCAGTCCCAGAACATCTGTCCCTTACGGATTCTCTCCTGAGCCGCCATGATCAGAGAATCGTAATTATCCGGTTTTTTCCCCTCAAACTCACGGGCAAGGCGCACGGCTTCATGGGCCTTCACGGAAAGATCCTGAGCCACCATCAGCTGCTCCCAGGTGCGTTGCTGGGTATACAGAACCCGGTCCTTAAGATATTCTGGAGATTTATCACTGTGACACTGCCCACAGGTCCGGCTGATGCTTTCAGCACTTTTCAGGGGCGAAGTCCAGTGGTGGGAAGATATTTTCTTTTTGCCGTCCATGCGGCGATAGGGCATATGACAATCGGAACAGGAGACACCGGCGGCCCCGTGGGGACCATCATACCAGGTTTCAAATTCCGGATGCTGAATTTTGATCATGGGTGTATCGGAAACCGCATGGGTCCAGTCCACAAAATTTCCCTCAAAACCCTCCCGTTCCGTAGAGCCTTTATCTTTGTAATATTCGTAGACATTTTCTGGATTTCTACCCAAATCCCACGGAAAGACGGGCTTGGCAGCAGGTCCAAACTTTTTATCCTGAAAATAGTATTCCACATGACACTGGGCACAGACTAAAGAGCGCATTTCATTTCTGGAAGCCTCCCGCCAGTCCTGGCCCATGCGTTTCAAAGCCTCATCCAGCGGCACACTGGTAATTCTCAAATCCATACCCTGGGGATCATGGCAGGTGGCGCAACCGATGGTATGGTCATCCAGATCCAGCTCTTCCCTGAAGGAATGAAATTCCATGGCCCAGAATTCATCGTCATATGTATCCACCCATTCGATCATCTTGGGCGTTTTGCAGGTATAGCAGGTGGAGGGCAGCCCCGCCTCTTCGCTGTAGCGGTTGATGCGATCAATGTGCAGCACATCATAAAGGGCATAGGTGTGGCCTCTGGCCCGGTTATACTCAAAACTGAAAGGATAACCCATCCAGAGGTTTTTCAGATAGGGCTGGCAGTATTTATAGGCCCTTGGCAGATCACCGCAGAGGTGTTTTTCATGGGGAACGGAGCCCGCATATTCGGTCATCTGTGTGTCATCATTGTTGGCAAGGAAGGTTTCGTAGTGCAGAGGAAACTGTTTTTTAAAGGCAGAATTGCGGATTTCATCCGCCGCCAGTTTCGTTTTGTAAGAGGGTGTTTCAGGATCCGGCACCTGGGTACAGCCCCCCAAAACCAATCCCGCTGTCAGAAGACAGCATACCACAAGCAGCCGGATCTTCCGGCCAGCACTCCTATTCATTGGCTACCCTCCTTTCCGCAATGGGCGACTTGGAAAAATGAGGTACCTGACGGTGGCAGTCCGTACAGGATTCCTTAGCATCCGCCACGTTGATGTTGGTCATGGTGTGGCAGGCCATGCAGTTTTCATTGACCACATCCTTTGTGGCCTGCGTCGTGTGAATCACATCCAGAACATCGCCAAAAGTATTCTGGTACACATCCTTGGCCCCTGCCCTTGCCTTGAACATGATTTTCCGGATACCACCCTGAGGTGCATGGCAGTCATTGCAGGAAAGGGAGGCATGCACCGAATTCTGCTGGGTGCGCACCACCTCATACATGATGTGACAGGATCCGCAAAATGCGGGCTCATCCGTGGCTTTCATGGAAAAATCCGCTGCCGCATACATACCGGCACCCACAATCAGCAGACCAAGGGCCAGAAGCAGGGTTTTCATGCCGCCGGGAGGTGCCTTCATAAAAACCTCCTGTTTCAAACAAGTCCATAAAAGTTGATGCACTCGCAAAAACTCTTGTTTCAGAATTTGTGTGTTAACAATATCAGTATTTTGCAGACATAAAAAAGGCTGTTTTTGACTTTTTGAGAGAGCATCAAAGTCAGGATGCAGAGAAAAACCTCCGCATCCGTTCAGACATTAACGGCCCGCCATCATGGCGGCCACATCTTCTTCCACAGAGGCAATGGGTTTGATGTCAAATTTTTCCACAAGCACCTTAGCCACAGCCGGAGACAAAAACGCCGGCAGTGTGGGACCAAGGCGGATTCCCTTAACCCCGAGGAAAAGGAGGGCCAGAAGAACGGCTACGGCCTTCTGCTCATACCAGGCGATATCATAGGAAATGGGCAACTCATTAATATCTTCTAAACCGAATACTTCTTTCAGTTTCAGGGCAATCACGGCAAGGGAGTAAGAGTCATTGCACTGGCCCGCATCCAGCACCCTTGGAATTCCTCCGATGTCTCCCAGAGCCAGTTTATTGTAACGGTATTTGGCACACCCCGCCGTAAGGATGACCGTATCCGGGGGAAGACTTTTCGCCACCTCCGTATAATAGCTGCGGCTTTTGTGCCTTCCGTCGCAACCAGCCATGACCACAAAACGGCGGATGGCACCGCTCTTTACGGCCTCCACCACCTTATCCGCCAGTGCCAGGACCTGATTGTGCGCAAAGCCCCCCACAATGCTTCCCTCTTCAAGGCTGACCGGTGGTGCACAGCTTCTGGCTTTCTCAATGAGGGGAGAGAAATCCCTGACTCCGCCTTCGGCCCGGTCGGCAATGTGCATAGCCCCTTCATAGCCCACCACACCCGTTGTAAACAGACGGTCCAGATAGGTATTGTCTTTTTTTAAAGGCACAAGACAGTTGGTGGTGAGAAGCACGGGACCGTTAAAGGATTCAAACTCATCATTCTGGTGCCACCATGAACCGCCGTAATTTCCCACAAAGTGCGTATACTTTTTAAAAGCCGGATAGTAATTGGCGGGCAGCATTTCTCCATGGGTATACACGTCTATGCCCGTACCTTCGGTCTGACGGAGAAGCTCTTCCATGTCCTTAAGATCATGGCCGGAGATCAGAATTCCCGGATTGCTGCCCACACCGATATTCACCTCACTCACTTCAGGGTGACCGTAGGTTTTCGTGTTGGCCTCATCCAGAAGGGCCATGGTGCTGACGGCCATTTCTCCGGCCTTCATCACAAGGCCAATCATGGCATCTACGGACAGCTCCTTTGTGGTGGACGCCAGGGCTTCCATCATGAAATCACCAATTGCTTCCTTATGGAATCCCAGAACAGCCGCATGCTCCGCATAAGCCGCAATGCCCTTAAGGCCTATGGTCAGAAGTTCTCTCAGGGAACGGACGTCCTCGTTGTCCGTTAGTAAAACGCCCACCTTTTTTGCCTTTTCCTCAAAAGCAACCGCCGAAGCCGTCCAGACAGCTGCTTCCGGAAGAGAATCCGCACAATCCTTTCCGTTTTTTTCACGGTAAAGATCGCTGAATTTTCTGGCGATCGTTTCTCTGCGCCGCAGGCCTTCCTCTATCATGGAGGTAAAGCGGGCGTTATCCCAGTTGGCATTGGTAATGGTGGCAAACAGACTTTTCAGAATAAAATCATCATGGCTTCGGTCGGCAACACCCATTTTGTTGAGTTTTTCTCCATAAACGGCAATTCCTTTCAGCACAAAAATCAAAAGGTCCTGCAGATTGGCGGTTTTTTCGGGTTTTCCGCAAAAACCTTTTACGGTGCAACCCGTATTTTTCATGGTTTCCTGACACTGAAAACAGAACATGCCATACCTCCATTCCGGATGTTGTTAGGTAGTGCCCTGCAAGCCCTGCGCTATCGTCATGGGAAAACAGGCACGAACAAAAACCGTGTTTAGCCGCGACTCAAAGGAAACTCTCTCCATCAGGAACGACAGAGAACGACAGAGAACGACAGAGAACGACAGAGAACGACAGAGAACGACAGAGAACGACAGAGAACGACAACCCTGCTCTTCTACTGCCTGAAACTCAACAAGAGACTTCACTCCACCTGCCCGTATTGATCGGCAGATGCTTTTGAAACAATGAAAATCTTGATTTTACCCTGTTTACTGTACAGACCAAGCCATAAAAGTTCAACGATTTTTAAAATTTGAAGATCCGCCATCAACATGGCACGACTTACTTGTTATGCCCTGTCTAAAAACGGTTGAGCCAGCTCCTTCTCACCACCCGCAGGATACAGGCCGGAACCTGTTTCCTGTCTCATCCACAGAACTCCCTATCATCCCTGCTCTGTTCTGTCCTTGATCTGGATCAAGGACAGCCTTTCCTCCATCCTGCTACAGTGCAATCCGGTATCAGACCCTGAAAGGAAATCCTATGACTGTCAGACAATCGCCCATCTGCTTCCAACCGGCTCTTTCCGACAGGGACGTTATGGATGCCATGAAAGCCATTGAGGGCTACATCGACATAACCCCCTCTGACTTCAGGGAAATATACAGACTGGCTTTTCGTCACGCCATAGACCGGGTGCTCCATACAGCCTCTGCCCGACAGATCATGACACCCGATCCCCATGTCATTCCCATGGATATGAACCTGATGGAAGCGGCAGGCATCCTTGCCCGTGCCAGGATATCCGGAGCCCCTGTTGTGGATCCCGTATTCCGTGTGACAGGTGTTGTATCCGAAAAAGATTTCCTCACGGCCTTCGGACTTGACCCCTCCGCTTCCTTTATGCAGATCATCCGGCATTGCCTCCTCAGTCAGGAATGTTTCCAGCCGTCTACAGGCAAGGATACCGTATCTGCCATCATCAGCCGACCCGCCATCACCGCTGGTCCGGATGCATCGCTGTCCCTTCTGTCCGGGCTGATGAGCGAAAACCGTATCAACCGGATTCCCATTGTGGATTATGGAGGAAAAGCCATTGGCATAGTCACCCGCGGGGATCTGACCCATGCCATTGCCGCACTCAAACCATAGAGGAAAAAAATGATTTTCTGGCAAAAACTCAAAGGCCGGACCCAGAGTCCTCCAAGGGTAGGTATCCGCGAAATTTTCTGGTCATGGTTCTCCAGCTTCGCCGGGTTGGCTGCCGTAGGGTTCACCCACTATCGTTTTTTAGAACCCCATGGAATGATTCTGATTCTGGGGTCTTTCGGAGCGTCAGCAGTGCTGATTTACGGAGCCATACGAAGCCCCCTGGCTCAACCCAGAAATCTTATGGGCGGGCACATGCTTTCCGCCTTTGTGGGAGTAACGGCTTTCCGAATTGCGGGAACGGAACCCTGGTTCGCAGCAGCCCTTGCGGTTTCCACTTCCATTGCCCTGATGCACCTCACCCGGACCCTGCACCCGCCCGGTGGGGCTACGGCTCTCATTGCTGTTATTGGAGGCGATGGCATTCACAATCTGGGGTATCTGTATGTCCTCATACCAACAGGCCTCGGTGCTCTGATCATGCTGTTGATTGCCCTCATCCTCAACAACCTGCCTTCATACAGGCGCTATCCTGAATTCTGGTGGTGAAGCCGGTGCCGGTACAAGCAGCGGGCTCAAGAAAATCCCGCTGCCGGCCCTCCATCCATGACCACAAGGTTGGAAGACAGCCCGCGGCAAACCCTGAAAAAAATAGCTCCCCTAACCTGACCTGTCCCATATCCCCATGTCCGTTTCATGGACTCAAAAGTCTGCTTTTCCATGAAAAAATACGCTCTCCGAATGGCCTGAAAGACCAAAAGCTCTGGACCTCTTCATAAAAATAGGGAATAATCCGATATTATCTCTTTCCATAATGTCCTCTGGCGACACGGAGGTCTTTTCGGTCTGCGTAACAAGGTAACCTGCGGTCTTTCTCTTTTACCCTGCATGCCCGGCCTTCAAAAAAGTCATCAAACCCATTGGACTTTTTTATGGTAATTCCCTATCCTCCAGAACATACAATCATCTTACCCCAGTAACAAGGAGTCCTGCCCATGGCCGTCAATGTCCGCTCCATTGGTTTCCGGCTGCTCAGCACCAGCCTTCTTTCCGTCCTGATTCCCCTGCTGGCCGTAGGTTTCATTGCCACGACCCGCTCTACCACAGCACTCACCCAGACAGCTGCGGAAAACACTCAGGGTATCGCCCAGGACCTGGCCACCTTAATGGACAATCTTCTCATGGCAGAAGTCCGGCTGGCCGATGCCTTTGCCCACGAAGAAAGTATCCGGGCTCTGGCCCGTGCGGCCAGGGAAAAAGGCGTGGAAGGCTCCCGTACGGAAGCCCTCCGTGTTTTTGACAATCTTGCGGTTCAGTTTCCCAAACTGGGAGGTAATTATCAGGGAGTTTTTGTGGCCAACGCCACAGGCCAGCTTCTTACCGGTATACTGTCCAATGGCTCGGAATATATCGGGCATAACATAGCGGGAAATGATGAATTCAAAAAAGCCCTTGCCTCCAGAAAAACCGTCATCGGCAATGTGCTGTACTCCCAGGCCACAAAAAAACTGGTGCTGCCCATCAACTCTCCCATTCTTTCAGAAAAAGGAGAGTTCCTTGGTGTTTTTGCCACGGTTATCAACGCGGAATACCTGACAAATATCGTATCCACCCGAACCCTGGGGCGTACCGGTTATGGCTACATGCTCAATGAAAAAGGGGTGGTTCTGGCCCATCCCGTGCCAGACACTATTCTGAAAACCGACATCAACAACATCCCTGAAATGAGTCACATTGTCCGGGAAATGTTGGGTGGCCGGGCTGGTGCCGATGAGTATGTGTTCCGGGGAGTACGGAAAATGGCGGGCTTTGCCCCCATCAAGAGTACGGGATGGCTCATGTCCGCCACCCAGGATCATGCTGAATTCCTGGAAAGTTCCAGAGATGTGCGCAACGCCGTTATTTTCGTCATTGTCATTTCCCTGATTCTTGTGGGCATCATTGTGAGCCTTCTAGTCCGTTCCATCGTGAACCCCATCAATGCGGCCGTGGCTGGTCTGCGGGACATTGCCGAAGGCGAAGGGGATCTCACCATGCGCCTGCGGATGAACTCCCGGGATGAGGTGGGTGAACTGGCACGATGGTTCAATGTTTTTGTGGAAAAACTCCAAGGTATTATCCGGGATATCGGCGGGGGCGTCAATACACTGGCCTCCTCCTCTACTCAGCTGTCTTCCATTGCAGAAGACATGCAGCAGGGTGTGCAGGATGTATCCGGACGTGCGGAAACCGTAGCCGCCGCTTCTGAGGAAATATCCACCAACATGACCCAGTCCGCATCCGCTCTGGAACAGTCTTCCAGTAACACCAACCTTCTGGCAACCGCCTCAGAGGAAATGTCAGCCACCATCAGTGAAATTGCCCAGAATGCCGGCCGGGCCAGACAGATCAGCGACGATGCCTCAGGCAAGGCTACCCGGATGTCCAGCCATATGGAAAGGCTCAAAAAAGCAGCTGACGCCATAGGGAAAGTCATTGAAACAATCACAGAAATATCAGAACAGGTCAATCTTTTGGCACTGAACGCCACCATAGAAGCCGCCCGGGCGGGCGAAGCGGGCAAAGGCTTTGCCGTGGTAGCCAATGAGATCAAAGAGCTGGCCCGACAGACCGCTGCAGCCAGCCAGGATATACGGGAAAAAATTGAAGATATTCAAAGCACCACATCCACCACCATTCGGGAGGTCGGTGAAATCACAACCGTGATCAATGATGTCAGTGAAGTGGTCGGCAATATTGCCGCCGCCGTAGAAGAACAGTCCACCGCAGCCAGTGAAATTGCGGGGAACGTGTCTCAGGTTTCCCGCGGCATTGAGCTGGTCCATGAAAATGCCAACCAGAATGCCACGGTGGTTGGCGAAGTGACCAAAGACATTGCCAGTATCAGCCATGCCATGGGCCAGATGACAAACCGCGGCAATCAGGTCAATGAAAGCGCAAGGGATCTTTCCCGTCTTTCCGAATCCCTGAAAACCATGGTAGACCAGTTCAAAATATAAACCCACGCCGCCCTGCCTCCCGGCAGGGCTTTCGCCCCAAAAAAACACAGTTACCCATACAGCCACGCGTTTTTCCTTTTTTTACTCAGCTCGCAAGGAGGGATCAATGACACAGCGCTCATGGACCATTGGTAAAAAACTTATCACAGCCTTTACCGGTGTTGCCCTTATCACCCTTTTTGTGGGTATGGCGGGTTTCTACGGGGCAGACAGGGGCCAGAAAGCCATTACGGACATCGGCACCATCTACCTCCCATCCGTTGACAGCCTGCTGATGATGGAAAGCAATCTTCAGAGGGCACGGGGCAACATCCGTACCCTGGCCATACCGGGACTGCCACAGGATCAGCGCCAGCGCCAGTATGACGGATTTGCAAGAGCCAGAGCGAATTACCAGACCGCATCCCAGGCCTATGCCCCCCTTCCCAAAGCCCCGGAAGAAGAACGCCTCTGGAACGACTTCCGTACGGCCATAACGGCCCTTGCCCGCGAAAACGACCGCACCATGGAAATGTCACGTTCCATTGATGCCAATGGTGTCAGTGACCCCATGGCTCTCTCCAGAAATCTGGAGGCCTTCACAAAGGATCACTACATCGTGGTCCTCCAGATTCGGGAGCTCATGGAGAATCCCCAAGCCCGGTTTGATGGGGGAGACAGCCACACCGCCTGCAATGCCGGTCGTTTTTTTCAGACTTTTCGCACCGAAAATCCAAAACTTCTTGCAGCCATCCGGGATGTGGAAAATCCCCACCGCCGTTTCCACGAGGCCGTGGCACGCATCAAACAGCTTGTGGATGAGGGAAGAACAGAGGCTGCCAGCCAGCTTTTCCACAATGATCTTTCCCCCGCCATGGGAGCCGTTTTTTCCGGTTTTGCAGCCATGCAGTCCATTGCCGATGAGTCCGTTGCCCTGTTCAACCAAATGAAAGATCAAACGCTTACCGTGACAGCACAGAGGGAGAGAGATGCTCTGGGCATTCTTGCCCAGATTCTCGAAATAAACCGTGAACAGGCCCGGACGGAAACCAGCAGCGCTCAAAATGAGGCTGTATTTATTGAGGTTCTTGTTATTGCTGCCTCCCTGATAGGAGTCCTGCTCGCCCTGGTGCTCGGCTTTACCATCACCCGCAGTATCAACGCCAATCTCAGCCGTGTCATCGCCGGTTTGAATGAAGGTGCGGATCAGGTTTCCTCCGCCTCCGGCCAGGTGTCTTCTGCCAGTATTTCCCTTGCCGAAGGAGCCAGTGAGCAGGCCGCTTCCATTGAAGAGACATCTTCCTCCATGGAGGAAATGTCTTCCATGATCAAACAGAATGCGGACAATGCCGGAGAAGCCAACGCCCTCATGGGGCAGACCCGGCAGGTTGTGGAAACGGCCAACCAGTCCATGCAGGAACTGACAGGCTCCATGCATGACATATCCAAAGCCAGTGAAGAAACCTTTAAAATCATAAAAACCATTGACGAGATAGCCTTCCAGACCAATCTTCTGGCCCTGAATGCCGCTGTGGAGGCAGCCCGTGCGGGCGAGGCGGGTGCCGGTTTTGCCGTAGTGGCGGATGAAGTAAGAAACCTTGCCATGCGGGCAGCGGAGGCGGCCAGAAACACAGCCACACTCATTGAAGGCACGGTAAAAAAGGTCAAGGAAGGGTCAGGTCTTGTCACGCGGACCAATGAAGCTTTCAGGGAAGTGGCCAGCCGCAATATTCAGGTGGGACAGCTCGTTGCGGAAATCGCCGCCGCATCCAAGGAACAGGCACAGGGTATTGAACAGATCAATAAAGCCACGGCGGAAATGGATAAGGTCACCCAGCAGAATGCGGCCAATGCCGAAGAATCGGCATCCGCCGCCGAGGAAATGAATGCACAGGCTGAACAGGTCAAGGGGATGGTGCAGGATCTTATGGCCATGGTGGGAGGCTCTTCCCGGAAAAATACAAAGAACCGGTATCAGGACCATGCATCCGACCGGTATAGGGAAATGAACGCTGCTCCGCCCCTGCCCAGGCCCAAAGCCACCTCTCACCAGAGCCAGCCGAAAGGGCTACAGAGGCCGGGCACGCCGAAGGGAAGGGAAATCAATCCCAGACAGGTCATTCCCATGGATGATGATGAGGATTTTACCCGTTTCTGATTCCAAATCTTACCGGAAGCTGCCATCGGTACCCGCCGCCTACGGTACGATTCGGCCATCCTCTTCACACAGCCCTCTGCATACAGGACACAGCGGTTTTTTCCATAATCACAGGAAAAAGCCGCTGCCTCCCTTCCGTCTCCGGGAGACACTGCCATGAAGCCTCATGATGCCAATCCACCCGCCCAGTCCTCACCTTCCCTGTCTCAGGAGGAGGAAATGACAAGGCTTAGCAAAACGCTGGCGGAAAAAGATGCCGACCTGGCTCGCCTGCGTCAGGACAAGGCACATCTTAAGGCCATCATTGAGCACTCTCCTGATATCATCATGCGTTTTGACCAAAACTTCCGCCATCTTTTCATCAGCCGGGCCATTGAAAAAGTATACCCCATGGCGGCAGCAGAGTATATCGGGAAAACCCATGGCGAACTGGGATTCAGCCATGAGGAGTGTCAATTCTGTGAACACATTCTGCAAAAAGCTTTTTTTTCCGGGGAACCCATGGAAGGAGAAATCCCCTTTCGTGGTATCTATGGACAAAGAATTTTTAACTGGCGGCTGATACCGGAATACGGATCTTCCGGCAAGGTGGATACCGTACTATGCCTGGCAAGAGATATCACCGCACAGAGGACTGCGGAAAAAAGCTATGCCGCCCTTTTTGCCACCATGCCCTATGGCTTTGCCCTCCATGAAATCATTCGGAATGAACAAGGAGAGGCTGTGGACTACCGTTTCCTTACGGTCAATCCGGCCTTTGAAAGACTCACAGGGCTGCCCCAAAAGCGTATTACCGGCAAAAGGGTTCTTGAAATCCTTCCGGATACGGAACCGGAATGGATCGAACGTTATGGCAGAGTTCTTGCCGGGGATTCTCCCATGCATTTTGAGTCCTTCAGCGCTGCCATGGCCAAACACTATGAAGTAACCGCCTATGCCCTTTCGTCTGAAACTTTTGTCACCCTCTTCCATGACATAAGCGAACGAAAAAAACTTCTGGCCCAACTGTCCCACTCCCAGAAAATGCAGGCCGTAGGCCGTCTTGCGGGAGGCGTAGCCCATGATTTCAACAACAAGCTGAATATCATTTCCGGCTATGCGGAATTTGCACAGGGTTTGCTGGAACCCTCCCATCCTGCCCATCAGGACCTTGATGAAATTCTGAAGGCTTCCCGTTCCGCCACGGAGCTGACCCGGCAGCTGCTGACGTTTGCCCGCAAGGAAGAAGATGCCTGCCCCGCTATCATTCAGGTCAATGCTGTGATCCAGAACATGCTGAACATGCTGCAGCGCCTGATCGGTGAAAACGTCCGGCTTGTCTGGAGGCCCGGCGAAAATCTGCGCCCCCTCTGCATGGATCCTTCTCACCTGGATCAGGTTCTGGTCAATCTCTGCATCAACGCCAGAGATGCTGTCGGACAGGAAGGCCGCATCATAATCGAAACCCGTAACAGCCATATCAGCCCTGCGGAAAGCTGCGAAATTCCGGACCTGAGTTCGGGAGAATATGTACAGATCAGCATCACCGACGACGGCTGCGGCATGTCGAGGGAGGTAATGGAGCAGGTATTTGAGCCCTTTTTCACCACCAAAAAAAAAGGAGAAGGTACGGGTCTGGGGCTGGCAACGGTTTATGGTATTATCCATCGGTACAAGGGAGTCATCAGAGTATACAGTGAAACAGACGTAGGAACCGTCTTCAGCATCTTTCTGCCAGCGCATCAGGGAAAATACCATGAGCCGGACAGGGAAATCCCTGATCCTGCAACCCGTATCGGCAGAGAGACTCTTATCCTTGTGGAAGATGACCCGGCCCTCCTCGCCCTCAATCAGGCCATGCTGGAACGGCTGGGCTATACGGTGCTCCCCGCCACCCTTCCCGGAGATGCCCTTCGGATGGCCGAGGCCAGTGCAGGTACCCTCACCATGCTCATCACCGATGTGATCATGCCGGAAATGAACGGGCCAACGCTGGCCCGAACCATGACGGAACACTTTCCGGGCCTTCACGTTCTTTTCGTATCAGGATACACAAAAAACATGCTCTGCCAGCAGGGCCTGGTAACAGAAGATATCCATTTTCTCCAGAAACCCTTTTCATTTCAGGAGCTGGCCCGTAAGGTACGAGAAATTCTGGACAGGGAAGGAAACAGCACCCATGCCTGTTTTTGACAAAAAGGCCATGATGGCCCGCTTCATGAATGATGAAGAACTGGCCATCAAAGTGGTACAGGTTTTTCTAGATGACCTTCCCAGGCAACTGGACCTGCTTCAGAAACATCTTGATTCCGGAGATGCCGATACGGCCTGCAGGATTATCCACAGCATCAAAGGGGCCTCCGTTAACGTAGAGGGGAATGAACTGGCAAACATTGCAACCGCAGCGGAAAAAGACGCGCGCAGGGGAATTCTCGGTGCCGTTCAGGCCCACATGCCAGCCATAGATCTTGCTTTCCAAAAACTCAGACAGGCCCTGATTCAGGCCTTTTCCATAAAGGACATTCCATGACAGCCCTGCACCGGCGTATCCTTGTGGCCGAAGACGATCTGACATCATGCACCATTCTGGATCTGACCCTTACAAAATGGGGATATTCTCCTGTTATGGCGGAAAACGGAGAGATCGCATGGCAGATTCTGCAGCAGCCGGACAGTCCGCGTATGCTGATTCTGGACTGGATGATGCCAAGGCTCAACGGCATTGATGTGCTGCACCGCATCCGCAGCATTAAACAGACCATCCCTTTTTATGTACTCATGCTCACCACCCGGGACAGCAAGGCGGATATTATTCAGGGGCTGGATGCAGGAGCCGATGACTATCTTACCAAGCCCTTTGACCCGGGTGAACTGCGGGCAAGGGTCCAGGTAGGTTTTCGCGTACTGGATCTGCAGGAACGGCTGGAAGCAAGAATCAGTGAGCTGAACAACGCCATGGAGCACATCCGTGCCCTTCAGGGCATTCTTCCCATCTGCAGCTTCTGCAAAAAGATCCGTAACGACAAAGGGTACTGGGATCAGGTGGAAGCCTATATCTCCCGGCACTCCGGCACACAGTTCTCCCACGGAATATGTCCGGACTGCCTGAAAGCCCATTATCCCGAATTTCAGGAAGAAGATTTCTGAACCTGAAACCGGCATCCCATCCAACAGGGAACCTCACTAAAGGGCAGGAAACAAAATGAAACCCCTTGCCATTCTCGATATTTACCTTGGCTCAGGCAGAATACACGTAACCATGTCCAAACAAGAAGCCCCCTCCGGCTTAGGAGGAATGGGGCTCAACGCCGCCACCCTCCATCAGGATCTCCATTCCAGTCGCATGGATGCACTCTCCCCTGATAACATTCTTGTGTTTTCACCAGGAGTTCTTACGGGCTCCGGCTTTCCCACCGCAGCCCGGACCGAAGTTTCCGCCCTTTCCCCCCTTACGGGTCTTTTCGGCACTTCCAACTCCGGCCTTTTTTTTGGCGGTGATCTCAAGCGGGCGGGATTTGACAGCCTCATTCTGCGAGAGCGTGCACCCCATCCGGTTTACATCACCATCCTCGACCGGGAGGTCAGTATCCATCCAGCCCATGAACTCTGGGGCAAAGATTCCTGGGAAGCCATTACCTGGCTGGAAGGCCGTTATCCAAAGGCATCCCTTGCTCTTATCGGAACAGCCGGAGAGAATCAGGTTCGCTTTGCCTCCATCCAGAACCATCGTCACGATGCCTGGGGGCGAACGGGGCTGGGTGCCGTCATGGGATCCAAAAATGTCAAAGCTGTTGTGATTAAGGGGTCCGGCAAAGTAAGGGCCCATGACAAAGATTCGTTCCATGAAATCCGACAGGAGGCAACCAGAGCCATACGGGCATCACGGTATTACGATCCTTTCAAAAAATATGGAACTCTGGGGGCTTCACCTGCCTATGGAAAGTTCAACGCCCTGCCCACACGCAATTTTTCCGGTGCCCATATCCCGGACTGGTCAAAAAAATTCGGACAAAACCTTCTCAAAACCCATGTTACAGCCAGAATGGCCTGTGAAAGCTGCTGGATTGCCTGCGGCCACATGGTTCGTATTGCGGAAGGGATTTATGCGGGTCAGGCACTGAAAGCTCTGGAAATCAGCCCGACCATCACTTTCTGCGCCCAGTGCGGCCTCACCGCAACAGACAGCTTCAGGGCCACGGAATTTTGTCAGCGCTTCGGTATGGACATGCTCAGTGCCGGATCCTGTGCAGCCATGGCTTTTCAGCTTTATGAAGAAAAAAAACTCACGGTGAAGGATACAGGATATCCCCTGCCATGGGGTGACGTCCATGCCTTCTGCCGTCTTCTGGAAGATATGGCCCTGCGCAGGGGAATCGGCCGGATTCTGGCCGATGGAACGGCCCGTGCAGCGGCTGCCCTCGGGTATCCGGAATACGCCATGCATGTCAGAAAACTTGAAATGCCCATGATTGACCCCAGAGGACGCTGGTCCAGCTACAGCTTCGGCATGCTTACCAACATCCGCGGCGGAGACCACCTCCGGTGCAGAAATCCTTTTGAAAACCTCAAAGAAAACATCAGAACCGGGGATGGACTGTGGGAGGCCTTCCTGCTCCCGGAAGAAGAATATCACAAAGCCGACATTGTCCCTGAAACCTTACGGGCAGACATGTTCGATCTTGAACAGAGCCGGGTATACCTTCCCCTCATGGTACGGTGGTCAGAAGACCTCATCACCCTTTTCAACACTCTGGGTATCTGCATCCGTCCGCCCATACTGAACTCCCTTGGTCCGACTCTCCTTTCCCGGGCACTGAACAGCTTTACGGGAATATTCCTACCCCCCGAACAACTCATGATGACAGCCGCAACAAGCTGGGATACCATTCGCCGTTTCAACCTCAGCCACGGAGATACTCCGGATGCAGCCCGTTTTCCGCATCGTTTTTTCCTTCCCTGCCATGGTAAAACGCCCCTTGACGAAGAAAATATCCACACCGCCCTGCAAGCCTATTACAGGGTCAGAGGATGGGATTCACTGGGCACCCCACGCCGCCGGGACAGCTGAATGGGGAACAGAACCCACAAGCATCCGGACAGCCCTCCAGACTCCCGGACAAAAGGAACCCACGGAAACACCATACGGCTTTCCCGCAGGCTGGTTGCGGGAATTCTCATTCCATCCATTTTCTGTATGGGTATTCTTTTTACCATGCTCCATACCCGTATCACCGAAGGCAGGCTTTCCCGGGAACTGATGCAGGAAACCCGCATGCTGGCCCGGAACCTGCCCGTTCCAACCATCCGTTCTTTCACCGCAACCGAACAGGATATCAGAAATCCACTGTATATCGGCATCCAAAACCACCTCCGTACCATTCACAACGTTTATCCGTATACGGCCCACGCCTATCTGGTAGGAAAAAACGCAGAGGGGCAGCCCTTTCTCTACATGGACGGCAGGCCTGACAGCGACCCTGTTCCCGGACGTACGCTGGAAAACACCCCACCGGGACTGGAACAGGTATTTCTGGAACAGGAAAGCCTTTTTTCCCTGAGCCCGGACAAAAAACAACTCCATGCCCTGTACCCCATTAAGGACGAACTGGGGCTCATTGCCGTCTTGATACTTGAAAGGCCTCTTAACGGAGAGACAAGACAAACCATCATGGGAAGCCCTCCCATGGTAATTACCCTTCTGGCTATGGCAACCCTTATCTGCTGGCTTCTTCTTTTCCATCCTTTTGCTGAAAAGGTACCTTTTGTTTTTCGCTATGGTCCTTTTTTGGCAACCTTTCTCTGCGGAACCATAGTAACTACGGCCATGGCATGGGTAGCCCACAACATGGAAAGCAGACGTTTTCATGAACGCTTTCTGCAAATTGCGGAAATGCAAACCCTCAAAGTTGCCGACCATTTTAATCAGCTGAAAAACATCAAACTGGAAAGTATCGGGCGTTTTTTGGAAGCTTCTCAGGAAGTAAGTCAGGAAGAGTTCCTTCATTTCACCCAGCCCCTCATGAAAAACACCATCATACGAGGCTGGTATTTTGCCCGACCGGTAGCCAATCATGAAAAAAACGACGTGGAAAGCAGGATGAGCCGGGAAAGCGACTCCCCCTTTTTCTTCTGGGAAAACAGTACGGATGGACACCTCACTCCCGTATCAGAACGAACAGGGTACCTGCCCATCACCCACGGGACCTGCTGCAGGGAAATGTCTTCTGATCTCAGAGGTTTTGATCTGGTATCCATCCCCCTTCTCCATGAAGCCCTCGCAGATGCCGAAACATACCAGATAAGCACGGCATCCCCCCCCCTTACTTTCGGACCTGCTCCTGAGGCCGGAAAAAGTCTTTTCATCTTCCGGCCAGTTTTTTCCAAAGGACAGGAACGCCTGCTGGAAGGCATGGTGACAGGCGTCATAAATCTGGACCAGGCCCTTCCCGATCTGAACTCATTTCAGCAAAAGGAAGGAGGCCCTGCCGTTATCACCGATCTCTTTTATCTGCATACGGATGCAGCCCCCGTTCTTCTGACCTCGACCCTGGCCGGACACGAAGCCACGGCCGATACCCATCTGAAAAATCGCAAGCCCTATCATCACTGGCATATCCGCCCTCTTTTTATTTTCGGACAGAGTTTTATCATTGTGAATCATGAAGGCCCTTTCTTTGACAGTCTCTATCCCGAACGTTCCGGCAGATATACAGCAATGGCAGGGCTTGTCATCACCCTTTTTGCCAGCCTTCGTTTTTTTCTCTCCGTTCGCCACAAAGAAAAGCTGGAACGGCTTGTAGGACAACGAACCGCCGATCTTACGGAAAGTGAAGAACGTTTCAAGACCCTCTTTATCCAGTCCCCAGTTCCCATGCTGATCCATGATAAAGACAAAGGCTCTATTCTTGAAGCCAACCCAGCAGGCTACAAAGCCTATGGCTTTTCCAGTCTGGAAGAACTGCAGGAAGGGGATTTCTGGCTGGATACCCCCTATTCCTTCCAGGATGCCCTGCACCTGATCCACAAGGCTGGCACAGGCCCCTTACCTCCCTTCGAGTGGTGCTGCAGAAACGTTTCAGGGGAAACAATCTGGGCCAATGTCACCCTTACCCCTATCCTTCTTGAGGGCAAAAAACAGATTCTCGTTACCTGGATTGACATCACCTCTCGCCGACAGGCCGAAGAAAAACTTCTCCGTACCAACGTGCTGCTACAAGAAGCCATGGGGCATGCCCGAGCCATGGCCAGGGAAGCCCATACCGCCAACGTGACCAAAAGTCAGTTCCTTGCCAACATGAGCCATGAACTCCGTACCCCCCTCAATGCCATCATGGGAATAACGGAGCTCATCCGAGAAACACCCCTGACACCAGACCAGCAGAAATATGCGGAACTCATTGAAAAAAATAGCGGGCATCTATTTAGTATCATTACGGATATACTTGATTTTTCCCGACTGGAGGCAGGCAATCTTACGCTTTATCTCCGTGAATTCAACCTTCGGGAGCTACTGAAGGACCTTGCACTCTCGTTTGCTCTTGAAACGGCAAAGAAAAAAATTGCCCTTTCATGGTCCCTTGATGAACGAAGTCCGGAAAGGGTCATGGGAGACCGCAACCGTATTCGGCAGGTACTGGAAAATCTTGTGAGCAATGCCATCAAATTCACGGAAAAAGGACAGGTTCGCATTGCGGTGGAAAATAAGGCTGCTGCCCCGGATCAACAGACACTTCTCTTCTCCGTTACGGATACGGGCATAGGTATTGATCAGGAAAAAATCAGTCTCCTGTTCGAAAAATTCAGTCAGGCAGACATCAGCATATCCCGGCGCTATGGCGGAACAGGACTGGGCCTTGCCATCTGTCGCGAACTCATTGTTCTCATGGGAGGCAGCATCGGAGCGGAAAGCCTGAAGGGCCAGGGCTCCCGATTCTGGTTTCAGCTGAACCTTGAACCGGTGAGCCGGACGTCTCAGCCCATTCCGCCAGAGGTGGCCCCGGCATCAGCTCCCGCCGCAGAGGCCGATGCCGTTCCCACCATACTGATTGTGGAAGACAATTTCACCAACCAGATTGTTGCCACGGGCCTCCTTGCCAAGCTTGGAGTACGGTCTGCCGTGGCTTCTGATGCCCTGAGTGCTCTGCAGGCCCTAAAAGAAAAAAACTATGACCTTGTTCTCATGGATATTCAGATGCCGGGTATGGATGGCCTTGAAGCCACCCGCCGCATTCGAAACGGAGAAGCCGGTGAACCAACCATCCCCATTATTGCCATGACTGCCCATGCCCAGGAAATGGACCGCAGAGCCTGCCTTGCGGCCGGCATGAATGGCTATCTTTCCAAACCCGTATCCGGCTCCCATCTCCGAGGCTCACTGATGCAATGGCTGCCTTTTTTCCAAAAAAAATCCGGCCCGGCTCCCTGACAGGACAACCAGACAGACCGGATCAGCCATATCGAAACGGTATGGAAAGCCTTCCTGCCCCATAGAAAAAAACGGACAAAAGGACAGCCCTTCACGGGAGGCCAATGATTCCGGATAAGCCTGAAAGGGCAGGGGAAGCCATCCAGACATCATGGCATGGCTTTGCGGATTCCTGTGGCCAGATCATTAATGGAAAAAGGTTTTTGAATAAAAAGCCCCCTCTCCTCCGGCTCCATCTGCTTTTCTATAGCATGAGCCGTGTAACCGGACATGAAAAGCCTTCCCATGGCCGGATACATGGACATAAGCGTATTCGCCAGTTCATAGCCATTCATTTCCGGCATCACCACATCCGTAAGAAGAAGATCAATACCAGCGCCATATTCCCCGGCCAGACGCACAGCTTCCAACGGTGTATTGGCCGCCAAAACGGTATAACCGAGTTGTGCCAGCATGGACCCGGTCACATTCAGCAACATGGGTTCATCCTCCACCAGAAGAATGGTTTCTGAGTGTTTTGCTCCCGGAGTTACAGCACAGGGCTCTGACCTCTGCTCTGCTTCTGCCCAGTGCCTTGGAAAATAGATTTTCATGCTGGTTCCATGGCCGGGCTCACTGTAAATATTCACAAAACCCTTGTTCTGCTTGATAATACCATAGACGGTGGACAGACCCAGACCCGTACCCCTGCCCACACCCTTTGTGGTGAAAAAGGGTTCAAAAATATGGGAAAGGGTATCCGAATCCATGCCACAACCGTTATCACTCACCGCAAGCAGTACATAGTTTCCTTCCATAAAACCGGCATGGCGGAGGCAGTAGTCCCTGTCAAAGAAAACGTTCGCCGTCTCTATGATGATCCTTCCCGCCCCGTCAATGGCATCTCTGGCATTCACGCAAAGATTGGCCAGTATCTGGTCCACCTGCGTGGAATCAAGCTTCACAGCCCACAAGCTATCGGCCGGCTTCCAGACCAGCTCGATATCCTCACCGATCAGACGGCGAAGCATTTTCAGTATTTCTCCCACAATAGCATTCAGATCAAGAACTGTCGGGGCTATGGTCTGCCTGCGGGCAAACCCCAGAAGCTGACGGGTCAGACCGGCAGACCGCAGGGCCGCTTTCCGGATTTCTTCCAGATCCGCATGCAGGGCATCCTCCGGTTCCATCTGCGACAAGGCCAGATCCGCATGCCCCATAATCACACCCAGCATGTTATTGAAATCATGGGCCACGCCTCCTGCAAGCCTCCCAATGGACTCCATTTTCTGCACCTGAGCCAGCTGGGCATGAAGCTTCTCACGCTCCGATTCCGCCTCCTTACGCTCTGTAATATCCTGAAAATGAGCCAGACTGGCCCAGATCTCTCCCTGTTCATTGCGTATGGGAGCACCAAAAACTTCCAGCCAGACTTCACTTCCATCCGGACGCATCACAATCATGTCATCAATGTGGCTCTTCTCTCCCTTCATCCCCCTTACAATGGGCATTTCTTCCACAGGATAAGGCTCTTGGCTGCCCTGCCTGCGTGCCCGGTATACTTCCGAAAGGCTCAACCGGTCAGCATCCGGCAAAGCACCACAGCCCAACAGTTTCTGTGCCATGGGATTGACAACGAGAGGACTGCCATCCGGAACATTGACCATAAACACCCCACTGGGAAGATTGTTCAGCAGGGCACCGACCATATCATTCTGGCGTTTCAGGGAAGTCTCACTTATCTTGAGGGCCTTCTCCGCCCTTCTGTACTGCCTGAGGCTCAGAATCAGGCCTGCCACCAGACCCGTCAGCATGAGGACACAAACAGCAAGACCCCAAAAAAACCAGCGGGTCCGGGACAGGAGGGAGGCTTCCGCCTCTTTACGGTCTGTAATATCGTGGATAATAGAAAAAAGAAGTTCTCCGGAACCTGCCTGAACACCGCTGCTGAATACGGCCACATCGCGGACGGAACCATCTGCCCTGCGGTGCCGGAATTCAAAATGGTTACGGGCATGGGCCGCTGCCTTCTCCATTTCCTGTTCCACCTCATCGGATGAAAAGGTATTGATGTCCTGAATACGCCTGCGGGTCAGCTCCTTACCGGTCCATCCGTAATAAGCAACAGCAGCAGGGTTGGCTTCAAGAAGACTCCCTGTTTCCGGGTCAATGAGCAGCATAACCGCCGAATTTCCCTCAAAAAGGCTTCTGAAACGTTCTTCACTTTCCGCAAGCCTCTCCTCCGCCCTTTTCCGTTCCGTAATATCCACAACCGTAAAGGTGACACCGGCACCCAGATTCTCACGATCAAGGGGGGTTGAAGAAAGAATGACATGGCGGATTTCTCCGTCCTTACGCAGCCATCGGGTTTCAACGGAACCGGTTCCTCTCTCACTGATCTGCCGGTATTTTTCCCGGCCCACATAATCAAAATCGTTTTGGGAAGGATAGAGTAGGCGGGCATTTTGTCCGATGAGCTCTTCTCTGGCGTAACCTGTCAGATGAAGGATATAGTCATTCACTTCCGTAATCATACGATACTCGACCATACCAATACCCGTGGGAGCACTTTTTAAGATCGTATCCAGTATCTGCCCGGTCCGCGTATCATCCGAACGCTGCCCCCAGCCCTTTTCACCGGCATACAGCGGCATACGCCCGCACAAAAACGGAAGACAAAGCAGCAGTATCCAGAAAAAATACGGTTTGAACAGTATGCTGACATGCGGGAAATGGCTCATCTTTCACCTTCCCTCCGGATTGATCAGATCAACACCCTCTCCACCCTCCTGCTGCTGTCCAACCGGAAACCCGGCGATGCAGCTTCGTTGCCGCCGCTTACCGGAGGGCTGCCTTGGCAGAAGACAGCAACCCGCATAGCAAGCCGGCACCTTCTGAGGCCTGGCACAAAAAAGTTTTTTTATTTTAAAACCAAAGCCTTACATGCTTATCAAATTGTATATCTGATTATCAGCTTCTTATCATAATCTATGGTTCTACAGAAATAGAGGCTTTTTTTGTCCCTGCAGCACGGAGAACACCCCATAGCCACCGGCCAGAAAAAAGAGAACAAGGAAGGGCATGACTACCAGAATAGGAAGAAAAGATAGCGATAAAATGACACATGACACCCCCGCACTCAAGAAAAAAATCAGCCATCAGGACAGTTCCACCATTATGACAAAAAAAGCCCGGAGGGAACAAACCGTACACACGGCCTTTTCTTGTCATCCGGAGATTCTCCATGCTATGATAAACACCGTTCCTATTCTATACTCATACCAGAAGTATCGGACCATAAGCCTCCGGAGACCACCAGAACGGGTTCTTTGTCCCTTGCCCCGCAGAATCACGGAGATCAGCCATGACAGTACAAGCGCCACCTCCCCGGATCATGATCATTGATGACACACCTGCCAATCTCACCCTGATGCAGGAAATTCTTCAAACCCATGGATACCGGACCGTAGCCTTTCCCAATGGCACCATGGCACTCGCTGCTGTCAACGAAAACCCACCCGACCTCATTCTTCTTGACATCCGTATGCCTGAAATGGATGGATTTGAAGTTTGCCGACATCTGAAACAGCATCCTCTATCCCATAATATACCCGTCATTTTTATCAGTGCCCTCAACGAAACAGAAGATAAGCTCAAAGCGTTTGCAGCAGGCGGCGTAGACTATGTAAGCAAACCCTTTCAGCCGGAAGAAATCCATGCGCGTGTAAAAACCCACCTCCGGCTCCAGCGGCTTCTGCGTGAAAGTGAACAAAGACAGGAGGTATTGATTCAGGAACTACCGGATCTTGTCATGCGGTATGACAGGCAGGGCCGCCATCTGTTCATTTCCAGCAACATCAAAGAAATCAACAACATTCAACCATCTGATTACATAGGAAAAACCCATCGCGATCTGAATTTTGACCCGGCTATCTGCCAATTCTGGGAAAACGCTCTGGAAACAGTTTTCAGAACAGCTGCATCGCTGGAAACAGAATATACCTTCAGCGGCAGAGAAAAACCGATGATCCATCATATAAAAATTATTCCGGAATACAGTCTCTCCGGCGGAATCGTTTCTGCTCTGGCTGTAAGCCGAGACATCACTCCCCAGAAAAAAGCGGAAAAAGCCATGCTTCAGGCAAAAGAGGCCGCCGAGGCAGCGAATCTCGTCAAATCCGAATTTCTGGCCAATATGAGCCACGAACTCCGTACGCCGCTGAATGGTATTCTCGGGGTCATGTACCTGCTTCAGAACACATCACCGGATACGGAAAATGCGGAAATTATCCGGCTTGGAATCAACTCGGCCAACAGGCTGGCCCATCTGCTCACAGACATCATTGACTTTGCCAACCTGAAATCCGGAAAGCCCCATGTTGCCATGGAAGACTTTGACCTGCAAAGAGTCTGTGAGTCCATCCATGGACTCTTCGCTTTAACAGCCATGGAAAAAAAAGTAACTTTCACCATAACCAAAGAAGAACCTCTTCCCGGTCCCCTGATGGGAGATGCTGCCCGGCTCCGGCAGATTCTCTTTCATCTGGTAGGAAACGCCTTGAAGTTTACCAAACAGGGAACGGTCCATCTGGAAATCATTCCCCTGATTCCATTACCGGTTGCCCCTCACACGGTACGGATTCTTTTTGTCATAGCCGATACGGGCATAGGCATATCTCAGGATCTGATGGAACAGATATGGGAACCCTTCAGGCAGGCAGAAAATTCATCCACCCGCTGCTATGAGGGCGCCGGCCTTGGACTGGCCCTTATACGGAAACATGTTCTCACCATGGGAGGAACCCTTTCCATAGACAGTATACAGGGAAAAGGAACGGAAGTATTTCTGCTCTTACCTTTTAACCTCTCCCTTTCGTCCCAGCATGAATAAAACACCGCTCCTCCCCTGCCATCCTCACGCCAGCCGGACAAACACTTTGCCAGCAGAATATTCTGCAAGGAAAATCGATATGAGAAAAGTTCCCATAGCTCTTCTTATTTTTATTTTGATTGCGCTGACAAACGCCACATCCATGGCGACAGAATCCGACCCTGTCATCATCGGGATCAGTGCAGACATGAGCGGCCCGTCTGCCATGGCTGGCCGGAGTATTTACCGGGGCGCTCTGCTTGCCGTGTCTGAACTCAACGAAAAAGGTGGGTTACTGGGACGCCCCCTTGTACTTTCCGTCAAAGACCACAGGGCTAACCCCGCACGCGGCAGCACAGATATGGAAAGATTTAAGGAAAAACCCGGCCTCCTCGCCGTCATCGGAGGGGTCCATACTCCGGTAGCCATGGAACAGCTGCCCATTGTGCACAAAGAAAAAATACCCTTCCTTATTCCATGGGCTGCAGGAACCCATCTTGTCGAAAACGGATACAATCCCAATTATGTTTTCAGGGTTTCCGTCCGGGATGATCATGCAGCAAGTTTTCTCATCAACAGACTGCTTCAGGCGGGATATCAAAAACCCGGTCTTCTTCTGGAAAGAACCCTATGGGGACAATCCAACGAAACAGCCCTCTACAAAGCCCTGAACAGCAGACAAGTGGAACCGGCAGGAATCCAGTGGTTTCACTGGGGTGCGACCGACCTGACATCCCATATCCGGCAACTGATCAAAAAAGATGCGGACATTCTCATTCTGGTCAGCCAGATGGAAGAAGGTCGCATTGCCACCCGATCCATGGCGGCACTGCCAACGGAAAAGCGCCTGCCCATGATCTCCCACTGGGGCATATCCTGCGGTGATTTCTTTCAAAACGAAACGGCGGGGGAAACGGACAATCTTTTTTTTCTTCAGACCTTTTCCTTCCTTGCGCCAGCCCTGCCTGAACGGGCTGCCCACCTTTATCACCTGTACAGCAACACCTTTCCTGAAAACCACAGACCCGAGGCCATACCGGCACCCGCAGGCATGGCCCACACCTATGACCTTGTGCACATGCTGGCGTTAGCAGCAACAAGGGCCAATACACTGGAAAGAAGTATCGTACGGGACCATCTGGAAAACATGAATGAATATAAGGGAGTCATGCGGGACTACAAACCTCCTTTCACACCGGAGCGCCATGACGCCCTTAATCCTGAAGACTTCCGCATCGCATGTTTCACGTCCGGAGGTTTCATTACCCCCTGCTCCATACCGGCGGCACCATAAAACCATACGGTAATCACCCTGTCTGTTGAACATACAGACCCCCAAAGGAGCATCTCCATGGCTGCTTCCAGAATACCCAAAGTCCCTCCCCGTTTTGCATCCTATATCCTGTGGAGGGTGGTTCCTCCAACCCTCGTCATTATGCTTCTGGCTGGCCTGGCCGGACTCTGGGTTGCCCACTCCATGATTCTTTCTTCCGTACATGCCCGTCTTCAGGCGGCCGCCGATACCCAGCAGGGGCAGATAGCGGACAGAATGGACACACTGATCAAACAGATTCAGCACCTTGCCCGTAACGACCTGATCATTAACGGGTTGATTCACGCTCTGGACCGGGATTTCTATCTTCCTCTTTTTTTCCAGTCCCTCAGCATAACGGGCATGCCTTCAGAACGCATTGCCCTCGTGGATTTCATGGGCCGTGAAATCGTTGCCACCGGCCCCCAGACCCGGCCTGATCTTCCGGAAACCCTTCTGCACGAACTGAAAATCAAGAAAAAAACCGTCCATATGACATCCCATGGCATAGAGGTAATGATCCCCATTCTGGTGAACGGCTTTCCGGAAGGCGGCCTTGTCTTTTCCCTGCCTGCGGAAACCATTCCCCGGTTGAAAAACATGGACCGTACGGACCTGGACATAGCCTTTATCGATGCCAACCAGAACATAATCATGGCCAACACCAGCTACCGCCAGCGCTTCGGACTTCATGTACCCGAAAACACATCCGACTGGATTTTTATGAGCCGAAGCATTGACACCCTTTCCGGCGTACGCCTTCTTCTGGGGCAGGATCGCCATGCGGCTTTGGAGCCGGTACGAAAACTGGCATTTTATATGTTTCTCATCACATCCTGCGGCATTGCGGCTCTCATCAGCTCCGTCATAGCAGGAACCCGCCTTGCCGTCGGAAGTGTGAACAAACTCAGCCAAGCCATAGGCAGTGTCGTCAACCATAGGGATCTGAACCGCCGCATAAAACTGGATGGCCCTTTTGAACTGCAGGAACTGGCAAGGGCATTCAACCGCACGCTGGAAACACTGCAGCAGACAACCACTTCCACAGAGATTCTGGAACAGAGCAGAGAACAGTTTGCACTGGCAGCGAAAGGTTCCAACGATGGCATATGGGACTGGGATCTCCGAAAAAACACACTCTATCTATCGCCGAAATGGAAAGAACAGCTCGGCTACAAAGACGGAGAACTTTCCAATGATTTTTCGACTTTTACCAGCCGCATTCACCCGGATGACAGGCAGATGGTGCTTGAAAAAGTGAATCTGTACATTAGCTGCAAAATCCATCAATATGAGAATGAATTCCGCATGCTGCACAAAGACGGTTCCTTCCGCTGGATTCTTGCACGGGGAGCGGCCATGAGGGATCAGTCCGGCACACCGTACAGACTGGCCGGATCCCACACGGACATCACCCAGCGCAAAAAAACGGAATTAGCCCTTACGGAAACCAACATCTCTCTTGGAGAAGCTCTTGCCGTTGCAGAAGAAATGGCGGTAAAAGCCCGGCGTGCCAACATCGCCAAAAGTCGTTTTCTCGCCAACATGAGTCATGAAATCCGTACCCCGATGAATGCCATTCTGGGGTTCGCCCATGTTCTTGCAAGGGATACGCTTCTTTCTCCCCAGCAAAAGGATCACATCACCATTATCCTCCGGAGTGGTCATCACCTGCTTCAGCTGATTAACGATATTCTGGATATGTCCAGAATTGAAGCAGGCGAGACCCATCTTGTGTCCCAGGACTTCTCCCTGTCGGATCTTATACGGGATGTAGAAATGATTTTCCGTACCCGCGCTACAGAAAAGGGGCTGCAATTTCTTGTGGAAAAAAGTGATTCCCTGCCCCTTTATCTGCATGCGGACGAAACAAAGTTACGGCAAATTCTGATCAACCTTCTGGGCAATGCCATCAAGTTCACCGAGGAAGGCGGCGTTACCTTACGAATCCGGTCTGATCACCATTTTTCTGAAAAAGAACCGAACACGGCACACATGATTTTCGAGGTGGCTGATTCAGGACCTGGCCTTGATGAAAATGAATCTTCTCTGCTTTTTGAAGCATTTCATCAGACGCTGGAAGGCTTTAAGGCCGGCGGCACAGGCCTTGGCCTGACCATCAGCCGAAATTTTGCGGAAATGATGAACGGAAGCCTCACCTGTTCAAGCCAGCGGGGGCATGGCGCTACCTTTCGTCTCGAAATCCCCCTCCGGGTAGTTGACCGCCTCAGCAGCATAGAGCTCTCTCCCCTTCCGCAGGCTGTGATACCTGATCCGGGCAGAGATCCCATCCGCATTCTTGTGGCCGATGACGTGAAGGAAAACCGTTCCCTGCTCCACGCCCTCCTCAAACCTCTGGGCTTCCAGATCCGAGATGCGGAAAATGGTGCGGAAGCCACCCGGATTACCGACTCATGGCATCCCCACGCGATCCTTATGGATATACGCATGCCCGTCATGGATGGATATGAGGCCACACGTCGGATTAAATCAGACATCACCCAAAAATCTCCGGTTATTATCGCCCTTACGGCCACTGTTTTTGAAGACGAGCGCGGCGCCGTTATGGCCGCAGGGGTAGACGCTTTCCTTCGAAAGCCATTCCAACCTCGGGAACTTTTTGATATTCTGGCTTCAAGTCTTCAGCTACAGTACATCTTTACTCCAACCACCCTGCAGGCAGCAGAAAGCCCCCAATCCGCCCTGGCATCCCTGCCCTCCAGTCCCTCTCTTCTCTCCTGCGAAGAGCGCAGGGACTTCGGCCAGGCAGTGCGGGAAGGAGATACGGTACGCCTTTATGAAATGATCAGGCAAACTGCATCCAGAAACAGCCCGGCAGCCCTTGCACTGGAATCTCTGGCTAAGGACTATGAATATGAAAAACTTCTCGCCTGGCTGGCACCAACCGACAGGAAAGGAAAGGAAGCCCCATGATTGTAAGGCTATGCACAAAGGGTCAACCGGAAACAGCCCGTGAAACGGCAGGACAGATCACAGGAGACCCAAGGGTTAAAGCCCTGCTCATCCTCGCCTGTGATGCCAACGGCTGGACAGGCGAATCGGTGAACCCCTGGCTTCTGGCCTCTCCTGTTCCTGTTTTTGGAGGTATTTTCCCCCAGATTATTGCCGAAGGGAAAAATCTGGAAAAGGGTACCCTCATCATTGGTCTTTTTCACAAGATCACCCCCTTTATCCTCAGGGGAATAAGCCGACCGGGCAACCATTTTGAAGATATCCTCGCGCAGGAATTCCAGCATAGGGAATACAGCGGAAAAACCCTTTTTATTTTTCTGGATGCCATGTCCCACCGCATCGGAGAACTCATCGATGGTCTTTTCAATACCCTTGGACTGGCACCGGCCTATATTGGAGGCGGTGCCGGATCGCTGAGTTTCATCCGCAACCCGTGCATAATTACTCCAGAGGGTTTGATTGCTGACGCAGCCATTCTGGCCCTTACGGATATTCCCAGCGGCATTGGCGTAGCTCACGGTTACCATGCCATTTCCGAAGCCATGAAAGTAACGGAAGTCGCCCTCAACCGCATTCTCTCACTGAACTGGCAGCCTGCTTTCACCCTGTACCGCCAAATCGTGGAACAGCACTCCGGCATGTCCTTTGATCACCACAGTTTTTTTGACATGGCCAAGGCTTATCCTCTGGGAATTGCACGGATGGACGCGGAGATGATTGTGCGGGACCCCATATCCGTTACCCACAATGTGCTGACCTGTGTGGGGCAAATTCCCCGGGGGAGCTATGTCCATGTTCTCCACGGAGACAGACAATCTCTGATTGAAGGCGCGGTTCATGCAAGAAAAATGGCAGAGGCCAATTACAGAGGCAAAGAAAGGAAGCCCGTACTTTTTTTCATAGACTGCATTTCCCGGGTTCTTTTCCTCGGCCATCATTTTGAGGAGGAAATCCGCTCCGTAACACAAGGTTCCTTCACCTTCGGAGCCCTGACCCTTGGAGAAATTGCCAATACGGGGGACGCTTTCCTGGAATTCTACAATAAAACGGCTGTCACCGGCCTCCTTGGAGAGTCCCATGAATCTTGCGATGTATAAAGACGCCCTGCTGGAAATTGCCTTTTCCATCAGCGGGGAGCTTGATCAACAAAAACTCCTTCAGAACTGCCTGCCCACCTTTCTGCGCAAACTGAACTGCACCATGGCAGCCGTGGTTCAAAGAAGCCCAGAGGGCTTTCAAACCGCCCATATACTGCCCAAATCCATGGCAAAACATCCCAACTATCTTGCGCTCATGAACAAACTTCATGAACAAATGAAAGATTCCCCACAAACGGCATGGGCTTCAGGGATTCATGGTTCCTCCCATTATTATGCTTTTCCCCTGGACGACTTTGGTTTTCTGCTTCTTGCCCGCCCCAAGCCTTTCAATCCCTTCTTTCTCAACGAAATGAAGCCCCTCACCCGTATGCTTTCGAGAGTCTGTACGGCACTGGAAAAACAGAAAACCAGCGAACAGGCGCTGCTTGTTCAAAAAGCCCACTTTGAATCCATTTTCACAACCACCCATGATGCCATGATTTATTTTGACAACCATCATCTTGTTTTTAATATCAATGATCGTTTTACAGAAATGTTCGGCTATACCCTTGAAGAAATTCTGGGGAAAAATATCAATCATGTTATCGACCCGCTAAACAGGGAAAAAGAATACGGATCTCCCAGAATTCTTTCCGGAGAGACCATCGAAATGGAAGTCATACGCTATGCCAAAAACGGCAACGGCATTGAGGTGCTGCTAAAAGGAGGGCCGGTTCTGATTAACGGCATCATCCGCGGTGGCTATGCCATCTATGCGGACATTTCCGAAAGAAAAAAAAACGAGCGCCATCTCCTTGAAACCAACACGCTGCTTGAAAAATCCATTGACCGCGCCAACAGACTTGCAAGCAAAGCAGAAATGGCCAATATCGCCAAAAGCACATTCCTTGCCAATATGAGCCATGAGATACGGACTCCCATGAACGCCATCATAGGCTTGACAGACCTCTGTCTCCAAACCGACCTGTCGGAAAAGCAGCAGGATTATCTTATCAAAATTGGCGATGCCAGCCACTCTCTTCTCCAAATCCTTAACAGTATTCTGGATTTTTCTAAAATCGAGGCTGGAAAAACTCAGCTGGAAACCATACCTTTTATACTGGATGAGGTTTTGGCCCAATCCTGGAATATGATAAATGAGAACGCTAAGGTCAAAGGTTTGCACCTGCTCTGTTTCAGGGATCCTGCCATCCCCTCTCAGCTTGAGGGTGATCCTCTGCGGCTGGGCCAGATACTGATCAACCTGTTGAACAATGCCGTAAAGTTTACAGAAACCGGCCAGATCATACTGTCCGTCCAGATCCTCTCCCGGGACCAGAACTCTCTGATCCTTGAATTCACCGTCCGGGACACCGGCATCGGTATGAATGCAAAAGAACAGCACAATCTTTTCCGCCCTTTCCGTCAGGCAGACAGCAAAACCACACGAAAATTCGGTGGCACGGGCCTTGGTCTGAGCATATGCAGGGAACTTGTGGAACTGATGGGTGGTCAGATATGGGCGGAAAGCAACCCCGGGAGAGGAAGTACCTTCGGTTTCACATGCGTCCTGCAACCAGCACCGGATACCGTACTGGACCGGTCTTCCCTGCCTGAAAAATGGCGTACATTTCAAGCGCTGATTGTGGACACCAACACAGAAGCAATTGAAATCATACAAAAATACCTCACATTTTTTTCCATCAAAAATGAATGCGTTTCGTCAGTAAACGAAGCCGCTCGCCGACTGCGCGCACTACCCAATCCCTTTCAGCTGGTTTTTCTGGATAGCAGCCTCTCCCAGACATCCGAAACCAGTCAGATGCAGGATATTCTGGAAGGAAATCAGCTCCAACCGAAGCCCTCCGTTTTTCTGACGGCTCCTGCCGGATATCTGCTGCCGGACACAATAAAAAAAGCAGGCTGCTTTAGTGGAATCATAACCCGACCGGCAACTCCCAGCCTGTTTATCAAAAATCTGCTGGGAAACATGGGAGAAAAAAAGAAACGAAAAATAAAAAAACAAAGAACAGCCCTTGCCGATGGCAGATCCCTTTCCCCCCTTCAGGGAAGACGAATTCTTCTTGTGGAAGACAACGAAATCAACCGCATGGTAGCAGGTGAGCTCCTGAAACAGGTAGGGATAAAAACGGAAATGGCCTTTAATGGTAACGAGGCTCTGAAACAGATCAGAGCCAACCCACCGGACCATTATGACTGTGTACTCATGGACATACAGATGCCCATAATGGATGGTTATGAAGCTACGCGTCAAATCCGGGAGTCTCCCGGATTCCAGCATCTCCCCATACTGGCCATGACGGCAAGTGCCTTTTCAGAAGACAGAAAAAAATCGCTGGACAGCGGTATGCAGGGCCACATCATCAAACCCATCCTGCCAGACCAGCTCTATGGCCGGCTCATGGAACTGTTCTGTCCATCTCCCCATGAGTGCCTGCCGGCCAGAACGGAAACAGAACCACCTGACATAACGGAACTCGCTGATCTTCTGCAGGAACTCCGGGAACTTCTCCGTCGCTATGATGAAAAGGCTGAAAAACATATGGATACTCTTCTGGCAAAACATCTTCCACCGGCCGTTAAAGAAACCCTTGTTTTTGCCAAAAAAAGGCTCTGGGTTTACGATTTTGACGGTGCCACGGCCCTCATCCAGCCACTACACGACAGTCTGAAGGACGGGCTTTAAATCCAAGGCCCCAACACCCGGCATCAAACAAATCCAAGGGATACAAAACGGCGTACACAAAAAAAACTCTTGAAAAGATTCATTTTCATATTGTCTTTTTAAAAAATACAGTATAGCTTCCTGTTGTCACTCGGGAAAAGACTGCGGTCAAAAGAAATTTTCTTCTTCAGGAAATATTCTAAACTGTTATCAGTTTTTTCCTTATCTTCTGTTTTATGTGTGTCCGATTCCGGACATACCACCCCTCGTCGGAATACGTAACCATTGTCATTTCTGTTTTTTGTCCACACCGGACAGACATTGCGGTGTGACATCCGTTTCTGCGATATTTCCGCAGTGTATATTCTACGGATGACATCGTAGCAAAGCAGCCAAAACAATACTTTGGGACACGTTTTCCATTATTTATCAAGATACCGGACAAGAACAAGACATCATGGACAAAGCAAAAAAAGCACGAATTGAAGCTCAACTTTCAAGAATGATCAAAGAAAATTCAAAAAAAAACACATCAACCCACAAAGCCGTCGACAATGCGGCAACCCAGCCTGCATCCTCAGGCATCCACGTCATACGAAGACGCAAGGGCAATCCTGAAGAACGCATTCCCGTTTCCGCCTGACACAGACAATCAAAATGGACGGCTTCTTTCTGTAACATCAGGCTGATCCGTTCATATTGATTATCTGCTCAGCCCACACGGCAAGCCTTCTGTTCCCCTTACACACGGGGAATCAGAACGCAGGTTCAGGAGAGAGAGCGTCCGGCGCATCGCACCATAAAAAGGGGCAATCATGGCTCTGCACATAGGCATGACACGTATCCCGCTGACAACCCGCTTTGGTGAATTGCTCATCGAAAAAGGACTCGCAAGCCCGGGACAGGTTCATCAGGCCCTGTCCAGACAGAAGGAACTGCGGAAGCAGCAGCAATATATCCGCATTGGCAGCCTGCTGCACAAAGAATGCGGCATCAGCCAACAGTCCATGGAAAAAATTTTTCAGGCTGACCTTCTTCAGCAGATACTCGTCCGCCTTCGTAAGCTCATAACCCAAGACCCTGACCTGCCACCGGACCTTTCCTGCCTGCTCAGCACAGCCCGTTTTCTTAATGAAGCACCGGATATGCTACAGGGAGACGCCGAGTTTCAGATTCTTCCCGAAAAACAGGACCAGGCCTTTATGCTCTGTCTTTCCTTTGATTTTCGTTTTTCGGATCATTCCACCACGATTGATCTGCCGAACGCCATGGATCAAATCAAGCAGGGCCTTTACAAAGCCATGGATATCCCCCTTTCCGATCAGCAGCATATGGGGATTCCCATTGAAAACCTGCGCACCGCACAGACAGAAAAAACACCGTAAAAGAAGCCTCCGTCATTTTTTTTAAAGAAAAATAACAATAATCATTGACAGCCCATACACATTTCTTTAGAGTTTTACTATTCAACAGGTGCAATAGCTGTTGGCGGAAAACGAAGGGGCAGCAAACGATCCAAGGGTTGTGTGCGAATCCACAAACTGCCAATTCTGAGCACCACTTTAGATACATACAGACGTTAAGGAGAAAAAATTGGCAGAAGGCACTGTAAAATGGTTTAATGAGACAAAAGGTTTTGGATTCATCGCTACGGATTCCGGTCAGGACGTATTCGTACATTTTTCTGCTATCCAGACCAGCGGTTTCAAAACGCTTCAAGAAGGTCAGCGGGTTCAGTTTGATATTGTTAACGGTCAAAAAGGTCCGGCCGCTGACAAGGTAGTTCCCCTGGGTTAATCCAACATTCTAAAAATTTCTAGCGATCGTCCCTACTGCTTTATCAGGGACGATCGCTTTTTTTGTTTCTACCAACCCACCATCAGGCAGAACGTTTGTTAGCAAGGGAAGCCGCGATAAAATCCCTGAAAAGAGGATGGGCATCCATGGGTCTGGATTTGAATTCAGGATGGAACTGACAACCCACAAACCAGGGATGATCATTGACCTCCACAATTTCAACAAGACCACCATCCGGTGATTTCCCTGAAAACACCATGCCTGCATCGGCGAGCTGCCCCAGATAGGCATTATTGAATTCAAAACGATGACGATGACGCTCAGAAATTTCCGCTGCCCCATAGGCCCGGAAAGCCCTCGTATCATCCTGAACCATGCAGGGATATGCCCCGAGCCGCATGGTTCCACCCTTTTCCGAAGCAATATCCCTGGTTTCGGTTTCACCGGTACGGGGATTATACCATTCCTTGATAAGATGGATCACAGGATCAGGAGTATTCGGAACAAATTCCGTACTATGGGCCTTGGCAATTCCTGCCATATTTCTTGCATATTCAATTACAGCAACCTGCATACCCAAGCAAATGCCAAAATAAGGAATTTTCTGCTCCCTGGCATAACGGGCAGCCAGAATTTTACCTTCCACTCCCCTCTTGCCAAACCCTCCCGGCACAAGAATACCGTCCCCGTTACCCAGAAGATCAGCCACATTTTCCGCAGTCAGTGTTTCGGAATCCACATAATCAAAAAGAATCCGGGCATTGTTGGCAATTCCTGCATGGGTCAGGGACTCGTTCAGGCTTTTGTATGAATCTGCCAGATCCACATATTTACCAACAATTTTAATGCGCACATCATTTTCCGGATGACGGAAACCATGAACAATACGCTCCCATGTTTCAAGTCTGGGTGCCCTGGCCCAAATTCCGAGCAAATCACAGATTTTATCATCCAGCCGCTGCTGGTGATAAACAATGGGCACCTCGTAAATACAGTCAACATCTTTGGCTGTAATGACACAATCACCACTCACATTACAGTAAAGCCCTATCTTCTTTCTTAACTCCTCACTCAAAAGCCTGTCCGTCCGGCACAAAAGAATGTCAGGCTGGATGCCGATGGCTCGCAGATCCTTTACGCTGTGCTGAGTAGGCTTGGTTTTCAGCTCTCCTGCGGTGGCTATATAGGGCACCAGTGTCAAGTGGATATAAAGGACGTTATTTTTTCCTTCATCGGCCCGCATCTGACGGATGGCTTCCAAAAATGGCAGACTTTCAATATCACCTATGGTACCACCGATCTCAATAATAGCCACATCCGCATCCCGTCCGATACGGCGTATGCTCTCTTTGATTTCATCGGTGATGTGGGGAATCACCTGTACTGTACCGCCCAGATACTCGCCCCGGCGCTCCTTCTGGATCACCGCATTATAAATCTTACCCGTCGTAAAGTTATTGAACTGGCCCATTCGCAGGGAAATAAAGCGTTCATAGTGGCCCAGATCCAGATCCGTTTCCGCACCATCATCCGTTACAAAAACCTCCCCATGCTGAAATGGACTCATGGTACCAGGGTCCACATTGATATAAGGATCCAGCTTCTGCATGGTCACCCGCAGTCCCCTGCTTTCCAGAAGCGCCCCTATGGATGCCGATGCCAGTCCCTTTCCCAAAGAAGAAACAACCCCCCCGGTAACAAATATATATTTTGTGGTATGATTGGCCATAATATTTTCAGACTCCAAGGTTAAAAAACAGGCTGCAAGGCAGCCAGAAACTACTCATAACGTCTTCGCAACCGCTCCAGATGCTCTTCTATTTCAAGGAGGAGATCCTCTTCCGATCTGTTGACAGACGGCATATCCTTGGAAGGATACTTCTTTTTGAGGATCTCTGTAGAAAAAAGCGCATCAGAAAGCGTATCTTTCTGCACACTTTTTACCTGCATACCCTGCAGAAGTCTCTCCTCTCCTTCCAGTATTTCCATACGCAAAGGCCAGGCGGCCCCTGACCGGCGCTGCCATTCCAGATAACGGAATGTAATCTCACCCATTTCACCAGAAGCTCTTGTATGCATACGCTTCATGGCAAGAGGATAAAGACTCTCCTTATCGATCAGGATCTGTGACCCAGACGGAGAGCCCAGGCGGTAACAGATCCGTCCGCCATACCGGGTCAACCCGGTTCTGTGCACGTCTACCCCCATGTTTTCCAGAAGGACCAGAAGGGCGGACCTGTCCCTGACAAGGAGAAGGAGATAAAAATCATCTTCCGGACCCGAAACCTCCCTGACAATGATTTCATCCAGCACCAGAACAAAATCACCTTGGGCTGTCCCAACACGCACCCGTCTTCCGTCCTCCGTTTCACTCCGAAAGGCGTCCGGTATACGGAACAACAATTTTTCCTTCACCATGCCCAAGGTCTCTGCCTCTTTATCGCCCGGAATCTCCAGAACAATATCCAGGCGAACTTTTTCTGGAACACCCATAGCCCGTACCATCAGATCCACAAGGTGTGGTCCATCAGGAACGAAGGCAGAGACCGAAAGGGGCATCAAGGCCATGGTAACCCATATGAGAACTCCCCTGTATACCAAGCTCACAAGCTGTCCCCTTCCTGATTTTTTTTGACAAGCCGTCTGGCATTATTTCCCCGAAAAAAGAGAACCCGCGTACACGGCGGCATCTGCCAGTTCCTCTTCAATGCGGATCAGCTGATTATATTTAGCTACCCGGTCACTTCGGGAAAGGGATCCGGTTTTAATCTGCCCGGCATTGACCCCTACGGCCAGATCGGCAATAAAGGTATCTTCTGTCTCACCGGATCGGTGGGAAATCACCGTGGCATAACCTGCCTTTTTGGCCATGGCGATGGCTTCAAGGGTTTCGCTCACCGTACCGATCTGGTTCAACTTGATAAGAATGGCATTGGCGATTCCGTCTTCAATACCTTTTTTCAGAATAGAGGGATTGGTAACAAACACATCATCGCCCACCAGCTGAACCCGGTGTCCCAGCCGTTTTGTCATGACCGCCCAGTTGTCCCAGTCTCCCTCGGCAAGGCCATCTTCTATGGAAACAATGGGATAACGGTCCAGAAGGCCCTCATAATACTCAATCATGTCTGCTGAAGAAAGAACCCTTCCCTCGCCCTCAAGGTGATAGGCCCCATCCCTGTAGAATTCACTGGCCGCCACATCAAGGGCCAGAGACACATCCCTGCCAGGCTTATATCCCGCAGCTTCTATGGCCTCCATGATCAGAGAAATTGCCTGTTCATTGCTTTCAAGGTCCGGTGCAAAACCACCCTCATCCCCCACAGCCGTATTCAGACCCTGTTGTTTCAAAAGGCTTTTCAGGTGATGAAAAATCTCCGCACCCATGCGAACCGCTTCGGCAAGGGAAGAAGCGCCCACGGGAATCACCATGAATTCCTGAATATCCAGACTGTTTGCCGCATGGGCACCACCGTTGATAATATTCATCATGGGGGTGGGCAAGGTGGTAGCTGTTATGCCCCCCAGATAGCGAAAAAGAGACTGTCCGTGGGAATCGGCACCGGCTCTTGCAACAGCCATTGAAAGAGCCAGAATGGCATTGGCACCCATGCGGGATTTATTCTCCGTTCCATCACATTCCAGCATGGCCCGGTCCAGACCCGCCTGATCCGTCGCATCATAGCCCAGAATTTCTGGTGCCAGCTCTTCCATGACATTCCGAACGGCCGTAAGAACTCCCTTCCCCAGATAACGGGAGCTGTCGCCATCCCTCAATTCAAGAGCCTCCCGCACACCTGTTGAGGCACCCGAAGGTACCGCAGCCCGACCTGCAGAACCATCTGCCAGCACTACATCCACTTCCACTGTCGGGTTACCGCGGGAATCGAGCACTTCCCTGGCCCGTACATCAATGATTTCTGTCATTTTAAAGGATCTCCCTCATCCATGGTTATTTTCTTGAAAACCGCCAAGCAGAATATCATAACTATTTGAAATAAAAATATTTTAAAAAAACCCCAAGGGCGCGTTCATTGACAAAATACTCTGAACTGATACTCTTCCTGCAGTTTTGTGTCAAGGTGGCTCTTGGCAGACAAACCCCGTTTCAAAACCCTGATCGAGAAAGAAAAAACCATGCATTCAAAAAGCCCATACGAAAGAGCCCATCTTCTTGCTGCAGCCATCCGCATTGCCTCACACCAAAAAAAAGGAAGCCCACCGGGCCTTGTCGAAATTTGTGAACTTCTTGAAATATCAGGTGAAGAAGCCCTTTTTTTTATCAAAAAACTGGAAAGCTCTGGCATACTGGAAACAGTAAACCAGGCCGGATGCCTTCGTCTTTTCATTCGGGACATGCAGCCCATCGAAACCCTGCCCAGACAGGAACAGGAACCCCAGATGAATGCTGCCATTGAAGCCTTTCAGTCCCGAAGACAGAATCGTAATATGGAGATTGAAAGCTTCCGAAAAAAACAGGAGGAAAAACAGAAAGCCCTCTTCGAGCAGCTGAACCGCAAGATCAGCCGGGACGAATAAACCCAGAACCGCTTCCATGCACCGGCAGGTCAGCAGCTGTGTTCACTCCCGGCTTGACAGACCGGCCGGTACCCGAAGACCATATCCGGTGCCTGCGGATTTGTGCGGACAAGCCCCCTGTCGACCAGGCACCGGCTCCATCAGCAGAGACCAGCCGGTGCAGACCACGGGAAAAACCTTACAGAACGCGGACCTTCACCATGTTTGTCGTACCCCGCTGCCAGATGGGATGCCCTGCGGTCAGGACCACGCACTCCCCTTTTACCGCCAGTCCAGCCTCCACTGCTGCATCTCCCGCCTTTTCAATCATAATGTCCGTGTCTGTTACCTCATGGAATAATCTGGGTATACAACCCCAGTGAAGGCAAAGCCTGTGAACCACGCGGATATCCGGGCTCAGGGCCAGAATGGGACAACGCGGCCGGAAACGGGCAATCTGCATGGCGGTAAAGCCACTGCGGGTCGGTGCCACCACGGCCGCTGCACCCAGCTCATCAGCCAGAGAAACGGAAGCCCTCGCCACAGACTCCGGCACATCGCTATTTGCCGGTTTTGCCCTGTAACGATCATGGGGAAAAATCCCTTCCGCCCGACCCGCTATCTTTGCCATATACTGCACAGCCTCCACAGGAAAGGTACCCATGGCCGTCTCTTCCGAAAGCATAATGGCATCCGCACCGTCCAGAACGGCATTGGCCACATCATTGGCTTCCGCCCTGGTGGGACGCGGACTTTCCACCATGGATTTCAGCATCTGAGTTGCAATGATAACAGGCTTGCCTGCCTCATTGGCCCGGCGGACCAGATCTTTCTGAATATCCGGCACATTTTCCAGAGGGATTTCCACACCAAGATCACCCCTGGCTACCATAATAGCATCTGCTTCCGCCAGAATTTCAGTTATATTGCCCAGTGCCTCATGCTTTTCAATCTTGGCAATAACCGGAGTATCCTTGCCATGGGCCGCCACAATACGCTTCACTTCAGCAATGTCCGCAGCGCTGCGGACGAAGGACAGGGCAATAAAGTCCACACCGCAGTCAAGACCAAAGGCCAGATCCACCTTGTCCTTCTCCGTAAGAGCCGGAATATTCAGACTGCCTGACGGAAAATTGATCCCCTTGCCCGAAGTCAGAAGTCCGCCCGTAACCACCCGGCAACGAATCTGGTCATCCCCTTTTTGCAGCACCAGAAGTTCCATCATACCATCGGCCAGAAGCAGAGTATCTCCCACGGAAACATCCCTTACCAGCCCGCCGTAAGTCACGGGAATGACACCTGGGGTCTCCGTTTCCGGAAAGATGGAAATGATGACCTCGGCCCCCGCCACAAGGCGCACTCCCGACTCCGGCAAATTGCCCACCCGTATTTTCGGGCCACAGAGATCCTGCAGAACAGCCACTGGAACTCCAAGTTTTTCCGAAACGTTACGGATAAGACGCACCATGCCACCGTGGTCTTCGTGTCTGCCATGGGAAAAATTCAAGCGAGCCACACGCATGCCTGCAAGAATCATTTTTTCCAGAATTTTCCGATCGGTACACGCTGGCCCCAGTGTGCAGATTATTTTTGTTTTTTGCATAGCACTCCACCTTTTCGCAGTCGGCAGCCCAGGGGCAACCCTGCCAGAACAGACATCCATACCAACGGAAACGCACTGCAAAACCCCGACACCCTTCCACCGGGAATTCGGTCAGGACACAGCCTTTTCCTTGCCCAGGGCAATACGAATCACCACAGACTCCAGCACCCCCGTCCCATCCAGGCCGGATTTCATGCGCAGATCCGCTTCCGCCAGCATTCCCATGGCTGCAATAAGCTCTTCCTTTTCAAAGCGCTCAGCCCGCAGAAGGATCTGGTAAACAGGATAAGGATTTTTTCCGTTCCCTGCGATGGAAAGATCCGTTGCCTTCCGGCCCTTTTCTTCCGTCCCGATCCATTCAGCCCGCAAACCGCGCAGGGCTTCTTCATGATCCAGCAGAGATGGAAGCACCCTCGAAACAAAGGCATCATAGGCCATACGCCGGGACCAGTCTTTTCCAGAAGATGAGGTCAAAAAATCCATGGCTATCAGAAGTTTACGAAACTGATTCACAAGTGCAGAAAGAATTTGCAGAGGGTGCATGCCGTCTTTCACCAAGTCGATCATGGATAAAAGTGCCTCAGGAACATTTCTGTCTGCTACCGCCCCTGTGAACACAAAAATAGGATCCTGGCGGGTCCGCTGCAATACATCTTCCACATCTTTCAGGGTGATAGAAGGCCGGTCTCCGGCAAAATCCACCAATTTTTCAAGATTGGCCGAAAGCATGCGCAGATCGAACCCCGTGAGCTCAAGAAGCCTGCCAACGCCGCGGGGTTCAATGGTTTTACCGGCCTTCCCCAATACGGAAACCAGGCACTGACGCATCATTTCGTCACGGGCCTCCCTGTCCTGACGCCGGTTACCCGAAGGAACGCTGCCATCCACCACACAAACTGCTGCGGCCAGTTTTTTATAAATAGCCCGACGGCGATCCACCTGATCCACAGAGATCACCAGATAGTGTCCATCGGGAAAACCCTTTTCAAGGGCTTTAACAAGAAGCTCTCCCTCATCTGCGGATGAAGGTACTTTCACTCCCTTTTCAAGACAGATTTCGGCCAGTACACGCATCCACTCCTCTTCTCCAGCCCCCTTCTTTTTCTTCCGGCCTCCACCGGCAAGGGCTTCCAGATCCATCCCTTTAAGGGCTAGATAGCGGAGAAAGGGGGGAATGGCCTGTTTTGTATTTCCTTTTTCTACCGCTTTTTTTGCCTTTTCCGCCAGGGACTCCGCCTCACTCCCCGTATCAAAAAGCCTGGCACCCTGCAGAACCACAACCTTTCCCCTGCTCAACAGGGAAAAGGTATTCACCTCCTCAAGAGCATCCCGCAAACGAACACGGGAACCGTCAAGAACTTCAAGGGAATCGGGCGTACCCAGCACCCCGGCGATACGATCCACAACGGCATCACTGACAAAGGACTCCCCATGAACCAGATAAACGGGAAAAAACCCCTCTTTCTGCTGGCACTGCAGAGCTGCAGAAATTTCCGTATAACGAATTTCCACCATGGAGAACACCTTTCGGTAACGGCTTCACAAGGCCGGGGGGAAGATCAAAAGAGGGCTGCCAGCCAGACAGAAGGAAAGGATTACAAAGCCGCTTATTTCTAAAATCCTTCGGGGAGTTTCCGGAATATCACATGCCAGACAAAGATAGCCATACCCACACAGATGGCAGAATCAGCCACATTAAAAGCCGGCCAATGCCAGCCTTTCCAGTACACGTCCAAAAAATCAATGACATACCCAAAACGAATGCGGTCAGCCATATTGCCGACAGCACCACCAAAAATCAACGCCAGCCCTGTCCTCAGCCAGCCAAAGGCAGGAGGCGTTTTATAATAAAAGAAAAGAATCATCAGAGTGGCAAGACCGGATGCGAAAAGAAAGACCGCTTTTCTGATCCATTCGCTCTGACTGGCAAGAAAACCAAAGGCACCTCCGGGATTATGCACATGGGTCAGGTCAAAAAAACCTGGAATCAGCGGAATGGTGCTGCCATAAGCCATGAATGTATGCACCCAGTACTTTGTCAGCTGATCCAAAAAAACCACAAGGCCTGCTACCGAGAGAAGAAAGAAAAAATTTTGTCGAATCATGGACTTCCTGTTCTAGGTGATTTGGCTTACGCTGAACGGATGAGAGACGCATACAGCCATCTCCCGGCTCGACACCGGGCTCATCCGGGGCAGCCCCGGACAAACCCTGTCTTCTGCCATAACAACAACTGCCCCACTCCTCCATACCGGACTTCAGGCACCCTTACAGCATACCCATGGCCTCCAGAGAGGTTCTGCATCTCGAACAGATTTCCGGATGATCGTCAAAACTGCCCACACTGCTGTTCCGAACCCAGCAGCGCACACATTTTTCTCCTGCTGCTTTTCCAACACCCACGAAAAGACCTTCCATATCCACAGCCTGTGTAAGCCCTTCTCTTGTTTCTTTTATGGTAACCTCACTGACTATGAATACATTCTGCAAAAGATCCCGGTTAAAACCCTCCAGCAGGGCCCGAGGCTCCCCTTCCGCCGAAAGAATCACCTCCGCATCCAGAGGATGCCCGATTATTTTTTCCCTTCTCGCCACCTCAAGAACCCGCAGGACTTCGCTGCGGATACGGGAGAGTCCTTCCCAGCGCCTCACCAGATCCGCATCTGCCACGTTCCGGGTTTTGGGCATGGCAGCCAGATGCACACTCTCCTCCTTCGCGGGCCAAGAAGGCATATGGACCCAGATTTCTTCTGATGTAAATGGAAGGATAGGAGCCATCATCCGCACAAGGCTGTCCACAATACGAAACATGGCTGTCTGGGCACTACGGCGGATTGGCCCTGCTGTTGGCTCCGTATAAAGACGATCTTTCAGGATATCCAGATAAAAAGCGGAAAGATCCAGGGTACAGAAATTATGAAGCCCATGGTAGATGGTATGAAATCCATAGCTTTCATAGGCTTTCTCCACCCTTGCGGTAAGCTGGTCCAGCCGGTGAAGGGCATAGCGGTCCAGCTCTGTCAGAGCATCGTAGGCCAGGGAATCCGTTGCGGGCTGAAAGTCATAGAGGTTGCTGATCAGAAAACGACAGGTATTGCGGATTCTTCTGTAGGCTTCGGACAACTGCCGCAATATGGCATCGGAAATACGCACATCGTCTTTATAATCGGACGATGCCACCCAGAGCCTCAGAATTTCCGCTCCATGCTGTTTGATCACCTTTTCCGGTGCAATGACATTGCCCACGGACTTGGACATCTTCCGTCCTTCGCCATCCACCACAAAACCATGGGTCAGCACGGAACGATAGGGAGCCTTTCCTTTCAGTCCAACGGAGGTCAGAAGGGAGCTATGGAACCAGCCGCGGTGCTGGTCACTGCCTTCGAGGTAAAGATCCGCAGGCCAGGAAAGCGCATCCTTTCGTTCTTCCAGGATAGCCATATGGCTGACCCCGGAGTCAAACCATACATCCAGAATGTCACTTTCCTTAACAAAGCGGGAGCATCCGCACTCCGTGCATTTTGCATCACTGGCAATAAAACAGGAGGCGTCCTCATCAAACCAGGCATCCGCCCCCTTCTCCAGAAAACGTTCATAAACCCTGTCCACGGTTTCCCGATTCATGAAAAGACTGCCACAGTCCTCACAGTAGAACATGGGGATGGGAACCCCCCAGGACCTCTGGCGGGACACGCACCAATCCGGCCGGTTGGCAATCATCCCGTGAATTCTTTCCCTGCCCCACTTGGGGATCCACTGCACTCTGTCAATTTCCTCCAGTGCCTTTTGACGAAGCTCATTGTTCTCCATGGAAATAAACCACTGAGGCGTGGCCCGGAAAATCACTGGTTTTTTGCAACGCCAGCAATGGGGATAACTGTGGCTCATATCAACCCGATGGACAAGATGCCCTGAGGAGGCCAGCTTTTCCATAACCGTTTCATTGGCCTTGAAAACAAACTGGCCCTGAAGATCTTCCCCCACCTCGCTGGTATAGCAGCCATTATCTTCCACCGGAGAGTAGGGCTCCAGACCGTAACGTCCACCAACGATATAGTCGTCCGCCCCATGGCCGGGTGCCGTATGAACACAGCCCGTTCCCGCATCCAGGGTAACATGCTCACCCATAATCAGGGGAGAAAGCCTGTCATAGAAAGGGTGGCGGTACTGCAGGTTCTCCAGGTCCCGGCCCACCCATTCCTTCAGAAGGGTGCTGCTGTCAGAACCAAAGGCCATCATCAGATCTTCTGCCAGATCTTTGGCCATGATACGGATTCGCTCTCCCATATCCACGGCCGCATAGGTGAATTCGGGGTGCAGACATACGGCAAGATTGGCGGGAATGGTCCATGGCGTTGTGGTCCAGATCAATACGTCCACCGGTTTCCCCAGACTGAAATCCCCTTCCATCGGAAAAGCCACATAAATAGATGGTGAACGCTCATCCTTGTGCTCAATTTCTGCTTCCGCCAATGCGGTCTGGCAGCTGCAGCACCAGTGAATGGGCTTTTTCCCCCTGTAAAGGCTGCCATTCAAAGCAAAAAGACCACAGGCTTTTGCAATGGCCGCCTCATAGGCAAAGGCCATGGTCTGATAGGGGTTATCCCACTCCGCCATTACGCCAAGCCGTTTGAACTCTTCCCTCTGCACATCCAGAAAACCTTCGGCATAGGTACGGCACTGCTGACGGATTTCCACCGTTCCCATGTTTTCCTTTTTTTTACCAAGCTTCTTATCCACGTTATGCTCAATGGGAAGTCCGTGACAATCCCATCCCGGAACATAGGGGGCATCAAAACCTGCCATCTGTCGGGACCGCACAATAATATCTTTTAAGATTTTGTTCAGGGCGGTGCCGATATGGATGTTACCGTTGGCATAGGGGGGGCCATCATGAAGGATAAACTTCGGTCGGCCGGCACTGCCTTTACGGATTTTACCATACAGGTTCTGTTTTTCCCATTCAGCGAGCTGTACTGGCTCCCGCTGTGTCAGGCCTGCTTTCATGGGAAAATCCGTTACCGGAAGATTCAGAGTCGTTTTATAGTCCATGGGAAAACCTTCTCCAGTGTACAAAGGGTAAACGGGCTATCTGGGAGAAACAACAACAATGCCTTCAGCCCGAAAAAAGCCATTTTATAAGAAAAAACCTGAGAGAGAACCGCAAAAAACGGACGGCCAAACCACCATAAACACCGGACAAAACAGGTGGTTTTTTCTACACGGCCCTGCAGGCTGAATTATCTATGTCATCTTCCTTCCTGCTGTCAAGGAAGGGCTTGGCTTACACAGGATAAGGAGATCGCCGAAGCCTTACAATCACCCGCTCTCCTCCGCCAAAGGGCAGGTCGTAACAAAAAACATCTTTTTCCAGCCCTTCACAGGAAGGTAGGCTCTCTGTAGTTCCCTCAGGTCCCTTCATGGCAAGAATGGTGCCTGAAGGATGAAGCAAGGGCAAACCCATCTCCACAAAACGACCAAGGGCCGTAAAGGCCCTTGAAACAATACAGGAAAAACCTTGACAACCGTCATTTTTCTGCAAGCTTTCCACCCGGGCATGCAGAGCTTGGGCTCTTTCAAGCCGGAGGCCCCGGATCACCTCTCGCACAAAAACAGTCTTTTTATGAACACTGTCAACCATCACCACATCCAGATCCGGCCTCATCAGGGCCATGGCAATACCGGGAAATCCTCCACCGGTTCCCACATCCAGGACCCGGCCTGCTTTCGGAAGAAAGGGAGTGACAGCCAGTGCATCCAGCACATGCTTTTCCGCCACCTGTAAAGGATCCGTTATGGACGTAAGGTTCACCTTTCCGTTCCATAGCATCAGGCTGTTCGCATGAAAGGCAAGCCCTTTCACAACCCTTTCATCCAGAGCTGCCCCCAGCATCTTCACCGCTCCGGTCTTCACGACATCACACCAGGCATCATCGCCCACCTGCATGGCCATCTTCCTCCTCGAGATTACAACCAGCCCGTTTTCCCCACAAGCCAGAACATACCCATTCCGGCAACCAGTGTCAGGCCAAGGGACCGGGTACGCCAGGCAACAAAAAGGGTGGGAAATGCCACAAACAGTTCCGGTTTTGCAAAACTGACAACCCTTGGTTCTCCGGAAGTAATGAGATAGGGTACCAGCAGAGCCGCAAGAATGGAAACGGGAATCAGATCCAGCCACTCCTCCATCCAGACCGGCAGCTTTCTTCGACTCAGGAAAAAAAGAGGAATCCAGCGGGGAAGAAAACTCACCAAGCCCATGCCCAGCACAAGGAACATATAATCAGGGCTCATGACTTCCTCCGTGCACGGCTACCCGACAACAGGGCCATCCTCTTCAGAACAAGGCCAACACTCGCTCCTGCCACAGCCCCCACCACAATAAAAACATTCCCTGGAATCCATAAAGCCGCCAGGGTCCCTGCCAGCGCGGCCACAAGTCCTGCCACAACATACAGGAGCCCATTCAGCTGAAAAACCAGAAGACAAATGAACATGGCTATCATAGCATAATCTATGCCAAAAGCCGACGGGGCGATAAAGCGCCCGAAAACACCCCCCAGCACCGTACTGCCCACCCAGGCTGCATAGGCCAGAAAACTGGCGGTAATGGCAGCTCCCACCGGCCATGCTCCGGACTTCAGCCTACTGGTGTTCACCGCAAAGGTCTCATCCACAATGAAACATGCCAGCCAGCTTAAACGGCCCCTGGAAACCCCCCTGTACCACACCGCAAGGGAAGAGGACATAAGCAGATGGCGCAGATTCACCATAAATGTTGTCATGATTACAGCAATCGCCGAAGCTCCCGCATCAATCATGGATACGGCAATAAACTGACCGGAACCCGCAAACACAAGGGAGGACATAAAAAAAATATGCACCCCGGAAAGCCCCGCCTTCTCCGCCAGTACGCCAAAGGCAAGCCCCAGGGGAAAATATCCCACACATATGGGCCAGATGGCCCTGGCTCCCGCATAACAGTTATCGCTTATTCGGCCTGTTCTCTGCACAACATCCCCTCGATGGCATCATTGCCTTCCTGCCGGACCACAGACAACAAAAAAACCCGGCCCCATACTGAACGGGATAGATAGAAAAAAGCCCAAGGTCAAGCGAAAGATCTTGATCCGACAAAGTCCCTTTAAAAAAATATTTGACACTTAAAGATATTATCATTAAAATACACCGATTTTGTTTCAAGGTCATCTTTCTCCATAAAGCATTGCTGCAGGGGAATGATGATTTTTTTATGGTTCCGAACCCCCCCTCAACGCCGGCATGAAAAAATCCGGTACGGGCGGTTCTTTCGCCGCCACGTCCAAATAGGTTGTTTTGTTTCATTCCGGATTGTCATGAATGGAATTCAAACAAAATAACTGTATCCTGGCCACAAATTTCGACCGCGGTAGACAGGCAGACCTGTCCGTTGGTCAAACAACCTATTTTTTGTTTCTCAAGGATTCGGTAACATGAAATACGATATCCAGAAAGTCCGGAACATCGGCATCAGTGCCCACATTGACTCCGGGAAAACCACCCTTTCCGAACGCATTCTGTTTTTTACCAAAAGAATTCATGCCATCCATGACGTAAAGGGAAAAGATGGCGTTGGAGCCACCATGGACTCCATGGAGCTGGAACGGGAGCGAGGAATCACCATTGCCTCCGCCGCCACCTTCTGCGAGTGGAAGGGCCACGACATCAACCTTATTGATACGCCCGGCCATGTGGATTTCACTATAGAGGTGGAACGGTCTCTCCGGGTTCTGGATGGTGCCATCCTTGTTCTCTGCTCCGTGGGCGGCGTTCAGTCCCAGTCCATCACCGTGGACCAGCAGATGAAACGCTACAATGTTCCCTGCATAGCCTTTGTCAACAAATGCGACCGTACCGGAGCCAGCCCCGACCGTGTTATTTCCCAACTCAGGGAAAAACTCGGCCACAACGCCTGGGCCATGCAGATTCCCATAGGCCTTGAAACCAGTCATGAGGGTGTTGTTGATCTCATCTCCATGAAGGCCTTTTATTTTGATGGAGAAAGCGGGGAAGACATCCGTGAGGAAGAAATTCCCGCCGCACTCATGGATCTGGCACAGAAAAAGCGTGAGGAGCTGATTGACGCAGCCTCGCTCTTCTCCGATGAGCTGACCGAAGCCATCCTTGAAGAAACGGAGGTTTCCAATGAAATGCTGGTGGAGGCCATCCGGCAGGGAACGCTCATACGCCAAATGACCCCCGTTTTCATGGGCTCCGCCTACAAAAACAAAGGTGTACAGCTCCTTCTGGATGCCGTGACAACCTTTCTGCCCGCTCCTCCTGATGTCCGCAACGAAGCCCTGGACCTGAACAATGCAGAAGAGCCCATTGTACTTGACTCCACCATTGAAAAACCGGTAGTAGCCCTGGCCTTCAAACTGGAAGACGGTGCATACGGCCAGCTGACCTACCTTCGCGTTTATCAGGGGATGCTGGAAAAAGGCTCTTCCGTTGTGAATGTGCGAACGGGCAAAAAGATTAAAGTCGGTCGCCTGGTCCGCATGCATGCAGACCAGATGGAAGAAATTGATAAAATTCCATCGGGTATGATCGGGGCCATCTTTGGTGTGGACTGCGCCTCCGGCGACACCTTTTCCGATCCTTCCCTCAATGTTTCCATGACGTCCATGTTTGTTCCCAAGCCCGTTATCTCCCTGTCCATCATCCCCAAGGATAACAAGGCCCAGATCAACATGTCCAAGGCTCTGAACCGGTTTACCAAAGAAGACCCCACATTCAACACCTTTGTGGATGAAGAAACCGGTGAGACCATTATTGAAGGCATGGGTGAACTGCATCTGGAAGTATACGTGGAGCGTATGAAACGCGAATACAAGGCAGAAGTAGAAACGGGCAAACCCCGTGTTGCCTACCGCGAAACCATTCTCCAGAAAGCCGAATTCAACTACACTCACAGAAAGCAGACTGGCGGTGCCGGTCAGTATGGCCGAGTTGCCGGTTACATGGAACCGCTGGAAGAGGGTGACTTCGAATTTGTTAATAACGTTACGGGCGGCTCCATTCCCACAAACTTCATCCCAGCCTGTGAAAAAGGGTTCAGGGCCTGCATGAATAAAGGTCCCTCGCTGGAGTTTCCCGTTAACGGTGTGCGCGTTGTAATCAACGATGGTGCTTCCCACGCCGTGGACTCCTCCGAAATGGCCTTCCAGGCCGCAGCCAGAGGTGCCTTCCTTGAGGGCTACGCCAAAGCCAAGCCTACGGTTCTTGAGCCTATCATGAAGGTAGTTGTGGAAACACCCACAGAGTTCCAGGGCAATGTAATGGGCACCATCAACCAGCGCAGGGGCATGATTGTGGGCTCCTCAGAAGAAGGCCCCATGTCCATCATTGAAGCACAGGTTCCTCTGGCTGAGATGTTCGGATATTCCACCATACTCCGATCCGGCACCCAGGGTAAGGCTCAGTTTACCATGGAATTTGCCGCTTATCGGCAGGTGCCATCCTCCGTAATGGAAGACATCCGTAAAGAAGTGGAAGAAATGAAGAAAAAAAGAGGCAAGTAAACCACGATGCTCTCCTGAGGGAGATATCTTACACCGCCTCCTTGACAAGCCCGGGATTTTCCCGGGCTTTTTTTTATCATCAAGAGACCGGACTCCGGGCTGTCGGCCGATATACAGCATTGACGGACAGACACTGAAATCAAGTGCCTGTTTGGCAACTCATCAAATCCGACAGTCATTGTTTCCATACTAAGCCGACACCCCTTACACGGTGACAGAAAAGCATTTTCACCTTTTAAAACAACCTAGTAAACGACCTGCTACGAACCTAAGCCGTAGTAACGGATGCAGGCCGGAGGGAGTTCGACCCCACAGAAAAAAGAGCGTTTATCCAAACCCTGCCGGTGAAACATGACCTGAAAATCCGTACCCTAATGCCTTCATTATAGGCCGCATAGCCATAAGGGTTCGAGGCATTCCCAAAAGATTTTTTTACGGTTTTCCCTTGGATTTATCTGCCTTCTTAGGCTATGATTCCAACAGAGTTGCTGGCCCGACAAGGCTTCTCACGCCCGCACCCCCCAGAGGAAAGGAACCTCCCCTTTATGGATACAGCCAAACAGATGTCCACCATTGACCAGATAGCCCTTGTTCTCTGCAAGGCCACCCGCCATCTGCTGGAATCCAGCACCAAGCTGCCCATCAAATATTCCAATACCTTTCAGGCCATCCCCAAAGTCACCATGAAACCGGAAATCGGCTGCTTTGTCCAGTTCACAGGGGATTATAACGGGCTTGTGGTAATGAATTTTTCCGCAGGGGCTGCCATGGACCTGTACGGTCACTACATGACCCGCATGGGCATCCCTCAGGATGAACTCGCCAAGGATTATACATCCAATGAAGTGGCAGACAGCATAGGGGAGATGACCAACCAGATCATGGGGCTTCTCATGCGTACCATAGAAGATAAGTTTCAACTTTCAAGCTTCTGCGGTCAGCCCAAGGCACTGGCCTTAAACTCTGCCATCACCCTTATTCTGGACTGCGACTACAGGGATAACCGGCGCATGGTCTTCCATGTGAACGGCAAGCAGTTCCAAATTGAGCTGGCCCTTGAAAAAACCGAATTCATTCAGGCTCAGTAGCCATTGAACCGGGGGAGCCCCTGCCCCCCCGGCTCGGCTTTCTCATCCTTTTCCGGCATACCGATTCCTCCCGGATCAATCCGCACCACCCCGAAACGTATCTTCTCTCAGACCCGCTCCATGGAACCGGGTGGGGAAAGCCCCTATTATGGGCTTTTCGGCAGCCCTTCCCTCCTCCGCCAGCTCCGATGAGAGCCGCTTGCACCGGCCGGCCTGATACCCGAAACTAGTGGACCCAACGCTCTCCCTGCGCACGTGCGGGGCTTTCGGCTTCACAGCCAGCAAAGTCCTTGCTGCCAGGTGACTTTCGCCTGGAACGGATCTTATCCACCAGCTTTTCAGCGCCTGCCTGTAAAAAACAAAGGGGTACCGACCCATGGCCGACGCCCCCTGTTTTTATCACAACGGAAATTATTTCAGACAGCTTCGTACCAGAACTTATTCCTGAATCAGCTGCAATTTCGTGCGGGTCTGCATCACAACCCTGTCTTTTTCATATGTGGTATAACTGCCTATGGCTTCATACATTTTGAGACCGCTCAGAAGAGGAGAAAGTATTTCACGGACCAGAACCGCCTGGGGCTCTGCCTGCCATGGGTTCATCATCCGTGTTCTTTGCAGTGACCAGTCCGCTATCTCCATGCAGGTAGCCATCAAGGCATCAAAACGAATATAGGACACACCATGGGTTTTCCCGTCCATGCCCTCTGCAACAGCCTGAAAAACGGGGTCTGCTGTCAAGCCGGATCCGGAACGGGCGGCCTGAATGACAGCACGCACACTGTCAGGCTTCAGCCCTACGATGAAATAGCCATCCATGGCTGCCCAGGCAGGTACGATATCATCTCCAAGGGGAGAAATGGCACTGATCAGTGCAATATCCTGAACCATCTCCTGCTCGCGCTCAAAGGGCGTGTGGATGAAACTTTCCACCTGAGTCAGGAGTCCATCCAGAAAGGCAGACAAACGGTCCGGACTGGGGCTGGCTATAATGAGCGCCAGGTCAGGAATGAGAAACATTCCCCGGGTATTCACACCGGTGGTGAGCACAGCGAGGTCCTGCCCGAAGGCCGCAACAAATTCATCAAATGAGAACCCTGCAAACGACTCAAATCCTTCGTAAAATTCTACCAAATCCTCTTTACGCTGAAACTGGGATTCTATGGAGTAACGAATGTCGAAGGTACCATTCCAGAAAAAAAACTGGGTATCTGCCGGAGCCATTCCCAAAGGAAGGGATTTCCGGGCAGGAATATTGATCACTGAACGGAATTCCGGGTCCATGGCTTTCTGATCCATGGAAATCCTGCCCTCGGAGACCTGCATTTCCCTGCTCTCATCAAACCCGATCCAGACCAGCTCCTTAAAGCCCTTCATCTGTCCCCGCAACTGAGACCATACGGCCATGCCGACACCTCCCAGCAGATACTCCATGGGTTCATCCAGGGCTGCGGTCAGAGCGGGCATATCCGCATACACAAAAAAGGAACGATCCGTACTTTCAAACTCCCTTACCATGGCACCAAAGGGCGGGTGGTCACCCAGCGAAGCGACCCTCTGAGCGGAAACATCCAGCATACGCTGCAAGGTCTGCAGGTCAAAGGCCATCAGCAACAGACCTTTCCATGTACCCGTATAAAGATCCACTTCATTATCAAACCGCAGCACACGGATTTCCTGCCCCTGATAGGGAGGCAATGCCTCCGTTTTCAGATCCGGTACCCACTGTGCCATAAAGGATATAAGGGCAGCATCCCCCACGGGTTTTGCCACAAAAGCCACCCCCGGCGCTATCACACCCGGCCCATGGCCTTCCTCCATAGCTTCAGGGAAAATAGCCATTCCTGCCTGCCTGCCGAAAAGGGCATAGAAAAGACGACGGTTAAGCGGAGATGAAATTTTTTCTTCCAGGGTCCGCCATGTTTCCAGCAGAAAAGGGTCATCACCCAATTGGTACAGAGCGGCCTCCATATCCATCTCCCCGACACTCCTGCCGAGCGGGCTGGACAGAAGGGATTCCATCTGCTTCTCCGCATTGGTAATCTCTATAAAAACAAGGGTATCCGCCGGCAACACTTCTGCGATCTGCCATCCGGTAATTTTTCCGGCAGGTTTCATTGCATACCAGGCAACGGCACCTGCCGCCACGATGACAGCCAGAGCGACAAAAATTCCAACTTTTTTCATATATTCTCCTTGATTCCAGACGCACGGGCTTCCCCCTGTACGCCAGCGTATAAAAAAGCACTCCGGCTGAAAAAATCTCAGCCAGATATGCCATACAAACAGAAAGCCCGCCTGCATTCAGAAAACAGGAAGGATCCGGGCAGATAGTATTGCTGTGTCTGACAATGAATGAAAGAGGCTGACCCCAATGGATATGCTGCATATTTTATGACGCCAGAAATCCATGGTCATCAAAGCCTTGCCTAATCACATATTTAGTGGCACAAATACAGACAAGTACTGCCGTGCGCTATCGCATAATCAGACCTCTGCAGGCCATGGGGAAAGCAAACCGCAGTTTTTCCGTTTTCTTCCGGAATCAAAACAGATCTGCCTTTTTTCCATACAGGTACGGCTGTGACAATCAGCACAGCGTGGTAAGGTAAGAACGGTGAGAGACCCTTCCTGCACAGGGAGTACAGAAGCTCCCCTATGCTGCTGCCCCTTTGGGCAGGTAGCTATAGTTGTACTGTTTTCCCATAAAAGCAAGCAAAACTTTTTTGCTTTATAAGACTTTATCATTCATTTTTTTAACCACCGTCACCGGGCTGTCTTCGGCTGACCGGGTATTCTGCATCAAACTGGGCCCTGCCAGAATGCCCCTTTCCCATCCACTTTTTACGCCCCATTGAGGATCTGCGCCATGCGTAAACAAACTCCCTCCCTTCTTTTTCTTTGTCTGCTCTGGCTTCCTTCCATGGCCCTGTCCAGCCCGCTCCTCCGCATTGTACCGCAGGGGGAAAACGTGCCCATGGACCAGCGCATCCGTCTGGAGTTTGACCGCCCCATGGTAGCCCTGGGACAGGCGGAGGCAAAGGAGGTTCCCGTACAGATCTCTCCGCCCGTACAAGGGCAATGGCGCTGGACCGATCCCCAGACCCTGAGCTTCCGGCCAAACCCCGAAGAAAAACTCAAACCCGCCACCCGCTATACGGTGGATGTGGAAAAAGGTCTGACGGCCCTTGACGGAACAGCTGTACCCGCCACAAAAAACAACTCCTTTACCACTACAAGACCAGAAATCACCCATGCCTTTTTTCAGCGATGGGCCAATGCAGCCACACCGGTTTTTCAAATTCATGCCAATCTGCCTCTGACAAGAGAGTCCGTCGAAAAATCCGTTGTCTTCCGGAGCGGTGATTTTTTATGGACGGTACAGGCTCACGCGGCGGGAGACACGCCGAAAGCTTCCGTTGCTACCTCATGGATCATAAAGCCACCCATCCTGCCCGGAAACCAGGAAGCAGAGCTCATGGTAAAAGCAGGCCTGATAAGCCCGGAAGGACCTGAACCCGGTATTGAAAAAAGAGGTATCCGTACCTTTGCCACCTTCCCCCAGCCATCCTTTCTCGGAATCCGCTATACCAGTCTGGACGGAAACAGTATCTTTGTTCCCTCCCACACACCGGATGCATCGGAACCGAAGATCTTCCCCGCCGCAGACCCCCAGAGCCATACAGAACTGGTGTTCAGCACTCCCGTTCGCCTGTCCGATGCCGCAGCCCATGTCCGCTTTACCCCCCCCTTACCGGGAAACCAGAAACCATGGGATGGATTCTATGATTACGACCCGTCGAGAACCCTGCATACTCAAAATGCGGAATATGGAATTTCCCTTCCTGTAAACCCGAACCCCAAAAGCCAGTACACCATTAGTGTGCCGGACAGCCTGCCCGACACCTTCGGCCGTACACTCAAAAAGAACAGCCAGGTAATCTTTCAGACGGACCATCTGAAACCCTCTTTTTCCCTGCCCGGTAATACGGCCGTTCTTGAAAAGGGTCTGCCCTCGGACATCCCCCTCTTCCTGACCAACATAGACAGTTTCCGCATCCGTGGTATGGCCATGGACGGAGTGGGGCTCTATCCCGTGGACACAGGTAAACGGGAAACGGGACTTCTTGCGGATAAACCGGCCCTTCTGGGCGCAGGCATACGGACCATTCTTCCTGAAAGTGGAATTGTATCAGGAGAAATTATCACAGAGCCGGAAGTCCGGACCTGGGAGGGAGCCTCCCGTTTTCTTGCCATCGTCTCTCCCTGGCAGGTAGTGGTCAAGCTCGGCCATTTCAACAGTCTTGTATGGGTGACAGACCTCCGTACGGGAATACCGGTTCCGGGAGTGAGGATTCATATAAGGGAAGGCCGTGAAAAAGATCTGGAAATCCATGAAAAAATGGTAAGCTCGGCCATCACCAACTCCGAGGGAGTGGCCCTTCTTCCCGGCACGGCCGAACTGGACCCCGAGCAGAACATAGCAGGCAGAGGTGACTACAGAGAAGACAAGCCCCTCTGGTTTCTGGAGGCCAGCCTCGAAAAGGACAGAATTCTTTTCCCCCTGGACTGGCGTTTTTCCCTCCATCTCTGGCAGGTCTCCGATCCTCCAGTTTTTTCCAACAGCAGGGCAGCCTATGGTCATCTCAAGGCGTGGGGGCTCACCTCCCAGGGAATCTACCGCACCGGCGAAACCATGGAATATAAAATATATATACGGAATCAGGATATCACCGGGCTGATAGAACCTCCCCTTTCCGGCTGGACACTCCGTATACTGGATCCCAGAGACCAGGAGATACATGCCAGAACCGATCTTGATCTGTCGAAATTCGGTTCTCTTCATGGAGCCTTCCCCATTCCGGAAGACGGGGCCGTTGGACGTTACCGCTTTCAGCTTTCCCATGAAAAAAGCCCTGCAGATCTTTATCCTCTTTCGGTGATGGTCACAGATTTTTCCACTGCGCCTTTCCGAACACAGGCAGACATTTCCGCACTCAGGGCAAAACCCGGTGACACCCTTGACCTCAAGGCCTCAGCCGCTCTCCATGCGGGCGGTGCCTATACCGATGCTCCCGCACGCATACGCAGCCATATCCATGCGCGGCCCTTTACCCCGCCCCATCCTCTACTACGGAATTTTTTCTTTGACAGCAACAACGGCAAACCCAGCATTCCGGAGCATACACTCACAGACATCACCCGAACCCTTGACAGCCATGGCACAGCCTCCATCCGGCAGGAAATCCCGGAAACAGATATGGCCTACGGAGAGCTTTCTCTGGAAACCTCTGTCAGTGATGAGAGAGGAAAATCCGTCAGTGCCACCACCCGTATTCCCTTTGAGGGCCGGGATCTTCTGGTAGGCATCCGCTCCCTTGAGTGGATGCAGCAGAAAGGTAAAACCGCCGAATTCCAGGTGGTAGTGTGCAATCCGGAGGGCAGCATCATACCCGATATTCCCATCTCCTTTCGTGCCGAACGGCAGGAAGTTTCCGTAATCCGTGCAAGGGGTGCAGGAGATGCCTATACCCCACGCTACACCACCCAATGGAAAGAAAGGGCCTCCACCCGGCTTACTTCGGGTCAAACCCCCGTTGATGCCGTTTTTACACCCAACTCTCCCGGCCGCTGGAGGGTCAGTGTTACCATTCATGACAGCCAAGGGCGCAGCCATACCACCCGCATTCCCGTATGGGTTTCGGGTCCCGGATCCGTTACATGGGAAAATCCTGAAGATCAGCGCATTGAAATGATCCCTGAAAAAGACAGTTACCGTGTGGGAGAAACGGCCCGCATCCTTGTGAAAAATCCCTTCCCGGGGGCCATGGCCCTGATCAGTGTCGAACGCTATGGCATCCTGCGCCATGAGGTTCGGCCTCTTAAAAATGCTGCGGAAATCATTGAAATACCCATTGGTCCGGCAGCTCTTCCCGGATGTTATGTGGCAATATCCCTGCTTTCTCCAAGGGTAGCCGGATCCCAGGCTCCTGAGACAGGCCCTGACATGGGCAAACCGGCTTTCCGCAGCGGCTATCTTTATCTCAGCGTTACAGCACCACAAAAGAAAATTCCCGTTTCCGTAACCATGGAAAAGGAACACTATAAGCCCGGAGAAGAAGTACGCGGCAGCCTGCAGATACCTGCCGACCTGGCTATGGATACGGAAATAGCCATGGTCGTTCTGGACAGTGCCATTTTTGACCTACTGCCCGGAGGCCGCAGGAACTTTGATCCCCATACGGGCCTTTATACATCCGTTTCCTCCATTGACGTTGAAACTTATACCCTTCTCACCCGTCTTCTGGGCATGCAGAAACTGGATGCCAAAGGAGCCACACCCGCAGGAGACGGTGGCGGACTGCGACTGAGAGAAAATTTCCGGGGGGTTGCCTACTGGAATCCGGAAATGCTGCCCGATGAAAACGGCAGGGTAACCTTCTCATTTCCCGCACCGGATAACCTCACAGGGTGGGAAGTGCTGGCCATGGCCGTGAGTCCCCGGGAACGCATGGGAACAGGCCAGCAACTTTTCAAAGTAAACCGCCCTACGGAAATACGCCCCATCATGCCCAACTTTCTGCGTAAAGAGGATAGGCTGCAGGCAGGCTTTTCCATACTGAACAGAACCGATGAACAAAGAAATATCCACATCCGGGCTGAACTTCATAATGATGGCAGACTGCTGACGCAGCGCCATTTTGATGCCTCCTTTGCCCCCTGGCAGCGGAGTTCCTTCTTTCTGCCCATGGATGCCGACCACACCGGCACCCTGCGTATGGAAATCATAGCCAAGGACGCACTCGATGGTGACGCACTGGCCCACAGTCTGGACATAAGAGACAGTCTTCTCCTGGAAACTCAGGCCGTTTCCGGCAAAGCTGACAACACCCATACGGGCATCCCGATCCGAATCCCCGGGAATGCCAGAACCGATGTCGGCGGTATTGGCATCCGTCTTTCCCCCAGCCTCTTATCTGCCGTTGAAGCCCCCCTGCTTTTTCTCAAGGATTATCCCTATACCTGCTGGGAACAGCAGCTTTCAAAGGCAATGGGCGCGGCTCTTTATCTTTCCATGATGGATTATCTTCCCGATGAACTGCAATGGGAAGAGGCGGAAACACTGATCTCCGACATCCTCTCCCAGGCAGGCCGGTTTCAATCAGAAAACGGAGCCATGGGCTATTTCCCTTCGGCTGGAGGTGGTGAAAACCCGTTCCTTTCCGCCTTCACGGCCTTGATGTTCAAACGTCTTTCCGAATTCGGATTCACACCGGATCCCGAAGTCAGCCGCAGACTCGAGACTTATCTGGATACCCTTCTGCGGCGAAACGTAAGTGGAACACCTGTCCTCGACCGCAGTTCCCGCATGATGGCCCTGCTGGCCCTTGCACCGGATGCAGATGCAACACTCTTTGACCGTCTTATGCCGCAACCCCAGCAAGACGGACTTTTCGCCACGGCCCTTTTTCTGGAGGCCGGAGCACGGCAGGGTCTTGCCTACCATAAACTGGCTCCTGTGGTTGACGCACTTATGGCAAGAACCCACAGAACCCCAAAGGGTATGGCTGCTCAGGATGATGAGAGCCTTGCCCACCCATGGCTTATGGGGTCTCACAACCGTACCCAGGCCGCCGTTCTCATGGCAATGATCCGTCTTGCCCGGCTTCCGGACGCTCCTCCCGAACTTCATAGCTATGTTTCTCTGCTGGTAAACGAACTTATGGAAGGACAAGGGGATGAAGCCCGGTGGCAAGGCACTCAGGAAAACCTTTTTGCTGCCATGGCAGCTGCGGAATACGCCCTCACCTACGAGTCGGCAACGGTGGATCTGCATGCGGAGGTACAGGATCCTTCAGGACTTTACGGCGGGGTTCACTTCCGGGATATCCGGGATACGGCCGTCCGCATAACCCGCCCCATGCACCCGGATGATCCGGGCCGGGAACAGACCCTGCATATACAAAGACAGGGGAAAGGGCCTCTGTACTATACAGCTGCCCTGACTTTTGCCTCGCATGGCCCACTGCCTCCCGCAGACAGCGGACTGCATGTGAACCTTACGGCAATCAGCATTAACGACACACCAGCCAATACAACAGAATTCAAAAACCTTAGCAGGGGTGACCGGGTAAGACTGGCCTACGACATCACCAGCACACAGAACCTTCATTTTATCATGGCTGAAATTCCCCTGCCCGCAGGTTTCGAAGCCGTAAACCCCCATCTCGCCACCAGCGAAACAGATATGGACCGGTCTGTTCTGCCTGAAGGCATCCGCCATGGCAGCCCGTGGCCCTTCTACCATCAGGAATTCCGCCATGAGGCTGTTCGTTTCTTTGCCGAAGAGATGCCAGCAGGGACCTGGCGCCTCACATTTACGGTTCAGGCCATTGCTGAAGGCCGCTTCCATATGCCCGCCGCCCACGGGGAGGCCCTCTACCGTCCGGAAATATGGGGCCGTGACAAAGAACGCATCATCAAAATAGGCCCACGAATTCCTTGAAAGAAATCCGAAACCGAAACATAACGGGCTTTTCATGCGGAAACCATGAAAAGCCCGGGAACCGACACCTGCCGATGCGGAGATATAAAACAAAGACAGCTCTTCTCTGGATAATACCAGCTCTGACCCTCCTTTTGTTCAGCCTGTGGCTGTACCGTGGCCTGAGCCCCCTGCCTTCCGAACTCCTCCCTGCCGTTCCGGTTGAGCGGGTACGGCTTCTGGACCGCTACGGCACTCCCATCACATTTGCCAGGGAAGACCACCTGAACACGCAGGACATAGCCGAACTCCACACCATTCCTCTGCTGCTACGCCAAGCCATTATCATGGCCGAAGACAAACGTTTTTTCCTTCATAATGGAACGGACTGGAAGGCCGTAGGCCATGCCCTTCTGCAGAATATCCGGGCAGGTGGTAACGTTCGCGGAGCCAGCAGCATCACCGAACAGGTTATCCGTATCCTGAACCCGAGGCCCCGAACCTTTGGCTCGCGCATGCTGGAAAGTATCGATGCCTATCGGCTCGAAAAACATTTCTCCAAGGCGGACATCCTGGCCTTTTATCTGAATCAGGTTCCCTATCCCGACCGATGCAGAGGCGTTGTGCAGGCAGCTGACCGTCTCTTCGACCGGGATCTTTCCACTCTGGATACAACGGAAATCCTTATTCTTGCCGTCCTTCCCAGAGCCCCTCAGGCACTGCATCCTGCCCATCATCCAGAAAGGCTTATGCAGCGGGTAGAAACCCTTGCAAGGCGTATGGTCCAGACTGAAATCCTCCGTCAGGAGGCAGCAGAGCGTACCCGACTGACTCCGGAACTGCGCCGAAAAACACTTCCCGTGCATGCCCCTTTTTTCGTTCGCTATGTCAGAGAAAGCCTTCCCTCCCCTTCCACAACCCTTCCCATCCGCACCAGCCTGGACGGACCTCTCCAAAAAAAAATTCAAGGGCTTCTGGATGCTCGGACAGCCCAGCTTGCCATGCATAACCTTACCAATGGGGCTGTTCTCGTGCTGGAACACCGAACGGGCCGAATACGGGCATGGGCGGTTGCCGGAAATGGCCAGGACAAACGTGACGGTGGCAAAATCAATGCACCCCTTATCCCAAGACAACCGGGATCCGCCCTCAAACCCTTTGCCTATGCCATGGCTCTGGAAAGGGGCTGGACGGCGGCAACTCCCATTGCCGATACGCCCATCAGCACTCCCGTTGGAAGGGGCAGCCACGACTATCAGAATTATTCCCGCAATGCCTATGGGATCATGCCCCTCAGGGATGCTCTGGCCAATTCACTGAACCTCGCCGCTATCCGAACCGTGCGCCATGTAGGTGTCGAATCCTATCTTGCAACCCTGCGGGCCTGCGGCCTGCACTCTCTGACCCGTACCGCCGGATTTTATGGCGACGGCCTTGTACTGGGAAATGGTGAAGTATCACTGCTGGAACTCACGCGTGCTTACGCAATTCTGGCCAGAGATGGTCGAAAACTCCCCCTTCATGTTCTGAATACACCACCCGAATTGATACAGCCCGGAGAAACAATTTTCCAACGGGATACATCCCGTCTCATTGCCCTTATTCTGTCGGATCCGGAAGCGAGGCGTTACGAGTTCGGCCCTCTTATGGCCTTCCCCGTACAGACAGCCATTAAAACAGGCACAAGCTCCGACCACAGGGATGCCTGGGCCTTCGGGTTTGACCATCAGCACACGGTGGGAATCTGGATGGGCAATCTGGATCGAAGCCCCATGCATAACCTTGCCGGCGCTTCCGGGCCCGTGCCCCTGCTGCGCTCAGTTTTCAGGGAGCTTAACCGGAATCAGGACACAAAAGCACTGCCCCTGCCACAGGACCTTGTTCTTCGGGATGTCTGTATCCGCCAAAATCCCCATGGGCTGTGCACGGCGTTCCGAAGCGAGTGGATGCCCCGGGATGCCCAGCCTGCCTCTGAAGGGGAAAATGCTGAAACCAGCATTCACCTGCAAAGCCCCATGGATGGGCTGCTGCTCACCATGGACCCGAGAATTGCGCCTGAAAATCAGAAGCTGCCCCTAAGGGTCAGTGAACCGCAGCAAAAAGCACTGTACCGCTGGTATATAAATGGCGTGCTCTTCAAGGAAGGGAATACGCCGGAAGTACTCTGGCCGCTGCAGGCAGGTACGCATGAAATAAGGGTTCGTATTGATCTTGAAGACGGCCGTACCCTTTCCTGCATGGCAAGCATACAGGTAACACAAGGCCAGCGTACCATGGAATTGACACGACAGATTCCGGATGTAAACGGAGTCGTTGAGCTCACCGGAATGGAGGCTCAACCGTGATTGTTCATCAGCAAGGCATAGGCTTTCTCAATGCGTCTCATTCCAGACTTAACATTGTCAGCCACTGCCTTCTGCAGTTTTTCAGAATCACCTTTTTTCAAAAACTCCAGAATCAGGGCATGCTCTTCTAAAAATATTCTGTAATCATTCTCATCATGCTGAAACAGGTTTAAAAAAGCTTCCACAGACTCAACAAGCTTATGAGCAATCAGGCAGAGATGGGGATAGTCGGATGCTTCATATAAAACATCATGGAAGTGACGGTCGAGACTATAAAATTCCTGTGTCATGCATTGCATCTTTTGGTACGTCTTCTCCAGCTCTTCCATATCCTCATCCCTAAGGTTCTTCATAGCGGCCTTGGCCAGCTCAGCTTCAAGCTTAACTCGAATACTGAAAATATAATCCATTTCATTTTTTTTAGGCAAAGGAGCTACGATGGCTCCTTTATAAGGTACATTCCGTACCAGCCCCGAACGATCAAGCCGCATAAGAGCTTCCCGGATTGGTCCGCGTCCGATTCCAAGCTCCGTCTCGAGTTCCGCTAAAACAAGCCTTGTTCCCGGATATTTTCTTCCTGAAAGTATGAGCTCCTTGATTTTATCATAGGCTATGAGGGATTTCATTGAGCCTTCACCAGTTTTCAAATGCACACTCCTTACCATTTTGATAAGCTCGCACAACGTCCATGGGAAGCTGCCAGCCACCCTCTATCATGAGTTAAGTTGCCCGTACTTCCTTCTCCATGTGCCGTTCTGCTGACCGATGAGCTTTGGATAGTCCATCGCTCGTCTGTTCCAGAAACCCCACCCTTCTGGCCTAAACGCATTTTGGCAGGCTGGCTGCCGCAGAATCCGCAGGATGATTGGAGTCCAGGTACTTAATAAATATTCCCAGCATCACAATCAGCATTCCTGCAACCTGAACGATCAGAATCGGTTCGCTCAGCAACAGATAGGCTGCCAGCACGGTAACAGCAGGTTCTATTGACGAACACAGGGCAGCAAAACCAGAATCCGTCACGCTGATGGCCAGATAAAGAAGGGTAACTCCCAGGGCTGTTGGAATCAGACCCAGCAGAAGCCCCATCAGAAACTGATAGGAATCCAGATAAAACAAGAAGGTTATGTCACCCTTTACAAAATTAAACCCCACGGTGGTGAAAAGCATTACGTAAAATGTAATGGTCAGAGGAGGTATCTTCTCCATGACACGCTGCAGTACAACAAAGCTGAGGGCAAAGGTAAAAGCGGCGGAGAGTACATACAATACGCCCGACAGCGCAACCTTATGGGAAAATGCCTGAACCAGAACAAGACAGCACCCCCCTGCCACCAGCACCATCGACGTAATGGTTTTCCTACTGACCGGGGTTTTATAAATCAGAACGGAAAGTACTGTCGTGATGGCAGGAAATATGTAAAAAATAAGAATCCCGGTTGACGCTGTCAACGTTTCAAAACACCTGGCAAGGTTCAGACTGGTGATCTGGTCCAGTCCGAAGGACAAGACAAATGCAATAAAAAGACCCTTCGGACTTATTTTCAAGGACTCCGGGCTGCAAATGGCAAGATAAAGAAATACCATGGCAACTCCAAAACCATAACGCAACTGCATGATTTCAAGACTGCTCATGCCGCTGGCCAAAGACATGCGCGTAAAAACCGGAAGCATTGCATAGGCCGCTGCTGATCCAACAGAATACACCAAACCCATACGGGCTGAAAAAACAGGAACCGATTTTTTTTCCATCATCCAACACTCCGCATAAAACCAAATCAAAAAAGCTTCTTCTGACCTTGCAACTGACTGCATCAGCCTTGCATCATGATACGATCCATAGCGAACAAAGAAGCCCGGCATGTTCAACGCATCTTTTCAAAAGGAAGGGCTCCCTTTTTCACGACAGAAACAATGTGGGAAGCCAGGACATCTGTTGTATCAACGAATTCTGCTCCCAACTCCTCTCCGATAACTCCCAGTTCCGTACAGGCTATAATCAATATTCCAGCTCCTTCCTTCACAAGACTTGCTGCAATGGCAAGAAAACTGTTCCGTATATCCCATCCCCTATCTCCAGCCTTCACAGAACGAATCACATCCAGAAGTCTTTCCTGATCTGCAGGGCAAGGATATAGCAAAGGAACACCATATGGCATGAAAGCTTTATCATAAAGCCCGGTATTTACAACTGCCGTGGAAGCCATAATACCTGCCTTCATGTGTTCCGGCAGCCTTTCGGCAACAACGGAAGCTGTAAGATCCACAAGATGAACCACTGGCGCAGATACGGCATTTCGGACATCATCATAATAAAAATGCGCCGTATTACAGGGTATGACAAGAAAATCTGCGCCCCATGACGCAAGCCTTCTGGCCATTTCTGCCATGCATGGACCAGGACTCTCTCCCGTACCGTCCAGCAATGCCTTCATTCTGGACGGTACTCCTGGATTATTATCCACAATCATCCGGATATGATCCGCATCATCCACGGCAGGGGTAAGGTCAATCACCCTTTTCATCAGATCAACCGTTGCAGCAGGCCCCATTCCACCCAGAATGCCCACCACTTTTTCTTTTCCGCATTGCATTTCCCGTTACCTTTCCACGGCAGTAAGAAGAGTCTTTTTACTCTGAACACAAAAAAACTGCCCGGGACCCAAAGATCCCGGACAGACAAATGCCATACAGAGCCAGCCCCGATCAGCTATGCCCTGAATGTATCAAGATAGGCATACAGAGCAGGCGAACCTCCGGTATGCAGAAAAAGGACCCGGCTTCCTTTAGGGAAGTATCCTTTACGGACCAGATCGATGAGACCAGCTGCCGCTTTTCCTGAATAAACAGGATCCAGAAGAATGCTTTCCGTACCGGCAAAAAGTTTTACAGCTTCAATCATATCTCCGGTGGGGAGAGAGTAGCCCGGCCCCACATATTCGTCAAAACAGGTAATATGGTCTCGTGGGATCTCTGTTTTAACACCCAGTTTTGTTACCAGCTCTCCGGCCAGTTTATAAACAATCCCTTCCTGAACATCTTTTTTTCTGGACACATTCATACCGAGAACAGGAATATGGGTATTCATGGCAAACATGCCAACTGCCATACCCGCATGGGTTCCGGCGGAACCGGACGGAACAACAATGCTGTCAATCTTCAGCATCATCTCATTCAGCTGCACCATAGTTTCCTGAGCACAGCTGGCATACCCAAGGGCACCAATGGCATTGGAAGCACCTCCGGGAATAATGTAGGGCTGTTTACCAGCATTTCTCAGCTCTGCCGCAGTTTTTTCCATTTCTGCCATCATGTCCGAACCCGCCGGAACCACGCGGACGGATTTCACACCCAGCAGCTCAAACAAAAAATTATTGCCCGATCCTTCAGGCTTGTACGAACCTTTTACCCGTTCTTCCAGAACCAGATGACAGTCCATGTTTTCCTTGACGGCCCATGAAGCAGTGAGGCGGCAGTGATTGGACTGAACAGCACCGCATGTAACGACGGTGTCTGCTTTTTTTTCAAGGGCATCAGCAAAACAGAATTCAAGTTTACGGGTTTTGTTCCCCCCTGCCGACCCAGGCAAAAGGTCATCTCTTTTAACATAAAGATCCACATTCCCCCCAAGGGCTTTGGATAGATTTGCCATGGGCTCGATGGGGGTTGCACCTTGCAGATATTTCCTGCGGGGGAATTGGGTAAAATTCATGAAGTCCTCATTTCTTTAAAATGTTATTCATGCCCAAAAGCATGGTACCTGTAAAAAGGGCCTGCCCTTTTTCACAAATCAGAGTTCAAAAACAGCTTCCACTTCCACAGAGGCACCCAGAGGCAGCTGTGCAACCTGAAAAGCACTCCTGGCGGGAAACGGTTCCGTAAAATATTCAGCATATACTTCATTTACCAATGCAAAATCTTTCATGCTGCTAAGGTATACGGTAGCTTTCACAACAGATGAAAGATCCGTCCCTGCTGCCTCAGCAATTGCCTTCAGATTTTTTAACACCTGATGGGTATGCACTTTGATATCTCCTTCCGGTATATTGCCTGTTACCGGATCTATGGGAAGCTGACCCGAGGTAAAAAGAAAACCACCGGACTTTACAGCCTGAGAATAGGGACCGATTGCTGCAGGTGCCTTTGCCGTACAAACACTTTCTTTTTTCATATTAGCTCCTTAGTAAAAAGCCCGCCTTATTCAGTCACAATATCTGAATCAAAACGGTACATCAGTACCCGAACAGCTCCGGCAACCAGAGAATCAATCCGGGGACATAAGCCATCAAAAAAATGACACCGATGGTGACAAAACAAAAAGGAAGAGCTTTCAGAGAAATCTCTTCAAGGGTTACACCGCCAATACCCGAAGCAATAAACATATTCTCGCCAAGGGGCGGAGTTGAAAAACCCACACCACAGCAGCAGACAAGAACCACCCCAAAATGGATAGGATCCACTCCGATGGCCACCATGATCGGCAAAAGTACCGGTGTGACCAGCATAATTATGGCAAGGGTTTCCATGAACATGCCGAGAAAAAGAAGGAAAAAAATAACCATCGCCCAGATAAGATGGGGATTACTTGTAATTTCAAGAAGCCATTGCGCTATCATATCGGGTATCTGGTACTGAACCAGCAACCTGCCGAAGGCAAAGGCGGTAAACATGATCACCAGAACCCTGCCGGTAAGCCATGAGGTGGTTTCAAGGGATTTCATCAGCCCCTTGAGAGAAATTTCCTTATAAACAAAAATTCCTATGATCAGCGTATAAAAAATGGCAACAATGGCGGCTTCCGTAGGAGTAAAAAAACCCGTATAGATTCCTCCCAGAATAATAACCGGTGCTAGAACGGCCCAGAATCCTTCCCGCAGGGAACAGAGCAACCCGGATGCGGACCATGGTACCATTCCCTGGCTCAAGTTCTTCCCCCGGCAACGCAGAAGATGAACCACAATGAGACCGGCAGAAATCAATAAACCGGGAACAACCCCAGCGACAAACATTTTTGTAATGGATTCCTGGGCGACAACCCCATAGATTACCATGGGAATACTGGGCGGGATAATGATTCCGATACCTCCGGAACTGGCCGTAGCCGCGGAAGCATATCCGGGGTCATAACCTCTTCTGATCATGGCCGGGATCATCAGCATTCCTACGGCAGCGGTTGTAGCCGGACCGGAACCGGATATGGCCCCGAAAAACACACAGGCCAGTGTTGTGGAAATGGCAAGCCCCCCATCAACCGTACCAACCATGGATTCGGCAACCTTCACCAGTCTCCTTGAAATCCCGGCAACCTCCATTAAAGCACCGGCAAGAACAAAAGCAGGCAGTGCCATTATGGGAAATGAGTTCACCGATGAAAAGGCAATCTGCACCATTGTGGACAGATCCTGTCCCACCACCATGAAAGCAGCCATGGCCGCTGCACCCAGGGCCACGGTTATGGGAGCCCCCATAAGCAGAAGAAGGGCGAAGCAACCGAACAATACGCCAGCAGCAGACATACTTCCGCCTCCTTCCCTAATGGGATTCCGGTAAAGGTTCAAGGTCGTCAGGGTCAATTTTATCCACATCCTTTATTTCAATCTTAAGCCAGTATTTCATGATATTAACCTGAATTATCCTTACGCTCATGAGACTGAAACTGATGGGAAAAATCCAGTACACATAGGCCATTGACCAGCCAAGGGAAGGAGAAATATACGGAAACTCCATCAGGTCTGTAATCACTTCCAGGCTTTTCCAGATCATAAGCAGATTGAAGCCGATCCATATAATATCCGATAGGAACATACAGATATTTCCTACAACCGGAGGGAAGAGTTTAAACTGAATTGTCACCCGGTTATGGGCTGCCAGACGGGCTGCATAGGCAGCACCAAAAAAAACAAACCAGACAAAAGAAAAACGGGATATTTCTTCACTCCACGGGATAACGTAGTTAAAACAAATCCTGAGAGCAATCTGCATAAAAAGAACAACAACGAAAAAACCCAACAAAACCTGACAGACATAACTCTCAAACTTATCAATATATTGCAGGGCGCGTTTTGCTTTCATGTCGTAGCCCTTTCTCAGACATACCGGGTGAGAACAGCTCGCCCGGTATGCTTTCTTTGCCAGCTATTTCTTACCAAGACTTTGCATCACCATATCCAGATTCTGCCGCCCGCCGATAAAGTCATAGAATTCAGGCCAAACCTTTTCTCTGGCCAGCTGTTTCCATTGTTCCTCATCTTCCAGATAGCAAATTTCAACTCCCGCATCCTGCATACCTTTTTTGGCTTTTTCCGCCTCCAGAATCTGGTAGGCAATGGCATACTGCTGTGCTTCCATTCCTGCCCGGATCAGAATATCCTGAGTTTCCTTATCCAGGGTTTTCCATTTCCGCTCACCAATCATCAGAGGCTGCAGTGAGTACTGGTAATGAACTTCCGTGAGATAATCCTGAACCTCATGGAATTTGGTTGTATAGTTCACGATGTAGGGATTTTCCTGACCATCTACAACCTTCTGCTGCAAAGCTGTGAATGTTTCAGCCCAATCCATGGGAACGGGATTGGCACCCCATGCCCGAAACGTAGCCAGAATAATATTGTTGTGGGGAACCCGGATCTTCATTCCCTTGATATCCTCAAGTTTTCGCACAGGTCGCCTGGAATTGGTCACAAAGCGAAAGTTGGAATAGGTCCAGCCAAGAATCCGGAAACCACCCTTTGCAATGGATCTCTCATTCCACTGCTGCCCCAGTCCACCCGTTGTCGCCTTAATGGCGTCATAGTGGGACTCCAGAAGATAAGGCATGGTTAACACGCCAAGGTCGGGAACAAAGGGAACAGCATTTCCCACACCAATTGTGGCAAGGTCAAGTGTCCCCCTGCGAGTATTCTGCAGCATCTCCGTTTCCGAGCCAAGGGAGCCATTCGGGAAAAGCTCTATCCGTATTTTACCCCCGGAAAGACTTTCTACGGCTTCCTTAAACCGTATGGAAAAGGCTCCCTGATCCGAGTCAATAGCATCTCCCATACCCATTCTCATGACGGTCTGAGCCAGAGCTGCAGGAACTGCAGTGAATATAACGGCAGAAAGTAAACATAGGGCTACCACCATCCGCTTCATCATTTTTCCCTCCTCGCATATTGTCAGAAAATTCTTCCTGTCCTCCGGATTATCCGAAGCCGAGCACCCAAAACAGAACATCCATCAACAAACAATCGAAAAGAAGGTCAATCCGACTGTAAAATATCTGTTGCAACATCACGAAGAATTTCCGCAATCACCCGACAGTCATCCAGTGTAAAGGTCAGCGGAATGCGCATATCGCACATACGTTTAAGAATACGATTCGTATTAGGCAGGTCCGGAAGATTGCCAAAATATTCCCAGCTCTGATATGCACTTGTAAAACCAGCGGGTTCCGGACTCCCGAACCACTTGAGCTCAACACCACGTTCACGGCATTTTTCCAGAAACAGTCGTATACTCTCACTGTCACCATGACAGACAGAAAACTGGATGGAGCTGCCAACATAATTCTCGCGGGGATCACGGGGTGGACACCAGAGACCTTCTATAGAATGGATGGCCGCTTCCAGCAGGCGATAGCGCTCATTCCAACGCTGACACTGTCTTGTAAGCATCTGTAGCTGAGGTCGGAGAATGGCAGCTCTCAGGTTATCCATACGACAGGAATAGTTCGGAATTCTTTTCTTTATGGGATCAAAGACTTCCAGATCCGGGCGGGCGACATGGCGGTCATACAGCATGTACGAGCCGGAATGGAGGATAGCCCGGGCCATGAGCTCTTCATCATCGGTGACAAGAAAGCCCCCTTCTCCAGAATTCATATGTTTATAGGTCTGGGTCGAAAAACAGCTTACCTGTCCAAAACTACCCGACTTTCTGCCATCCCACTCCGCGCCCATGGTATGGGCACAATCTTCGATCAAAAAAAGCCCGTGCCGCTCACAGACTCTTTGAATTTTATCCATGTCTGCCATATGTCCGCGCATATGAGACAGCAGAAGCCACTTTGCATTGCCCGCCGCTGCCTTACGATCCAGATCACGAATATCAATGGTATAATCTTCGCAAATTTCAACCAGCTCAATATCTGCACCAGCATTTTCTATGGCTCCGGGAACGGGTGCCAGTGTGTAGGCATTGCACAGAACCTTGTCGCCCCTTTGAACCCCGGCGGATTTAAGGGCAAGATACATGGCACTGCCGCATGATGCACAGGCCAGGCAATATCTTTTCCCTATGTAGGAAGCAAATTCTGTTTCCAGTTCGGAAACTTCCCCTGCCTCTCCAACTTCCACGTTATAGCGATGCAATTTCCCCGACCGTAATACCGATATGGCCCGCTCAATGGCATGCTCAGGAATGGGCTCCTGTCTGGTAAAACTTTTGCTAAAGCATTGCTGCGCCATTACCCCTCCATCATAGTCGTATGGCAGTCAATAAGACGGAAGCCTGCTTCAAAGCCAGATACCTATCCGGTATCTGGCCAGCAGGGAATCACACCGAATCAGCAATAACGCTTCTGTTCGTACACCTCAAAATCCCATTTTTCTTCAGGGAAAAACTTTTTCAGCCTCCAGTCACAGGCTCTGGCATGCCCTTCCATTCCCTCCACCCGGGAAAGTCGGGATGCAGCGGCAGAAAACACCCTGTTGGCTTCAACGGATATATTCTGATAGGTATAAATCTTTAAAAACTTGTGAACATTGAGTCCGCCGGAATTATAACCTGCTTTTTTTGTAGGCAAAATATGATTGGTACCGGAACATTTATCGCCATGGGCTACGGTGGCTCCTTCCCCAAGGAACATGGACCCATAGCTTTTCAGATGATCCCTCCACCAATCCAGATCGTCTGCGATAACCTGAATATGCTCCGGAGCATAGCGGTCATTTACCTGGCAAAGTTCTTCCCGGCTTTCGCACAGAATAATTTCTCCGTAATCCCTCCATGCTGCCTCCGCAACCTCCGGTGTTGTGAGATCCGCTATGACTCTTGGCATAATTTCCAGAACTGTCTCTGCAAGCTCCCTTGAATCCGTGAAAAGCCAGACGGGAGAGTCGTAGCCATGTTCGGCCTGGGACACGAGATCCACAGCCACTGTCATGGGGTCTGCGGTCTTATCCGCGATGACTCCGGACTCCGTGGGGCCGGCAAAAACATCTATGGCACAGCGCCCGGATCCGGCCAAAATAGCCTTGGCTTCGGCCACAAAGGCATTACCAGGACCAACAATAATATTGGCAGGCTTTCCCGTAAAAAGTCCGTATGCCATACTGGCGATGGCCTGAACCCCGCCCATTTCAAGAATCATATCCGCCCCGGCTATATCCATGGCATAGCATACGGCAGGATCAATACCGCCACCTCGGGGAGGAGAACAGGCTATGACAGTTTTCACTCCGGCAGCCTTGGCAGTTGCCACACTCATTAAAGCAGAGCAGGCATGGGCAAATCGGCCTCCGGGGATATAGCAACCCGCCACATCCATGGGGATTACCTTCTGCCCGAGAATCACACCGGGAAACGTCTCCAGCTCAAACTCCTTCAGACTTTCACGCTGTGCCACGGCAAAACCCGCCACCTGCTCATAGGCAAAACGGATATCGTCTTTCACCCTTTGCGGTACGGATTCAATCAGTTTTTGTTTTTTTTCATCGGAAAGAACAAAAGGCCCTTCCCAGTTATCAAACTTCCTTGCAAGTTCTGCTACAGCTTCCTCTCCACGCTCTTCGATATCACTTAGGATTTTCTCCACAAGCTTTCGTTTTTCAAGGCTGTTTCCCTCCGCTGACAGACAGGCTTTTTTTATGTATTCCACACCAATCTCCTTTTTTATTTTTGATTCATGTTTCATCAATCAAGCCTTTGCATTTTTTTCTTTCACCTTTGCAGAAAGGAATTACAGGGTCAAGTATTTTATAAAATATTTTATAAAATACTTCATAACAAAATAAACACAGGCAGACAGACTTCCTTCCACGCTGATCACAAAGCAATGAACGGCCTCATGCCGACCAAAACCCCATGGCCACCAGTTCTGTGAATTCCGGAAGTACCGATGATTTATTCTGAATTTTGCTAAGGACGCACTGGAATACAGGGAATATTTTTTGAAAAAACGCTACCGACAAACGTACAGTACAATGCGGAGGGGAAAAATATGCGGACGCCAGATTATTGATAAAAAGCAGACATCAGAAGGAAAATCCATCAAGTTGACGAATACGAATCGTAAGGTAAAGATCACCGGCTGTACCATCAGGCATACGTCGGCCCATCCCCTGAAGGCGCAGCTTCTGACCTTCACGGCTCTGGGGTGGAACGGTGATTTTATAAAGGCGGGAATAAAAGCCCCATGGAATGTTCACCCGCTTGGTGCATCCTGCAAGGGCTTCCGGTGGAGAAAGAATCAGTGTGCCGTAAAAATGGGGGGTATCCTGGGGAGCAATCACACGAATGGTCTGAAGTCCCGGCGTTTTTCTTCTGCGCATGGCCTTGCGTACCTTTGCAGCAAAATGACCTTCCGGAAGCTGTACGAGAAAACGCAGCAGAAAGGCACCCATAACAAAGCCACCGATGTGAGCCCACCAGGCCACCCCTCCACCACCACCCATGGCATTGAATATCTGAAACAGAAACCAGATACCCATGTAAATGAAAGCCGGGATTTCAATGAAAAGGGGAAAAATAAAAATGGGGATGAGGGTCAGGATACGGGATGCCGGATACAGAAGAAAGTAAGCTCCCATAACACCGGCAATGGCTCCACTGGCTCCCACAACGGGAATGGTGGAGGTGGGATAGACCATGGAATGGGCCAATCCGGATGCCAGTCCGCAAGCCAGATAAAACCCCAGATACCGGAGAGGACCAAGGCGATCTTCCACGTTGTCCCCAAAAATCCAGAGAGTCCACATATTAAAAATAATGTGGAGCCAGCCACCATGGAGAAACATAAAAGAAAAAAAGGTGAATACTTTCTGAAACAGGCCCGTATAAACCGAAAGGGCAGGATCCGTGTAGCGGGCTGGAACCAGCCCCCACTCCCACAAAAAACGAGCCATCTCCGGCCCCTGCCCCAGTTGCATAAAAAAGACCAGGGCATTGACAAAGATAAGCAGAAGAGTCACCACCGGCCGGTTACGGGATGGCTGGGTGTCCCGAATGGGAATCATTTCATCTCCCTGATCAGGTGGCCCATTCCGGACGGAGCTTTCCCGGCGGTGCAATGCGCATGCTCAGATCCACGGCCCTTGCCTGATGGGTCAGGGCACCGGCGGAAATGATATGAACGCCCGCAAGACTCAAAGCCTTTATTTTTTCAGCTGTCACCATGCCGGAAACCTCCACCAGGCTTCGCCCATCAATGCGGCGGACAGCTTCTCTGACCATATCGGCATCCATATTATCCAGAAGAATGACATCCGCACCGGCCTCCGCAGCCTGATCCACTTCCTCAAGGGTTTCCGCCTCCACCTCAATTTTCACCAGATGGGAAACCCGCCTGCGCACGGCTTCCACGGCCGATGCCACACCTCCAGCTGCAGCGATGTGATTGTCCTTAATGAGAACGCCATCGTAAAGTCCCATACGGTGATTGGAAGCGCCTCCCACACGCACCGCATATTTTTCCAGAACCCGCCACCCAGGTGTGGTCTTTCTTGTATCCACAAGGGTGATGCCACTGCCTTCCATACCCCGGCCAAAGGCCCGAACATGGGTCGCGATTCCACAAAGACGCTGCATAAAGTTGAGAGCCGTCCGCTCGCCTGTAAGCAGGGCACGCATCCGTCCCTGAAGGTGCAGAATGCGGGTATTGACGGCAAGAGCCTCTCCCTCCTTCACCAGAGGGGAAAAAACCACATCTTTATCAAGCTTTTCAAAAACCCGCTGGGCTACGGAAAAACCGGCCGACACAATGCCCTCTTCCCGGGTGATCACAACACCTTCGCCCATGGCATCTTCGGGAACAATGGCCTCGGTGGTGATATCTCCCGTACCGATATCTTCTTCCATGGCCAGATTAATGAGGCGTTCCACAGCAAACATACAGTTTTTTCCTCTTCTGGGATGTGTTCAACACATTTCAACCTAACATTTCAGCAGCTTGGTTCATACCTGAAAACAGGGGCTTTACGGCAACTTCTGGAAAGACACCAGCGGCTTGTAAATGACATTGCAATCCTTTCGAATCAACGCTTCGTCCGACACTCAAGTGCATAAAACCAAAAACTTACTGTTTGAAGCCCTATCGCCTTATTCAGCTTGAGTACCGGAGTGCTGATACAATCGACAGCTGTCTGAAGTCAGCACAAAAGTGCAGCGAACCAAAACCTCTATGACAATACAAAAGTTCAGCCTGCCTGTGCCAACAAATTTTGCCGATTCTGCACAGGGCAAAAAGCTCAAAAAATACGATTACGCCACAAGAAAATAGCCTGGTGCCTCGGCACCTGCCTGACAGATATTTCCGTTACCCTATTTTGAAAAGCAAGGATCATACCCCCAAAATACAGGTGCCCAGGCCATTGATTTCTACGGCACCCCAAACAACCTGGGCACCCTGTTCCCTTCCCTCCTGCATCTATCCAACGCTACACCATGGCAGCCATGCGATCCCGGTTGGCAACAAGCTGTCTGCGTTTTTCCGAAAGCTCTCCATGCTGTTCTTTCACCTTTTTCACAACCGCCTCAGGTGCCCTGTCAACAAAACCTGGATTATCAAGCTTGGCGGATATGCCACTCAGCTCCTTGTCCACCTTGGCAATGCTTTTGTCCAGACGCTCCACTTCTTTGGAAAAATCAAGAATGCCTTCCAGAAGAACATAGATGGGGGAACCGGAAACAATACTGGTGGCAGAGACTCTGGGACGCTCCCCCACACTCTCTGCCTCAAGGGTACGGAGTCGGGCCAGAAGCTTCATCAGGTCTCCGTGGTTGTGAATCATTTCCTTCTGGAAGGGGTTATCCGTATGAAAAACCGCGTCCAGGGCCTGAGCCGGAGGCAGATTCATCTCACCTCTGATATTGCGGACCCCCGTCACCAGCTCCATGAGAAACTCCATGGCCACTTCCGCTTCAGGGGAATAGGCCAGACGCTGCTGATCCCAGTTTGTTGTGGGATAAACCGCCCGCATGATGGAACCCCTCTCTCCGGGGAGCTTTGCCCAGATTTCCTCCGTAACAAAGGGAATGATGGGGTGCAGAAGAATCAGGGCATCACTGATTACCCGGTACAGAACCCCCTTGGTGGCTTCCATGGCCGCTTCTCCGGACTTACCGAAAAGAACGGGTTTTATGGCCTCAAGGTACCAGTCACAGAATTCATTCCACACAAAGCGATAGAGAATGGAAGCGGCATCGTTAAAACGGTAGCTTTCCAAAGCCTGCTGTACCTGGGCAGCCACCGTGTTCAGACGGGAAAGAATCCACTGATCCGGAAGGGACAGAGCTTTTTCATCAAAATTTTCATAGGCCCGGTCCAGATGCATGAGGGAAAATCGGGCCGCATTCCAAAGCTTGTTGATGAAATGGCGGTAGCCCTCCACCCTTTCTTCGGAAAGCTTGATGTCCCTGCCCATGGCGGCAAAACTCGTCAGGGTGAAACGGAAGGCATCGGTCCCGTACTGGTCAATCACTTCCAGGGGGTCAATCACATTGCCAAGGGATTTGCTCATTTTCTTGCCCTCGGCATCCCGTACCAGTGCATGGATATACACCTCTTTAAAAGGTACCTCATCCATGAAATGGGTTCCCATCATCATCATGCGGGCCACCCAGAAAAAGAGGATGTCAAATCCTGTAACCAGTACAGAGGTCGGATAAAAGGTTTTCAGAAGATCGGTTTTTTCCGGCCATCCCATGGTGGAAAAGGGCCAGAGGGCAGAACTGAACCAGGTATCCAGCACATCACTTTCCTGAATCATGGATCTGGAACCACAGTCCGTGCAGGCCTCGGGATCCGCCTCCAGAACCATGAGAGAACCGCAGTCTTTACAGGTCCATGCCGGAATACGGTGACCCCACCAGATCTGACGTGAAATACACCAGTCCCGGATATTGTGCATCCATTCGTAATAGGTTTTGGTCCAGTTTTCGGGATAAATGCGGGTATGCCCCTCTTCCACCGCCTTTAGGGCTTTTTCCGCCAAAGGGGCCACCTTCACAAACCACTGCAGGGAAAGGTTGGGTTCCACCACGGTCTTACAGCGATAGCAATGCCCCACACTGTGGGTCAGCTCTTCTTTTTTAATCAGCAACCCCTGCTTTTCCAGCTCAGCCACAGCAGCATTCCGTGCCTCAAAACGATCCAGCCCTGCAAAGGCCCCGGCATGGGCATTCATCCGGCCATCATCATCAATGGCCTTAATCTGCTCCAGGCCATGCCTGATGCCCAGTTCAAAGTCATTGGGATCATGGGCTGGTGTTACCTTCAGACAACCCGTACCGAAATCCCTGTCCACATAGCTATCCCGGATGACAGGGATCTCCCTCTCCGTCAGGGGAAGTTTAACAAAAGCGCAGGAAAGGTCTGCATAGCGATCATCTTCGGGATGGAGAGCTACCGCCGTATCCCCGAAAAGGGTTTCCGGGCGGGTGGTGGCCACCACAAGGGAAGCGGAATCATCCGCCAGGGGATAGGCAATGTGATAGAGAAAAGAATCTTTCTCTTCATGCTCCACCTCCAGATCTGCCAGAGCCGTATGGCAGCGGGGACACCAGTTTATCAGATACTGCCCTTTATAAATCAGGCCCTCTTCGTACAGCCGTACAAAAACCTTGCGAACAGCTTTTGAGAGTCCCTCATCCATGGTGAAGCGTTCACGATTCCAGTCACAGGAAGCGCCAAGGCGTTGCAGCTGATTGATGATGGCACCACCATACTCCTGACGCCATTCCCAGACTCTGTCGATGAAAGCATCCCTGCCCAGATCATCCCGGGATTTCCCTTCAAGGGCCAGCTGCTTTTCCACCACATTCTGGGTGGCAATACCCGCATGGTCCGTTCCCGGCATCCACAATACATTTTTTCCGCAAAGCCTGTGGTAACGGCAGAGAATATCCTGCAGGGTATTGTTCAGTGCATGCCCCATGTGCAGCTTACCCGTGACATTGGGCGGCGGAATCACGATGGAAAAAGCTTCTTTTTCCTCATCTTTATCCGCAGCGGCAAAGAGCTGATTTTCCAGCCAGTAGCGGTACCAGCGCGCTTCCACTTCCCGGGGTTCATACCCCTTGTCTAACAGAGCCTCACTCATGTGCACTCCTCATGCTTCGTATAAAATTCCCAAAAAAACCGGCTTACCCAAAACCCGGCTTCCTGTATTCTGGATCAGAAAACAGCCCACAAAAAAGGGGATTATGGAATAATCCCCTTTTTTGTGCAAGTTTTTGATCGGCAATATTCCTGGGCATGCGCCACCATTCACACACAGCACCTTGCCTCCTACAGCACCCGCCACCCATTCCTGCGGATGGCAGAAGAAGGACTCACCTGATTCAGATCATGCCGATTCTTCCGGATCTTCATAAACCGTATGCTTCAGAGCACGCATCTCTTTTTCCACTGCCCGCTCCACAACAGCCACCAGCGCCGCATCCAGCTTCTCTGAAAAAACCTTGCGGACTACCCTCTCCAACATTTCCTCAAAATTGACCTGCCCCAGCCGCATTTCCAAACCATCCGGGGTCATATCGGCATCGGCCTCAGGAGAATCTTCAAAGGAAACAAAATCCGTATCCGGCATCAGGGATTCAGCAGCAAGGTCCTGTTCCTTCTCTTCCACAAAAACAAAGCCGGGTTCTCCAGAGAGCAACAGGGCGGCATCAGAAACCGAAGCCTCTTCCTCAAATTCCAGAAAAGTCTCGATATCCTCGGCAGAGCTGTCGTCATCCAAAAAACTGCTGTCAAAATCCTCCTTCTCTATGGAAGGAAAAGGCCTGTCTGTAACTTCCTCCGTTCCCGGAAAAAAATCCACAGGGTCCAGCTTGAGAGGAATCAAATCTTCATCGGCAACCTCAGCGTCAAAGGGTACACCTTCCTCCCCGACAAAACTCCCAACATCTTCCAGATCCAGGATATCCCCTTCTTCCTCAACCAAACTGGATGCCCCCGAAGGAAGATCCTCCACAAGATCTCCAATATCTCCAAGATCCAGGATTTCTTCAGTAAACTGTACGCCTGGCTCGGGTGATGCGGCAGGGACTTCCCGTTCAAGGGTAAAATCAGGGACATCGCCTGCCCCAAGATCCTGTTCCTCCACCCAATCTTCCGGATCGAGAACCAAATCCTCTTCCCCATTCACCGGCCCACTGTCTCCATCTGTTCCCGGGATGGCACTATCCTCAAAATCAAGGGGAGACCCTAAAAGAATATCATCAAGATCAATAAAGCCATCCTCATCCATGGGAACACCCGCAGACTCAGCGGGTAACGGTACGCCCCGATCTTCAGAAAACATCTCAGGAGCAGCCACGTCCTTTGCCAGACCAAGATCAGAATCTGGAATTTTTTCAGTACTTTCTGACTGAAGAGTTATGGCAAGATCCGACAAATCCAAATCATCGGTCAATCCATCATTTCGCGACGGCGCAGTGCTCCGTTCAGTCGTATCCTTCATAGCGTCTCCGATTGCAGACTGGACAGGTTGGTGTTGTGGACACCGCAACAGGGGGGAGAATCAGCGACATCCGAGGATTCAGAAAGCATTCTGGTTATACAGTCCGATGGGGGTTTCTTCAGAAAAACATTCCGCAGAAAAATTCCTGCCTTTTCCCTAAAGTATTCAGGATGCTGACCCATAGCAGTCCGGGACAGCACAGCTTATTGTTCACTATTAGCATTCGAAGCAGAATAAAACTATCTGATTTCGTAAACGAAACAAAAAACATTGTCCGCGTTACCCAGCCCCTGTGATCCATAGGGCTGCCAATCAATACGGTTAAATATTTCATATCCCAAAAAATCTGTCAAGAAAGCGGCCTTGCCCTTCCCGGTAAAAATTTTATATTCTTCAGAATAAGGCTACAATTTCAGAGCAGCAATACACATACAACACTTCTTACTGAGCGCAGAATTCAGAGACAAGGAAAATTCCCATGCGCCGTATTCCCTTTCCACTGTTAGACAGCTCACCTTCCACACTCACCATCACTGGCCAGAATGCTGAACATATCCGCAAGGTGCTCCGCATGGAAACAGGCGATACCCTCTGCATTTTTGACGGCAAAGGAAATGAGCAGAAAGCCATTATAGAAAGAATCGACAGCAAAGGCGTTCATTGCACGCCCACAGGAGCCATACGGCGGATTCCGCCCCCTCCTGTACACCTGGATATTGCCATCGCCCTTCTCAAAGAAAAAAAAACGGATGAACTGATCCGTCCACTGACAGAGCTTGGCGCAGCCACCATCCGAATTTTTGTCGCCAACCGAAGCATCCCCGTTCTCAAAAAAGACAAAGTAAATCTGCGCATGGAAAAATGGCAGAAACTCGCCTCAGAATCTCTCAAGCAGTGTTGCGGAAGCCACATACCGGAAATTCTTTTTCACGATGGTATGGCTCCCCTGCTGCATGGAGACGGCGGCGAAGAGATGCGCCTCCTTTTCTGGGAAAGTACCCAGACAAGCAAATGGCCGGGAACAGAATCCAGCCCTCATCGCATCCGAGCCGTTTTTGGCCCTGAAGGCGGGCTGGAGCCCGCTGAAGTCCAGGCTTTAACAAACGCAGGCTATCAGGTTCTGGGCCTTGGCCCACGCATCCTGAGGGCTCCCACGGCCATTCTGGCAGGAACGGCCCTGCTGCAACATCGTTACGGAGACCTGTCCCTGCCACCCATGGACGGGAGATGGCAAGCTCCCGCATGATATATGGAACAAGCGGCACGCCAGGAGATTACAACAAGGCTTTTACCTATAAAAACAAAATATTACATACTAAAAATATCAAAATACAGGGCCGGACGGCAAAGAAAAAAAAGACTTTTTACAGAACAGATTAAAAATATCTTGACACTCTTTGCCATTTTCCTTACAAAGGCTTCGTCTTGAGCGCCCAAGTAGCTCAGTCGGTAGAGCAGAGGACTGAAAATCCTCGTGTCGGTGGTTCGATTCCGCCCTTGGGCACCACACAACAAATAAAGCATCGAATTTTTATATTCGGTGCTTTTTTTATTTTCCATGAGCGTTCACCAGCAGGCCCTGCTCCAGAAAATCAATTCAAAACAAAACCTGATGGTGATGGGCTCGTAAAAAGTCCAAACGCCAGGACCGGGCACACCACACATAGAGCTTTTGGACGACAAGCCCAACATATCGTTCAGCCCGCTGGCGCTTTCCAAACCTTAATTTATCAGACTATTACACCGGGTTACTACCCAAGCCATTTCCGGTACAGCGCCCGTGCAAAAACCAAAAAATTACATGCAACGGGACAGAAAAGAAGAAATCCGATCATTTTCCTGACAGGATCCAAAAAAATCTGCAGGCTTACCGCTGTCCACCAACACCCCGTTCTCCATAAAAAGAACCCTGTCGGCAATTTCCCGAGCAAAACCCATCTGATGGGTCACAATAATCATGGTCATACCGTCCTTTGCCAGCGCGCGTATGGTGTCAAACACTTCTCCCACCAATTCAGGATCCAGGGCGGATGTGGGCTCATCAAACAGCATCATCTTGGGCTGCATGGCCAGTGCCCTTGCAATGGCAACCCGCTGTTTCTGCCCTCCGGAAAGGGTTGCGGGAAAAACATCTTTCTTGTCGGAAAGCCCGACCTTTTCCAACATCATACAAGCGAGTTCACAGGCTTCTGCCCTGTCCATCTTTTTTACCGTAACAGGACCTTCCATCACATTACCAAGGACAGTCATATGGGGGAAAAGATGAAAATGCTGAAATACCATACCTATTTCAGAACGCAGCCTGCAGATATTCTTCTGAGCATCCGGCACCCGCTTTCCTTTCCGTGTCACATAGCCCACATCCCGGCCTTCAAACAAAATATGCCCTCCGTCAATACATTCCAGCATATTCACGCTACGTAGCAATGTGGATTTTCCGGAACCGGACGGGCCTATAACCACTACTTTTTCTCCAGCCGCCACTGAAAGACTGACGCCGTCGACAGCCGTCAGGTTGCCATACCGTTTTACAATTTCCTGCAGCTCCAGAACCGCTGTGCTGTCAGCGCTTTTCATAAACCCCCACCCGCCTTTCAAGGGTCTCAAAACAAAACGTAAAGACCGTAGTAAAAAGAAGATACATACAGGCCGCCAGAATCAGTACATTAATATTAAAGTACGCATTAAACATCTGATCGGCTGCCCTCATCAGCTCCACCATGGCGATGGTGGACACCAGTGCTGTGTCCTTGATAAGGGCAATGAACTCATTACCCACAGGAGGTATCAGGCGTTTGTAGGTCTGGGGAATAATGACTCTTCGCATGGCCTGGCCATAGCTCATACCAATGGCCTTGGCAGCTTCCATCTGTCCACCGTCAATGCTTTCAATGCCACCCCGTATAATCTCAGCCAGATAGGCCGAATAGTTAATACCCAGGCCAAAAAGGGCCGCAGCCATAGGAGAAAGGGTTATCCCCAGGCTGGGGAGACCATAGTAAATAAAAAACAGTTGCAGCAAAAGCGGTGTCCCCCGGAAAAACCAGATAACAAACCAGCACAAAACGGAAAGCGGAGGAACACGGCTGATACGGCCCAGTGCAATGAGAAGTCCCCCCAGAGGAGACACAACCATGGTCACCAGAACCAGGGTCAGCGTCATCCCGGCCCCTTTCAGCAGACTCGGGAGAAAAAGGGCCGCATCCTTAAAAAAAAGAATATAAGCGGGCAGGGTTTCCCTTTCCAGAGAACGCAGAAAATTGGCCGCTTCAACATTCTGCGGGTAGGGTACCAACACCTCCCTGCAGGCATCCATAGCCGCCCCATAATCCCCCATGGCATGGTAGATCCGGGCCATCTGCATGCGGCTTCGAACAAAAGGAGCCACTTCGCCGCCCCTGTCAGGAGATGGAACAGAAGCAAGAATACCCGCGGCTCCCGAAAGATCGCCTGAAGCCATAACATTATCCGCCTGACGAAAAAGGGCGGATGTATCCGCATGAACCACACCGGACAGGGCCAAAAAACACAGAGCCAGAAAGGTGGCTTTCATTACTCTTACCATGGGTCTCCTTAGAACACCGACGCCCGCAGTTTTCACCGTGCGGGCGTCGGACTGATCAATCACTGAAATTACAAAATATTACCAGGATGCTTTGTCTACAATATTCTCACCAAACCACTTTTCAGAAATCAGGCCAAGCGTTCCATCAGCCACCATGGCATCCAACTCTGCCTGCACCCGGTTCCGCAGGCTGTGTTCCGCCTTACGGAACGCCACACCAAAGGGTTCCTTGGTTATGAAGCCGGGCAGGACTTTGTATCTTCCGATACGCTTGGAAATCGCATCCCTTCCCACGACATTATCAATGATCACCGCATCCAGACGTCCGCTTTCAAGATCAAGAAGAGCCTTGGGATTATCCGCATATTCTCTCACATCCCTTGGGGCTTCAGGAAGAGCCTGAAGAGCATTCAAAGCACTGGATCCCTTCTGAAGACCAACCACCATGCCTCCCAGATCTTCATAAGAGGCAAAACGGGTTTCATTGAAACGCACCACCACAACCTGCCCGTCCATAATATAAGGTTCCGTGAAATTGACCTGCTCCGCCCGTGTCGGGGTAATGGTCATACCATTCCAGATACAGTCAAACTTGCCGGAATTCAAAGAGTGAATCACACCATCCCATGCCGTGGGATGCCATTCAATGGCAATCCCCATACGCTCTCCAAGGGCTTCGGCAGCATCCACATCAAAGCCCACAAGCGTTCCGTCCTCAAGACGATACCCCATTGGAGCAAAAGCGTCATCCAGGCCGATCATAAGCTTTCCAGCTTTCTGCACCCGCTCCCATGAATTGTCCGCATGGGCCGTTAAGACCATTGCCATTACGCAAAAAACAGCCATCATAATCTTTTTCATCACACACTCCCTGACGTTTTTTATGACCAAAGGGTCAGACCATTTGGCCGGAAAATAAGTATCCTGAATCCATGACAAAAAGCATCTATCGAAATGAGGGTGCTTTGACAAGTTTTTTTCCAAGCCCCCGAAAAAAGTCTTTTTTTAAAACAGCACACAAACCAGAGATCACAATATCCCCAACCAAGAATGGTACAGGAACTCATGTCCTTTTTACAGTCTTCCCGGCCAGAAACGACAAGTCGAACAAGACAAAAGCATGTCACTCCGGCCTTCCAACAAAGAATAGCCTTTTTTTATATCATACTGCTCACAGCACCCAGAAACCATTCTTCCGCCACCTCAGTCTCCTGTTTTCAGAACAGAAAGAAAGGCTGACTGTGGAATTTCCACCTGCCCGACCATCTTCATTCTCTTCTTACCTTTTTTCTGTTTTTCCAAAAGCTTACGCTTTCGACTAATGTCACCGCCATAACATTTAGCCGTGACATCCTTACGGAAAGCAGAAATGGTTTCTCTGGCAACAATCTTGCCCCCTATGGCTGCCTGAATGGGTATTTTAAACTGCTGCCGTGGAATTTCTTCCCGTAAGCGTTCGCAAGCCATGCGGCCTCTGGCCTCAGCCTTATCTTTATGCACCAGCTGAGCAAGGGCATCCACCTTTTCACCATTCACAAGAATATCCAGCTTAACGAGATTGGTTTCTCTATGTTCCAGCATATCATAATCAAAGGAACCATATCCTTGAGTAATACTCTTCAGCTTATCATAAAAATCATACACCACCTCACCGAGGGGAAGCTCAAAAATCATTTCCAAACGGCTGGAAGTCAGATACTGGTAGTTTCGGTTGATCCCCCGACGTTCCATGCAAAGCTTCATCACAGCACCCATATACCGCTCGGGAACAATAATATTAGCTTTGATAAAAGGTTCTTTCACGCTTTGAATCAGGGTAGGATCAGGGTAAAGGGCTGGATTATCCACCACAAGGGATTCCCCATCCATCAGCTCCAGGTGATAACTGACAGATGGAGCCGTTATAATAAGGGAAAGATCAAACTCCCTTTCAAGTCTTTCCTGCACGACCTCAAGATGCAGCATCCCCAGAAAACCGCACCGGAAACCAAACCCCAAGGCTGCGGAACTATCCTTCTCATACATCAGAGCCGCATCATTTAATTTGAGCTTTTCTATGGCCGTTGCCAGCTCTTCATAATCATCCGAAGCCACAGGGTACAGGGAAGAAAAAACCACAGGCTTGGCTTCATGAAATCCTCCGAAAGCCCTGGTACAAGGTTTTTTATGATGGGTAACCGTATCCCCGCACCGGGTATCGCTGACTGTTTTAATTCCGGCAATCATATACCCGACCTGCCCCGCCTTCAGAGTTTTCTGAGGATTACGGATAATCTGAAAAAGCCCTACCTCCTCAACCCTGTATACGGCATTGTTACTCATGAAGCGTATTTCATCACCAGCCTTAATGGCCCCGTCCACAATGCGCATGTGCACGACAGTACCCCGGTACGGATCATAGTGGGAGTCAAAAATTCTGGCCTTTAACGGAGCTTCGGGGTCTCCTGCAGGTGGCGGCAATTTTGTCACTATGACTTCCAGCAGCTCGTCAATACCCATACCTTCTTTGGCTGAGGTCAATACAGCATCAAAGGGATCAAGCCCAAGGTCATCGGCAATCTGCTCTTTTACCCACTCCACGTTCGCACTGGGAAGGTCGATTTTGTTGATTACAGGAATAATGACAAGATTGTGTTCCATGGCCAGATAGAGATTTGCCAAGGTCTGGGCCTCCACACCCTGGGTGGCATCTACCAGCAGCAGCGCCCCTTCACAGGACGCCAAAGCACGGGAAACTTCATAGGTAAAATCCACATGGCCCGGAGTATCGATGAGGTTCAGAGAATATTCTTTACCGTCAGAAGCCCTGTAAGGGAGACAAACAGTCTGACTCTTAATGGTAATGCCTCGCTCCCGTTCAATATCCATGGAGTCCAGAATCTGATCATGAAAATCCCGGTCTGCAATGATCCCCGTAGATTGAATAAGACGATCGGAAAGCGTGGACTTTCCGTGATCAATGTGGGCTATAATGCTGAAATTTCGAATATTCTTCATGGATTACCGGCACCTTATAAAAAACTGTCTTAGCGGTATGCAGCTCGCACATCAAAAAAATATTACCCCATAAAAAAACGGTCAGCCGAAAAACGGCGATCCGCTTTTTTAATTTACCACAGCTTGTACCGAATGCAGGGCCAGCTGTCAATTCACAGACCCTGTACCCGGATATCCATTTCCCGATAGTTATCCCGATAGATGACTTCCTGCTCATCCAGAATATCGTTCAAAATGCCCAGAGTAGTCAGGGGATTCATGAGTACCGCACGCAGCACAACCGTTTCCCCGCCACCGGGCACTCCCTTATCAATGGAAGTCCTTGAAACAAAGCTCCTGCCTGCCTCCCGCTGTACCCTCTGAATGGTAATGTTGATATCGTTTATTTTTTCATTTAGTTCGCTGCGCTCTGAACCGGAAGAGCGCAACAGCGCCTCCTTAAGGTGAGTCGGGCAGAAACGATAGGTCAGAATATTCAACTCCGGGACTGTAACAAGCTGGAAGTTCTCCCTCTTGCGTATTTCTTCCGCAAATTTTCTGGCCAGATCAATGCCATGGTCAATCAGCATGCCATAGCCCTTGCGCCCCATCACTTTGAGAGCAGAATCCAGGACCAGAGAATTGGCTTCCCGGGTACCGGACAGGGTCTTGATACCAAGATCCACGGAACCCCTGCGGATAATATAATTGGCATGGTAACTGATAGTATCCAGATGAAAAGGGTTCCTGAAGTACACCATACCGCAGGTCATGGGCATATAAAACTGCTTATGTCCATCTATGGTGACAGAATCGGCCAGTTCAATACCATCCAGAAGATGACGGTACCGGTCACTCATCAGGGTGGGCCCGCCCCAGGCGGCATCCACATGAAAGTGTATGCCCGCCTCCCTGCAGATCTCTCCCATTTTACGCAAAGGATCCACCGTGCCGGTTTCTGTAGCACCGGCAATCCCCACCACCGCAAGAATGCGGATTTTAGGATCCGCACTGTATTCCGCTATCTTTCTGCGTAAAGCCGGAAGACATATACGGTTTTCTCCGTCAACGTCTATGGTTACAAGACTTTTATTCCCAAGACCCAGTACACCCACGGCTTTCCGAAGGGAATAATGGCCCCTGCGGGATACCAGAATCACGCACCGATCAATATCGTAGGCTCTGTAAGCCGATGCCAGCCCCTCCGCCTCAACACCTTCAAAACCTTCTTTCGGAGCCAGAAGTGTATTTCTGGCCACCCACAGAGCCGTAAGATTGGCAGCCGTCCCCCCTTCCGTGAACGTTCCGAGGGTTGCATCCGTACTCTGGACATGCTTTTCGTAAAAGGAGGCGTCCATCCCATAAACCAGACGATGCAACCTCGCCACCACCTGCCGTTCCACAATGGAAACAACCTTGGAGGTTTCCAGCTTCACCACATTCTGGTTCAGAGCTGCCACAATAGCCTTAAAAAGCACCATAAAAAAAGGAATAGCCGATGTCATGTGACCCACAAAATAGGGAGAAGAGACATTGACAGCCTGAGGTGCTATACGATCTATGATGTCCGATATCACTTCCGGCAGCTTTTTTTCCGGATCAAAACAAATGCTGCTGTCCATGTATCCCAGAGCCAGCTCTTTCAGACCTATTTCCTCGGTAACCCCCACGTGCTTATGCAGAAACTCCTGCAGTCCGAATAAAATCTGCTCCATATAGCCGACCAGCTTCGCCCGGTCAGCCTCGGTGTCCGGCTGAATAAACAGCCTGAGCATCTGCTCCCATTCACCGTTCCTTACGGAAGGTGCTTCAAAGCCCAATCCCTGTCGCATGGTCCCCGCCCCATGGTCTTTTGTGTCCGGCTATGGCCGCCTTTATTATAAGGAGCATTGCCTCCCCGACAATACCGAAACGATGCCCGCCTTATAACACCCAGCTCCTTTTCATCCCCAATTCCTTAGCAGACAAGTGTGGATTACACGAAACTTTTTTCTATTGTTATCCTTATTTTAATAAAAGTGTGGGCATGTAACCATGTTTGAAAAAAAAAGACAACCATCATTCCCTGTTTTTTAGCCCGTTTCACCATTCTTTTTCTAAAAAACCCTGCAGGATATGCCCCCGGAAAAAAACAGACCTCCATCAGACCACACAGTTTCTTTTTTGCCATACAGCGTCCAAAGGTCAAGTGTCTGACCCTATCAATAAAAACAAAAAGGATTTCAGCCTCCGAAGTCCCGATGACAGAGAAAAAGGATCCGCCCTGCCTGTTGACACTCCGCCCACTTCACCGTATCTTTGGATGTTTGACAGAGTGTCACCCGGTACGGAATCCTGCTGACATAACACTATACAGTCCCATATCCATACAGACCTTCCATGGAGAAACCATGAAACTTTCCCCCATCCCTGTCCTTGTCATTGGCATTGTGCTCGTTGCCACTGCCTTCTGGGCCGGGATACGGATTTCAGCCCCCGGGCCGGAACCTTCCGTCACCGGTCATCCGCTGCCTCCGGAAAGCGGCCGGCCCCACAGGGAAAGCATTTATCTTTATTTTGTCAATCCCGCATCGGAGTTCCTTTCTGCAGAAACACGGGAAATTCCACTGGCAGGGAATGCACGGGAAAGGGCCAGGACCATACTGGAAGCACTCATAACAGGCCCATCCGGCAACGGAGTATCCCCCATACCCGATGGGACGAGGCTTCTGGCCCTCTACATGGAAAACGACATGATCATCCTCGATTTCCATCCGGACATCCGGGAAAAGCATCCTGGTGGAAGCCACGGAGAACTGCACACAATTTATGCACTGGTCAATTCACTTGTACTGAACGTACCGGAAATCCGAAAGGTGAAAATTCTCATCGCCGGCCAGGAACAGGACACACTGGCCGGGCATATCGATATCCGGCATCCTCTTACCGCTAATATGATGATTGTACGATGACTCCGATAAAACTTTCCCAGATACGTAACATTGGCATCATGGCCCACATTGATGCAGGTAAAACCACGGTTACCGAACGCATTCTTTACTACACAGGACGCTCCCACAAACTGGGTGAGGTTCACGACGGAGAAGCCGTCATGGACTGGATGCCTGACGAGCAGGAAAGAGGCATCACCATCACCAGTGCCGTCACAACCTGCGACTGGAAAAACAGCCGGATTCAGGTGATTGATACTCCGGGACATGTGGACTTTACCATTGAGGTGGAACGTTCCTTACGGGTGCTTGACGGTGCCATCGGCGTGTTCTGTGCCGTGGGAGGCGTTCAGCCCCAAAGCGAAACGGTATGGCGTCAGGCCGACCGTTACCATGTACCCAAAATTGCCTTTATCAACAAAATGGACCGTATCGGAGCCAATTTTCAGGGAGTTGTTCAGCAGATCCGGGAAAAACTGGGCGCTAACCCCGTGCCCGTTGCCCTTCCCATGGGTTCGGAAGACCGCTTTGTCGGCATGATTGATCTCATCCGCATGAAAGCACTTGTATGGGATGACGAAAGCCCCGGGGCAAACTACAGCGAAGGCGACATTCCTGAGGATATGATGGAAGAGGTCCGCACAGCCAGGGAAAAACTGCTGGAATCCGTGGCTGAAACCGATGATACCCTCATGGAAAAATACCTGTCTGAAGAAACTTTTTCCGAGGAAGAAATTATGGAAAGCCTGCGCAGGGCCACCATCGACCTTACAATGGTTCCCGTTCTCTGCGGATCAGCGCTGAAAAACAAAGGGATTCAGCCGCTTCTGGATGCCATTCAGGCATTCCTGCCCAGCCCGGCGGATGTTCCTCCCGTTGAAGGTGTCATTCCCGGAACAGAAGACAAGGTTCATTTTCCTCCAAAATCCGCTGAACCCCTTTCCGCACTTATCTTCAAGGTAGCCATGCCTGAAGGACGCAAGCTGGTCTACGCAAGAATCTACTCGGGAAAACTCAAAGAGGGAGACGAGGTTTTCAACCCCACCCTCAACCGCAAGGAAAGGGTTTCCCGTATCCTGCTCATGCATGCCAACAAAAAACAACGCATTCCCGATGCGGGACCCGGCAGCCTTGTCGGACTCGTAGGCCTCAAAGACTCCGCCACGGGCGACACTCTCTGCTCCCCTGCCCATCCTGTTATGCTGGAGCGCATCGACATTTATGAACCTGTCATATCCCTTGCCATCGAGCCCAAGACCCATGCCGATCAGGAAAAGCTGGAACAGGTCACGGCCAAGCTGCTGGATGAAGATCCCACCCTTCGCATGAAACAGGATCCGGATACGGGCCAGACCATTCTTTCGGGCATGGGAGAACTTCATCTAGAGGTAATTGTCAGCCGAATGTCCCGGGAATTCAATACCCAGGTCAACGTGGGCCGCCCTCAGGTGGTTCACAGGGAAACCCTCGCCGCAGACTCCAAAGGGGAGGCTGTCTTTGATCGTGAGATTACAGGAATCCGCCACTATGGCCGCATTGTCCTCATGCTGCGCCCCCTCCAAAGGGGAACAGGTATCCGTATCTCCTCCCGCCTTAGCGAAGGTCTGCTGCGCAGGGAACTCATGGCCGCAGCGGAAAAAGGCATACGGGAAGCCTTTGGTGCCGGCCCCATGATGGGATACCCGACCACAGATCTTGAGGCCGTTCTTCTGGAAGCGGAAGTACGGGAAGGATGTGATACGGAACTGGCTTTCACCGTTTCCGCCTCCATGGCCTGTCGCCAGGCTATGGTGCAGGGACAGGGTCTCCTGCTGGAGCCCATCATGAATGTGGAAATTTTTGTTCCTGAAGATCATATGGGCGAAGTAATCGGCGACATCAACAGCAGAGGAGGCAAGATTGAAGGAATCACACCAAAATCCGGCATTCAGGAAATCCAGGCCATTGTACCCCTGAAAAAAATGTTCGGGTACGCAACGGATCTGCGATCAGCCACCCAGGGTCGTGGCAACTATACCATGGTTTTTTCCCATTTTGATGCCCCTTGATACAATAATTTTACCGCTTTTCCTGAGAAGACCTCCGATGCTGTTTGCGCACCGTGTCCCTGCGCTTTAAAGCATCATCGCTTTCGGCAGAGCCTTCCGGAAGGAGGACCAGACTCCGGGAATAATGAAAGTCTGCATTGGTAAAATCCCTTGCGCCCTGGTGATAACGCCCAAGATGATAGTGGGACATTCCGTCCCTGCCCATGCGGCCGTAGGCTTCTCCGAGGCTATAGTGAGCCCCGATGAGAGATGGGGCCATGGACAGCACCCTGTCAAAGGTTTTAACGGCCGCTTCATAATTACCGACAGCCGTATAGGCCCGCCCAAGATCAAAAAAAACCTCCGGGTCATCTGTTTCGGGAGCCACATTTTTCAAAAGAGGAATGGCGGATTCAGGACGGTCTGCATGATATCGGATCCGGCCCAGGTCTGCGATGGTCACCGTATCCATGGGCCTTGACCGGGCAACTTTTTCCATCAGGGCCAGGGCTTCCTCTCTGGCATTCTGGCGAATCAGGGCCAGGGCCAGAGCATGCTGCAGAGACAGATCATCCGGTGTATCCTGCAGTTTACGCCGTAGCTGGGAGGTGGCCGTATCCACTTCCCCGTAACGCCCAAGAAGCCGGTTTCGCACACGTTGGAACGCATCATTATCCGAGGGGTTATCTCTGGAAACGGCTTCACTGTTGCGGGTTTCCAACCAGGACGCCACAAAAGCTATACGTTCTTCTGTTCCGGGGTGGGTTCTCAGGTAGGTTGGCACATCATCTGTGGTGTACCACTCTTTGCTCCTGATTTTACGGAGCATGGTCAAAAGTCCTTCCCCTCCGTAGCCTGCATCTGTAAGATACGTTAGGCCTCGCTCATCCGCCTGACGTTCATTCTCACGGGTATGGGACAGGATGGCCGACTGACCCGCAGCCTGGCTGCCCATGATAAGGCCGATGGCAGCATCCGGACTGGCACCACCCACGGCTGCAAGGATACCTGCAGCCATACCCGCAAGGGTTCCCAAGCCCACTTTTCTGGATCGGCTGACCAGCTCAGCAATATGGCGACATGTCACATGGGCAATTTCATGCCCCATAATACCGGCCAGCTCCTCCTCCCGCTCCATGGCCAGAATCAGGCCCGAATGGACATAAATATGTCCTCCCGGACCGGCAAAGGCATTGTAGCTTGGATCCAGAACCACATTGAAAGTCATGGGAAAAGGAGGGTTATCAATGGTAGCAAGAATACGGTTTCCCACCCCACGGACATACTCCGTTATAACGGGATCCCTGACAAGACGCTGGGTTGCCTGAATGTAACGGACAAACTGTTCAGCAATCTCTTCTTCCTCCTGAAGGGTCAGAGATAAAGCAGGATGAGGGAAAGATAAAAGGAGTACTGTCAGAACAAGGACGGCAAAAACGCAGTTGACAGCCTTCTTTAAAAGGGACATGAATCGTCCTTTCCTTCTTGGCGTGTGGCCTACTGGGAAACGGCAGAACTTAAAACTACCGGCTCTGCAGACAATTTGATGACCGGATCAGCCACGGATTCCGACCTCCCCCTCTTTACCGGAATCCTTTGCTTTGCAATTCACCGGAACTATGGTAGAGGCAAACTTGTTATGACACAGATCATCTGCATCGCCAACCAGAAAGGGGGAGTGGGTAAAACCACCACAGCCATTAACCTTGCTGCGGCTCTGGCCCTCTCTGCCAAAAAAATTCTTCTTGTGGACTGCGATCCCCAGGCTAATGCCACCACAGGCATCGGTCTGGACAAATCCAGCCTCGGACAGACACTTTACCATGCTCTCATTGGTGAGGCCAGAGTTGAAGATCTGATCTGCAACTGTGAAATAGAAGGCCTGCACATCCTTCCCTCAAGGGTTGAGCTCATCGGATTTGAAGTGGAAATGATGGGAGCTCCGGAGAGAGAAAAGCTTCTTTACCGCATACTGGCCCCCCTGCAGAACCGCTATGACTATATTCTGCTGGACTGCCCACCATCTCTGAGCCTGCTTACCCTGAATGCTTTTACAGCAGCGGATTCCGTACTCATCCCCCTGCAGAGCGAATTCTATGCCCTGGAAGGATTGGGGCAACTTCTGCAGACCGTCAAGCGCATTAAAAAAAGCCTTAATACCCATCTTCGTATTGCCGGTATTCTTCTCACCATGTTTGACGGAAGGACCAATCTTTCCACCCAGGTGGCCGAAGATGCCGAACAGTATTTCAAAGATCTGATTTTTAAAACCCGCATCCCTAGAAATGTCCGCCTGGGTGAAGCCCCCAGTTTCGGGCAGTCCATTTTTATTTATGCCCCCGCATCCAAGGGAGCCCAAAGTTATATGGAGCTGGCAGAAGAACTGATGCGCGCTTCCTCCTGAACCCGCCAGCTGTCTTCACTGCGGCAGACGGAAGGAGGGTCGTTTTTCAACCCAATCATCGCACAATCCTTGGAAATTCCTGTACATGACAGATTCTGAAGCACCATCCAAAAAACTCCGGAAAAAAAGCGGGCTGGGCCGTGGCCTCTCCTCTCTTATTCCGGACATAGAAGCCACAGACAATCATGCTGCAACCAGCGACTCCCACCAGCAGGCAACCCTTCCCATAGCCGACCTGCAACCCAATCCCTTCCAGCCCCGGAGGTACTTTGATCCGGCGTCGCTGCAGGAACTGGCAGAATCCATTCGATCCGAAGGTATTCTCCAGCCCGTCCTTGTTCGCCGTGTTAACAGAATCTACCAGATTATTGCCGGAGAACGCAGGGTAAGGGCAGCCGACCTGGCAGGACTGGATGCCGTGCCTGTCATTGTCCGTGAGCTGGATGATCTGCGCATGCTCCAGGTTGCCATTGTGGAAAATATTCAGCGCAATGACCTCAGCCCCATGGAAGAAGCACGGGCCTACCAGCAGCTTGTCACAGAATTTGGTATGACTCAGGAGGCCGTGGCGGCTTCCGTTGGGAAAAGCCGTTCCAGCATCACCAATTTTATCCGTCTGCTACAGCTGCCAGATCCTGTTCAACAGGCAATGGATCAAGGCACGCTATCCATGGGCCACGGTCGCGCCCTTCTCGGACTGGAACGGGAAACACTCCTGCTGCAAGCCTTCCATCAAGTCGTGGAAAAAAAACTTTCCGTTCGGGAATGTGAAGCTCTGGTCAAAAAACTCCTCACCCCTTCACAGGCAACGGAGACCAGCTCCACGCCTTCCCTTCCTGAAGATTACAGGAAGATGGCACAGCACCTGTCTGATACCTTTGGATTTCCAGTTCGTATACGGGGTAATGCCAGCTCAGGCAGGCTGGAGATTCCCTATCAGAGTACGGAAGACTTTGATAATTTAATGCACAGGCTGGAACTCCTTTCAAAACAATCGAAATAGCCTGCCGTTTTTTATGACAAGTGAGGATACGGTATTTTTTCTGAATCCGGACACATCCGCAGCCAACGACCGGCACAAGAGATTTCCATCAGGCCGTGCTATTTTTAAAAGTTCGAAAGATTACTTATGCATATCCAAATTGCAAAAACCGCAGGTTTCTGTATGGGTGTCCGTAGGGCGGTTGACATGGCCATAGATGCCGCCAACAAAAATGAAGGGCCCATCTGCACCTACGGCCCCCTCATCCACAATCCCCAGGTATTGGACATTCTGAAGGAAAAAGGGATACCAACCCTCTCCCACATCCCAGAGAAAGGCGAAGGCACTGTCATCATACGGGCCCACGGGATTCCACCCGCCACCCGGCAGCAACTGACAGAAGCAGGCTTTCATGTCATGGATGCTACCTGCCCCCGTGTCATACGGGTACAGACCATCATCCGGAAGCATGCAGAATCCGGGCATCACGTCATTATTGCAGGAGATGAGGATCACCCTGAAGTCGTGGGACTGCTGGGGTATGGAGGTGACAGGGGCCATGTAATCAACACCGTCCAGCAGCTTGAAGCCCTGCCCATATTTGAAAAAGCCATTCTCGTTGCCCAGACAACCCAGAATACAATGTTTTATGAAACAATTCATCAGTGGGCTCTCCACAATGCCCCCCACTACAAAATGTTCAATACCATCTGCGATTCCACGGAAAAACGACAGACAGAAACCATGGCTCTGGCAAAGGGGGTGGATCTTGTCATTGTTGTAGGCGGAAAAAATTCCGGTAACACACAAAGACTGGCTGAAGTGGCAACAGAAGCGGGAGCAACCAGCCTTCACATAGAATCAGCCAGGGAACTGGATACATCCATTCTCACCGGGAAAAACAGCATCGGTATCACAGCCGGAGCATCCACACCCAACTGGATTCTGCGCCAGGTTGTCAGCACCCTTGAAAAAAAATCCATGGAAAACAGCCGGAACCGTGCCCATGGATGGATCAAAAGAATACAGCTTTTTCTTCTCAGCAGTAATATCTATCTGGCTATGGGAGCAGCGGCTGTCAGCTATGCTGCCAGCATGCTTCAGGGCTTTCCCCATGAAATGCGCTATTCTTTCATAGCCGCAGCCTATATCCTGTCCATGCAAATCTTCAACAACCTCACAGGAATCCCCTCGGATCGTTACAATAATCCGGAAAGAGCCAGCCTTTATGAAAAAGGCCGACTCTTTTTCTTTATTCTTGCAAGTACGGCAGGGCTGGCCGGACTTTATGCCGCATTTCAGTCCGGTCTTCTGCCTTTTTTCCTTCTTTTTTTTATGTCTCTCGCAGGCAGCCTTTACAATACTCCCCTGCTGCCCCCATCCCTCTCGCCCGGAGGTATCCGAAGCCTTAAGGATATACCGGGATCAAAAACTATTTTAATTGCCATTGCATGGGGTGTTCTGTGCGTCATCCTGCCCAGTGTCGGCATACGGGGCGTTCTGGACTTTGCCTCTCTGGGAGCCTTTGTTTTCATAACCATTCTCGTTTTTGTGCGTACGGCCTTCTTTGATATTCTGGCCATTCAGGGAGACCGCATTGTCGGCAAGGAAACCCTGCCCATTCTTCTGGGAGAACAGGCCAGCCACCGTCTGCTTACGCGTATGCTTACGGCCATTTTTGTGGGCATCTTTCTCCTTACTCCCACACCTCTTTTTCCATGCAATGCCTTTATACTGGCACTGCCTCCCTTTGTTCTGATATGGATGCTCCGTGCCGAAGCCAAAGGACGTATCACTGCGGACACACGTCTGGCTTTCCACATAGAAAGCCTTCTGATTTTTACAGGTATTCTTGCAGCCATAGGCCTTCAGCTGGGGTAAAAACAGTACTTTACATCATATAACAATACGGATCTGATTGTTTTTTATACAAGGTATGATATGGGAGATGCAAAATGAAATGCATCATTCCAGAGCAAGGAGCAGCAGCATGATGTGCCATGCCGAACAGAGCAATGCCAGAAACCTTTCAAGGGAAGTCCTTGTGGCCCTTCGCCGTATTACCCAGGCCATTGAACTGCATTCCCGTCAGCTGGTGCGAACCCACGGACTCACCGGTCCTCAGCTGATCATCCTTGAAGAAATTGCCCGGCATGAAGAAATTGCCGTGACTGAACTTGCCCGTGCCATCAGCCTCAGTCAGGCAACAGTGACGGGAATACTGCTCCGCTTGGAACGTCAGGGCCTTGTTTCCAGGCTACGGGGAACCCGTGACAAACGCACCACCCTTCTGTCCATTACTGAAAAAGGACAGGCGATTCTGGAAGAAGCTCCCCCCCTGCTGCAGGAAACCTTTGTACACCAGCTGGCAAGCCTCCCCCAGTGGGAACAGCTCACGATTCTTTCCAGCCTGCACCACATTGTCCACATGATGCACGCCAAAAGTATCGATGCCTCGCCTTTTCTCGTCACAGGCCCTATCCATAAAGACATCGATGATAAAGGATTTTACGAGCCCTGAAAACCATACTCCTTTTTGGGGCATTCTGATACACTGGCAGATCAGATCATAAGACAACAGTGGAATGCGCCCATCGTCCCCATTACTCTGACCCGAAAGTTTGGAGTGCCCATGTCCGCCGCAGACCTTTCATGCACCTGTAGCAACTGCCATACACAGCACACCTTTCCGGCTTCCATGGACGGTATGACAGCAGCATGCAGCCACTGCGGCAATACCATGGCCCTTCCCGTAACGGCCATCCCCATTGTGCTGAAAATGGCCCTTCACTCTGGAGATATCACCTCCGATGCCATAGAAAAAATCATGGCACAATGGAAAGAGCAACGTATCTCCGACCCAAGGTCAGACATTCTGGAAATCCTGAAAAATCATACCGGAATGACAGTCGATAAAATCAAAAAGCTGGATAAAGCCCGTAGCATATGGCTCCAAAGAAACAGGGAAAAACGCCTGGCTGCGGCTATTCTTCATCTTCAGTGGATTCAGCAGCCTACTCTGGATCAGGCACTTGAAATTCAAAAAACCATTTTCCGTACCAAAGGGATAAGTCCTCCCCTTGGGGATATCCTCGTGCAACAGGGGCACCTTCGCGCCCAACAGCTAGAAGCTGTTCTCAATGCGCTTTCAAAATGTGACCAACCTTCTCCCAAACCCTCCGCAGACTCTCTTCCAGACGCCAGCACTTCACCGCCGGCAACGGACCCAGTCTGCGAAGAACCGACCCTTAATCCAGCACCGCAGACAATCATCCATCAAGAAAATCAAACAGAGTCCACTCCTGCCTCCGAACTGGATGCCTTCCTTCGCCTGCAGATCAGCGATAATGCCATGGAAGCCTTTATCCAGGCAGTACACCCTTTACCGGCGGCTACTTCAGCAGAAGATATTTTCCTTTGGGTACAGGCAAAAGGAGTTGTAACCGGGCTGGTTGACATCTCCCTTGTTGATGGTTTTATCCGCTTTGAAAATATCCGCCAGTCACAGTTCAAAATTGCCACAGGAAAAATACCCCGAGAAGGCAAAGATGGCCGTGTCACATTCCACTTCCCATCGGATTTTCTTTCAAGCGGTGCCATGCTTTCCGATGATGGACGCATTGATTTCCGGGAAAGGGGAACCATCCCCCATGTTCCGCAAGGAAGTCTCCTTGCGGAAAAACAACCAGCCGTCAAAGGCAGCAACGGGGTCGATGTGTTTGGTCACCTTATCATGGTACCGGAAGTAAAAGACCCTGTAATCAAAGCCGGAACCGGCGTTTACACCAGCGATGACAAACTGAAAATCTATGCAAAAATCGATGGACAGCCCACCCTCCGGGCTTCCGGCGAAATCTCCGTAATGGATGAAATTCTTGTTAAGGGCGATGTGGGCTATGAGACCGGCCATATTCAGTATCAGGGTAAAGTCCGTATAACCGGTAAAATACCTGCCGGCTTTCGGGTAGAAGCCTTCCATGTAACGGCAGAATCCCTTGACGGAGGCATCATTGCCGCCAAAGGAGATGTGATCATAACAAACGGAATCACGGAAGGAGAAGTTCAAACCGAGGGGGATGTGAGGGCACGTTTCATCAACAAATCCAAAATACGCACCTTGGCCAATGTCACAGTGGCCAGTGAAATTATTGATGCAGACATTGCCTGTTCCGGTGGATGCAATATCCGCAGCGGTAAAATCATCGCCTCCACCATTGCCGCCAGGCAGGGCATAGAGGCCGGCAGTATTGGTACGGAAATATCCGACCCTTCCACCCTCTATATCGGCGTGGATCTGCCACTGCAGGAAGGGCTTGACCAGATAGAAACCGAAATTGAAACGCGGAATGAATCCCTCAGGCAGAAAAAAAAGATCCCTGTCGAGCTGGAGGAGGAAAACAAAAACCTCATGGCCCTTATCACCCAGACGGCCCAGATACAGGACCGGTCGGGCCTGAAGCTGAAACTGATTCAACAGAAAAAATTTGAGGACGCGGAAACAACAGCAACAGAGGCACCTGCCCTTATCAAAACGCTGGAACAGACCATGAAGGCTGCCGAAAAAAGGCTGTCAGAACTTTTCCAGCGTCAGGAATCCATTGACGAGGAACATAAAACAGCCACAGAAGAAATCAGGCTGGCTGAAAAAGGTCTGGAGGAGAAACAGCAGGAAAAAAAGGCCCTGCAAGAATGGGCTGCCCAGCGTACGCCCATTGCCCTCCTGCGTGTCAATCAAACAGCTTATGCCGGAACGCGGATAATAGGCAGAAAGGCTCAAGCCACCCTGAAGGAAGCCTGTTCCCGGGTGATGGTACGTGAAGTTGAACTGCAGGGACCCGATGGAAAAGAATATGTGATTCGCATTATCCGCTAGGAATTGTCAAAGGAATGTCATAAGCCCTATCCACGACTTTTCAAAAAATAATGACTTTGCTATCTTTACCATACTGACTCCGTGCACGTTTATGCTTCCCCCCGCAATGAGCGGAGGGGACCTCTCTGTTCGGAAGTAACCGCTCTCCCTTTACCCTGCTACATGGCATGGTTCATTGTCGAAAGCCTGACCTTTACAACAGGGGACTCACCATGCAGACTCTTTTTCCCTCTTTCTTACGCGGTGTACTTGTAATCACCATCCTCTCACTGTCCACCACAACTCTTTTTATTCCCATCATTCTGCTCACCTTTGTAAAATTGATGGTCCCATGGAAGGGCAGCCGTAAACTGATAACCCGCGTCCTCATCCTCATCAGCACCTTCTGGGTTCACGTCAATAACATCACCTTCTCTTTTTTTCTGCCCACCCAGTGGGATGTACGGGGTGGAGAAAACCTTTCTCCCCATGGCTGGTATCTGGTCCTCTGCAACCACCAGAGCTGGGTGGATATCCTTGCCCTCCAGAAAATCATGAAAGGAAAAATTCCTTTCCTTAAATTTTTTCTCAAACAACAGCTCATCTGGGTACCCATTATGGGTATTGCCTGGTGGGCCCTCGATTTCCCCTTCATGAAACGTTACAGCAGGGAATACATACTGAAACATCCTCACAAAAAGGGAAAAGATCTGGAATCTACCCGCATAGCCTGTGAAAAATTCAGAACCACTCCCGTCTCCATAATGAATTTTGTGGAGGGTACCCGCATCACAGAGGCCAAACACCGCCGCCAGAAAAGCCCTTTTCATGGACTTCTCAAGCCGAAAGCGGCTGGTACGGCTTTTGTGATTGCGGCCATGGGAACACAGATGAATCAGATCGTGGATGTCACCATTGCATACCCCAGAGGCATCCCAACCTTCTGGCAGTTTGTCAGTGGAAAAACACCTCTCATACGCATGCATATCCGCTCTCTGCCCATTCATGAAAAACTAAGGGGAGACTATTTTAATGATCCGGATTTTAGAAACATTTTTCAAAAAGAACTGAACACTCTCTGGCAGGAAAAAGAAAAACGGCTCTCTCAGATGCAGCAGGATGTCTGGCTTGACACCATTACCGCAAAAAAAGAAGCCGCATAATCGATAGGGGGACCATCCGGACACCACAAAGATCTCAGGCTGGAACCCGGCACTCTGACAAAAACGAACTTTCCCACTTCATTCTCTGGCCCTGCTTCCCCTTATGAGCCAGGCGACTCAACCTTACCGGAATTGATGCGGTCCCTCAATACGGCGGAGCACTTAAAGGTAACCACCTTTCTACCATCCAGTAGCATGTCTGTTCCTGTGGCAGGATTGCGCCCCCGCCGGGGTTTTTTTTCCCGAACACAGAACTTACCAAACCCGCTGACCAGCACATCATTATCAGATTCAAGACTGCTTTTGACAATTTCAAGCAATATTTCCACAAGCTCCATGCTGCGTTTACGCGAAACTCCAAGGGCCTGCTGAACCTCATCCGCCACATGATTTTTCGTGAGTGTCATTCCTCGTATCCCTCCCTTTGCATCCTTACGGACAATATGCCGACAAACCAGTCAGATATATATCTTCGCCGCGCTCCCCACAGCGACCAGCTTTACTTCACAGCAGCAAGCAGACTTTTCCAGACTGTATTTCTTTTCTGAAAGATCGTAAAAAATCATCTTTCCCTGCAAAAATGCTACTCCCATACAGGCCGACAGAAAAACACCTGAAAAAAAGTTTGCCCTTATCACGGATAAAAAGCATACGGATGTTTCGAAAAAAATCAAGCAGAAACGGTATATTGCATCTGCATGGCTTCATTATCTGATATATCACACAAATCTTCACCGCAGAACCATGCGAGTCAGTAAAACAAGACCATTCTTTTCTCTGAAAGACTTGTAAAATCAGGAATGGGTAATTGACAAAAAAAGGAAACCCCTTCTATAGTAAAGGTGATACGTTACTTTAAAAAACCCCTTTCCGACTCAGGGACGATCGGCTTACAGCGGATCGCCATTATTATGGAGAATTGAACCATGCAAGGAAAAACCATCAGGGAAAGCCGCGTTATCCTTTCCCATCTCATGCTGCCGGAAGACACCAATCCTGCCGGAAATGTCCATGGCGGTGTTATCATGAAATATATTGATAATGCTGCCGGAGTTGTTGCCGTCCGCCATGCAAGAAAACTCTGCGTAACAGCTTCTGTGGATCGCCTTGATTTTTACAATCCTGTTTTCATTGGCAATCTTCTCATCATTAAAGCCAGCCTGAATCTCGTGGGCCGTACATCTGCTGAAATCGGGGTGCGCGTGGAAGCAGAAGATGTGCTCACCGGCAAAATACGCCATGTGGTTTCCGCCTACCTCACCTTCGTCGCCCTTGACGACCAGATGAAACCGGCATCCATGCCCCCTCTGGTCCTTGAAAATGAGGACGAAAAACGGCGCAATCGGGAAGCGATGGAACGACGCAAAGTACGCCTTGCGGAAAAACAGAAAGAAAAAGCCTGCCAGGAAAACCAGGAACTCTGTCCATAAATTCACGGGATGCAGATCCTGTATCCCGAAACAATCAGAGGGGAACCCTTATGTCCCTACCATCCTTTCGGAAAAAATTTGCCCTCATCAGCCTGACTCTGCTGGCAGCACTTTTTTTTCTGGTACCGGATATATCAGGTTCCCCCGGTATCCACCGCCCTTTTCAGGAGGAAGGACCTCCCTCAGCCCTTGATACACTCAATGATCTCCGCCTCTCCATGGAAGCCATGAAAAGGGATATCAACGCAAAAGAAGAGGAATATGAAACAGCCGTAATCGAAGAACGCAGACAAGCCATCCGATCTGAACTCCGCTATCTTATGACACTCAAGGATGCCTATCAGCGAGAATTTGAATCCATTGCAACGGGTATGGAAGTGGAAAGCACCAGCCATGAGCCCCTGAAGCCCTTTCGGATAGAAGAAGAAATCATGGAGGTGCTGCGTCCCCTCGTTGAAGGGATGAAGCAGATGACATCCAGACCGAGGGAACTGGAACGATTACGAAAGGACATCGCATTTTATGAAACCAACCTGCCCAGAATCCGCCATGCCATAGCAAAAATAGAAAATTTCATGGAGATCAATGATAACCTGGAGCTCCATCACCATCTGGCAGACCTGATGCTGGGCTGGCAGGAAAGGGAAAAAGAAGCCCTCCGGCAGATCCGCAGGTTAAGCTTCCAGCTGGATCAGAAAACGGATCCCAAGGAACCCATACTGATCAGCATGCAGAAAAGCACCGTTAACTTTGTTAAAACCAGGGGCCGCAATCTTTTTCTGGCTTTTTCCGCCTTTATCGGTACTTTTTTACTGCTGCGGCTGGCCTATTGGAAATGGAGCCACCGCCAGAAACAGTCTCCGCCACCTTTCTATCACCGCCTCCTTCAGGTTGTCTTCCACAGCACAACAGCGATTGTATCCATCAGCGCAGCCCTGCTCCTTCTCTATGCCTTCGGAGACTGGATGCTGCTGAGTATTGCTCTCCTGCTGCTCATAGCTCTGGCATGGTCTGCCAGAAACGGCATGGCCCAGTTCTGGGAGCAGGGTAAACTCATTCTGAATATGGGAACACTGCGGGAGGGGGAACGGGTCATCCATAGAGGTCTTCCCTGGAAGGTTCAAAAACTTGGCCTGCAAGGAATTCTCATCAACCCCGAACTGGAAGGCGGGATGCTGCGCATTCCCCTGAAACATCTCGTTGGCATGCAATCAAGGCCTTTTATGGAAACCGAGCCATGGTTTCCCTGTCGCAAGAACGACATCCTGCTTTTTGCGGACGGCACCATTGCCAAAGTTATTCTGCAGACACCCGAACAGGTGGTGGGAGAACTGGAAGGAGGCATACGAAAAACATGGCCCTCGGTGGAGTTCCTCAGCCTGTCTCCCCATAATCTCAGCACAAAGAGCTTCTGCGTTCAGGCCATTCTGCGACTGGATTACCGGCATAAGGCAGATGTGACAGGAGCCATTCCCGATATTCTCCGCCTCCACATGCAGACCGGCGTAGCAAAGGCAGGTTTTGAACCTTGCCTTCAGCGCATCAATGTGGAACTTATGGAAACGGGAGAGTCTTCTCTCAACATCAGAATCTTCACCGTTTTTTCTTCTGAGGCTGCCGAAGACTATCTTGCACTCCAGCGGCTTCTGCATCAACTCAGCATAGAAGCAGGCAACCGTTTTAACTGGACCATCCCCTTCCCTCAGCTTACCATCCACCGGCCTCAGGACAAGATCATAGCAGCCTGCCCAGACTGAAGCCCAGATAAAGGGCCATAAGCCCAAGAATATTCTGGGCCATCACATTCAGCCCGAAGCGTAGCCAGTCTCCATGGTGAATGAGACCCGAGCTTTCAAACACAAAGGTGGAAAAGGTGGTGAGTCCTCCAAGAAATCCCACTAAAATCAGAATACGGTATTCCTCAGGTATCATATTTTTTTCTTCTGCCATAACCCATACCAGACCAAAAAGAAAACAGCCAACCAGATTCACAAAAGCCGTTCCCCATGGAAATTCACGCCCAAGAAGACTATAGACTCCCATGGAAAGGCCATAGCGACAAAGACTTCCAAAAGCGCCTCCCACAGCTACCATCAGTATATGCTGCAGCATTGTATTTCCTGCTTTCTCATCCGGTTTTTCTCGCCGACTTCACGTTGCTATCGCGACAGACCAAAGACGCATACAAAAGTAACCTTAGAGCCATCATTCATTGCTCTGGAGCGATATGCCAGACCCAAGAAACACTTCACAGCATACACAATATTTCAGAAACACCCTGCCTTGCCATCAAAAGACTACCAGGCCGCCTTACACAGCAAGGACGCCACACTCTCAGGGTAGGGGAAACTCTCATCAAACAGCTCCTGTAACACTCGAAGGCTGCTGACGCCATCATGGCGAAGATTCAAAAAAGAAGCCACCATGGTAAAAATCAAGGAAGGGGATGCACCGGACTCACGCATATCATTCAATGCATATGCTCCTCTGGATTTGGAAAGCTTTTCGCCACCGTCTCCCAGAATCAGACCGTGGTGAAGGAAAAAGGTGTCAGGAAACGATTGCAGCCCCAGTCTGTCTGCAAGGAAAAGCTGGGCCGCCGTGGAGTCCATGAGATCGGCACCCCGTACAATACAATTCACCCCCATCCGGCTATCTTCCAAGACGGATGCCAGCTGATAAGCGGCAAAATTTTCTTTGCGCCACAAAACAAAATCTCCAAAACACCGGTCCAGCCAAAAATCCTGATCTGCCACCCTGATTCTCGTCTCTTCGGGTACCCTGAGCCGTACGGACGTTTTTCCAGCTAAAAAACCTATTTCCCTTTCCCTGCAGAGCCCCGGATAACCACGACCAAAAGATATGGCCGCGACACTTTTTCTGGAACAGTCACAGCAGTATGCCTGCCCTCTTGCCATCAGATCATCCAGAGTGCATCTGTATTCATCCATTCGGTGCATAAGGGAAAAATGAGTAAAAAAATCATCAGGCCCAGCAGGTCCTCCATCCCAGTCCAGTCCCAGCCATTCAAGGGAGTAAAAAATATCCTCCACCACATCCCAGCGGGTACGGATGCCATCCATATCGTCAATGCGCAGATTGAGGAGACCTTTCTGTTTGCGTACCAAAAGCCATGTGACAATAAAGTTCAAAGCATTTCCCGCGTGGAGGAATCCGCTGGGGGTAGGAGCCAGCCTTGACACCAGAGGTCCTTTATGGGGCACCATCTCCCACCCCCATGTTCCCAGCACCGGATTCTTTCTCCAAGCTTCGGCTGGCACGCTCCATCAATTCATACAGACTGTCTCCGGGTCTGTATGGAGCCAAACCCCAGCATAGCCTGAAATCAGAGCCCTCCATTTCCGGAGCAAAGACAAGGGCTATTTTCCTGTCAATACGGCTGGAAAGAACCTGACCTTCCTCAGCCCCCCCGTCCACCAGAATAACAAAGCTTTCCCTGCTGACGGGCACCAGATAATCCGTCAGACGGACTTCCTTTTCCGTTACCTGAAGCAACTCTGCCAGCATAACCTTTTTCCTTCTGCCATAGAATCCCATGAGGCCCCGTTCATCCATATGCCAACGACAGAATAAAAGCGAAAAGGGACGTTTCTCACGGCGCTGCCGGTAAACGCACTGGTCAAAAACCTTCTCCATGCTGCAGACGCGGGGCAAAGACAAGTACGCCCCCTCCTCTGATTTCATTTTTCCGAAAACCAGAAAGGCGAGAAGACTGACCGCTGGCAACCCAAGGCTCAGCAGAATATTTTTCAGAAAAAACCAGGGCATGGACTGAGACACCCAAAAAACATGCTGTTCTTCAGCACCGTCAAACGCATCCAGAAAACCCAAAACAAACTGTGCTGTCGAATACTGGGTAAAAAGAAAACAGCATACAAGAATCCAGAAAGCCCATCCCCATGGGCCCAGGCGGGAAAAAAAAGATGCCATACGATGAGCTCTCCTTCTGTTTTCCCTCCACAGGGATACAAGATCCATGCGGCGGTAATTTCTCCAAGATTTTCTTTACTTCATACTTCAGGCAGCCTACGTTATTCCAGATAAAATTCCATAAATTTAACGGAAATCCCTTTTTTACGGAATTCTTTCTCAAAATGACTTTCAATGCCAACTATATCCGGATCATCAATATCCGATGCATGAAGATCTTCCACTGCCCTGCGCAGACGGGCCCCCGCACTGAAAAGATTATCAAGGGTAAAGGAATAAAGCCCCTCATGATCCGTTTTGCACCGGACAATCCCACATGGTTTCAGAAAGTCCCGGTAAATTTCCAGAAAGCGTGGTGATGTCAGACGTTTCCTACCGGAATGATTACCGGGTGCAGGGTCCGGAAAGGGTATCCATATGGCTTCTGCAAAATTTTTCGGGAAATAGGCTGACAGATGGTCAATCCGCGCCCGGACAAACCATACATTCTCCAGACCTTTTTCCATGGCTTTTGTGGCTGCCACCCATAGTCTGTCCGATTTTAGATCAACACCGATAAAGTTTTTTTCAGGATAACGCTCAGCCAGAGCCAGAGTATACTCGCCTTTACCGCATCCCAGCTCCAGCACAACACCCTGCTCCGGCTTCAGCAGATCCACAGGCCATGACGGTTTCAGACATATGGGATCCACACCGCAAAGGGCCGGAAACAATACCCTTTCCCTGTTACGGACATCTTTGTAACGATAACTTTTTTTTCTTCCCACAGCACCACTCTTTTCTCACATAAAAAATCCGTTATCCAATACACACAACACACCGCCTCCTTACCAAAATATCCTTTCAAAGGAAAGGTACCCCAACGATAAAAAGACCTTGAACCCGGCCTGTCTTTGTTGACAAGTACCCACCAAGATGATAGCCCCCTTTTTCCCAGGGAATAAGACAGGTACTGGTCAATTTTTAAAAAGGAAAGTTTTATATGAAAGGTGTTCCGGTTATCCGCATCCGTGGATACCACGCAGACATGTATGGACATGTCAATAATGCACGGTATCTTGAATTTCTTGAAGAAGGGCGATGGCGTCTGTTTGAAGATTATATGGATCTGAAAGGATGGTTTGAAAGAGGGCTGTCTTTTTTTGTGGTTAATATTAATATCAGCTACAAGCGCTCCATAGAAGTAAACGAAGTTATCGAAGTCCGCTCGGGTATTCTGAAATACGGAGCCAAATCCGCCGTGCTCCGCCAGCAAATTTTCCTTACAGACACGGATACACTCTGCGCGGAAGCGGATGTAACCTTTGTGGCCGTTTCCAGAGAACGGGGGCACAAAGCCCTTCCCATGGAAGGAGAAATCAGTGAACGCCTGCGGCTTCTCCCGGTCATCCATGAAAACCGATAACATGCGCTGCAAAATGGCGTATCATTGATACCATGGAGCAGCCAAAGAACACTGTTCCATGATTTATCATGATGCATCGGCAATCTCTGCGGTTCAACAGAAAAACCTAACGCACAACCCGAGCCCGGGCATCCAGTGTCATCACGCTTCCGTCTTTGAATATCCGCACAGGGTTCAGGTCCAGCTCAACAACTTCAGCATGGGCAGCCACAAGGAGGGACACCTTTGCAACCAACTGACAGAAAGCCCGGGTATCCACTTTCATCCCCCCCCTTGCGCCCTCAAGCAGGGCATAGGATTTCAGGGCGAAAAGACGGTCCTCCACCTTCTCCGGCGTCGTGGGACAGATCAGGCTGTCCACATCCTTGAAAATTTCCACAAATACCCCGCCATAACCAAAAAAAACAACCGGACCAAAGGAAGGATCCTGACTGGCACCCACAAACATATCATGCCCTTCCTGAGCCATGGCGACCACACGAACCCCTTCAAAACGGGCAAGAGGCAGATGCTTTTTAAGTGCATCCCGGATTTCTCCATGGGCCCTCGCAACGGCAGCACCATCCCGTAGCCCGACCTTCACCCCTCCCACATCGGATTTATGCAGGGCATCGGGGCTCACGACCTTCAGCACCACGGGATACCCCATGGCTTCAGCAACAGCCACGGCTTCATCCTCAGAAACGGCCATTCGACTCTCCGGCACGCGGATACCATGGGACGACAGCACATCCAGAAAATCTTCTCCCACATCGCCTGTGTGCTGCCCAATCAGTTTTTTCACCTCATTCGTACAGAAAGCAGAAGGTCGATTGCCTTCTCCTGCAAGGGCAAGTCTTTTTGCATAAAAATCTCGCTGCATGGCAAGCCCGTAAATCATACCTTCCGGAGTATTGAAAAGGGGATAGCCAAGGTTCTGTTTGATTGTATCCAAAGTAGAAGACCGTCCCCAGAGCACCGCCCCCAATGGCTTTCCCGATGATCGTACGGCGCCGATGGCCTCCCTTGAAACATCTGTCTGAAAGAGTTTTGTGAACACATCCTTTTCACCGGTTTTCGGCATATCCGGCCACTGGCTCAGGTACACCGCACCATCCACCCCATCACTGTGCATCACCCCATGAAAAATCGATGCATAATGATTCATATCGTATACGTCACCAAGATCCAGCGGATTAGAGAATTGAATAATTCCGGCATTGCCTTTTTTCTGCATGTCCTCATAAAAGGCAGTACCTGGATCGGCCATAACAAAACCGTTGTTTTCACAATTATCCGCCATCATCACGCATCCACCGCCAATGGGACTCATCACCATCAGCCTGTTTCCCCTCAGGGGCGGGAGCTCAAAAGCCTTACTTACATCAATAAAATCTTCAAACCTGTGCAAACGGATAATGCCAGCTTCCTTACAAGCCGAATCCATAACCCCTTCATCCGATGCCAGTGCTGCCGTGTGGCTCATGGCTGCCTGCTGACCTGCCTGAGTGACGCTGGCCTTATAGATCAGGATGGGCTTATCAATTTTTTTGGCAGCTTCCACCAACGCCCGACCTTCGGTTACGGATTCCAGATACATGCCTATGATACGGGTGTCCGGATCCTTTCCAAGGTATTCCAGAACCTCTACTTCAGATACATCAAGCTTGTTACCGATACTGGCAAACTTCGCCAGTCCTACATTCTCATTTTTCAAATGATTCCAATGAAAAATACCGAGTCCGCCACTCTGTGAAATCATGGAGAAGCCACCTGTCGGCGGCTTATGGATGGGAACAAAGGGTAAACAAAGCCCACTTCGCGTATTGGCAAGAGCCAGGCAGTTGGGACCAATGAAACGAACATCATATTCCTTTGCATGGGCCACCGCTCTGGATGCAAGAAGCTCCCCTTCTTCTCCCAGCTCATTAAATCCTCCGGAAAGCAAAGCCATACGGCGGATGCCAAAACGCCCACAGTTTTTTACCATATCCGGCACAAACCGTGCCGGAATCAGCAGCACAGCCAGATCCGGTACTATGGGCAACTCTTCAACATCCTGATACATCGTTATCCCGGCAACCTGAGTTTCCTTCCCCCCCGGATGCACACCCAAAATACGCCCACGGTATCCCCAGCGTAACAGGTTTTCCAGAATCAATCGCGGCACATTATCCTGTTTGGCAGAAAGACCGAAAATAACCAAAGATTGTGGGTTGAACATAGTTTCCATGCCAAAAACTCCCTTCCAGCTCTCTTAAGAAAAGCGTATGTTTTCAAAAGTAAGCAACACCCACCCTCATTCTCCGGCAAAGGAACCGGACCCATGCCCATGGTTTTTACAAAGCTGCACCCTATGCAGCAGCGCAACATAGCCCCCAAAAGGATCTCTTTTTACAAAAACAGGGATCAGGACCATACCTCCTTGCGGAGTGCCCCCGTTACTCGTCCCGCCCCCCTAAACAGAAGGAACAATGCCTTCCGAAACAAGCTGCATCAATTGTGCAGCCACATCCTGAACATCCATCTCCCTATGAAACAGAACTCCCCAGAGGCAGGTATGCTCAATGGCACCCAGAAGAGTGTCCCTTAGAAATCGCACGTCAAGATCTTTACGGATACAGCCATTTTTTACACCCTGTTCCAGAATATCCTGAAGCATGCCGCTGTAAACCCGCACACACTCATATGCCCGACTGTTGAAAAAATCCGGAAGACTTCGAACTTCAATCAGTATGATACGGGCAAACACACGCTGGCTGGCATAGACGAGAACCGTTTCATCCATAAAGGCATATAAGCGCTGAAATACCTTATCCTGCCGGTCTAAACGCGCACGGATCCGCAGAATCACTCCTTCAAACATTTCTTCAAGAACCTGATAAAGAAGATCTCTCTTATCTTTGAAGTACTTATAAATAAGACCTTCCGTAACACCCGCCACCCGGGCTATTTCGGCCGTTGTAATGGCATCAAAACCATGTTCTTCTAAAAGAAGACGAAGTGCGTGCATGATTTTAATTCTACCGGGTGGTAATTTTTTAACGGTCAGGGTCATGGAGCCTCGCAGTCAGAAGCCTTTATCAGATTCTTCCCGAACCTCTTTCTTCCGAACCAGCCACATTGTATAAAGTGAGTATTACCTACCCTTGACCGGAAATTTTTTCAAGCTATTTTTTTTTAAATCAAATCAATATATTATGCGAACACATCTTCTTTTTAATGAAGACTTATTCACAGAATATACCTACCCTGCACTCTCATACGGATACGCATATCAGAACGTCTCTAAATCCAATAAGACGCAAGCCTTATTTGTCAGAGTAGCGGAATCCTGATAGACTTTCAGGAGAAATCGGTATGGCTTTTACCAACCAAACATGGATTCGAGGATTGAATGCAGACCTTTTTACTAACCAATGATGATGGCATGGATGCTCCGGGGCTTCTGGCACTGGAAAAAGCTGTCCGTCCCCTGGGCCGCCTTGTTATCCTTGCTCCAGCAACGCCCCAGTCCGGCATCAGCCACAGGGTTTCCATATGGGATACGGTGGAAGTAAGGGAAGAAAAAAATAATCGCTTCCGTGTATACGGAACTCCTGCGGATTGTGTCCGCATCGGCCTGAACCAGATTGTTCCTGAAGCAGACTTCGTGCTTTCCGGAATCAATATCGGTGCCAATCTGGGGTATGACATTTACCTGTCCGGAACCGTTGCAGCGGCAAGGGAGGCTGCCTTTCAGGGAAAACCGGCCATGGCCTTTTCCCAGTATATTGCCGCCGGTCAGAAGCCGGACTGGGACGCGGCCTGTAAAATTCTGGCTGTTCTGCTGCCGGAATTTATGGATATTCCCTTCGGACCTCTGGACTTTTTTAATATCAACCTGCCCCAGGCACAGGCAGGTTCGGGAAAAATTCCGGAATGGGAACCAGCCTTTCCGGAGACCACGCCCTATGATACCTGCGTCCTCAGCGATCCAGGTCGCTACGCCTATACAGCAGACATGCACACAAGACCACGCCCAGCAGGCTCCGATGTGGATATCTGCTTCAGCGGTAAAGTCTCCTTCAGCCGTCTGAAACCTTAACAGCATCGTTATTTTGCAGATACCAATCCAAATTACCCAGACAACCCATTCTACCTGAGCCTGCAACCACTCTCAGCAAAAAGAGGTCTTCCGCCCTTCGGACGCAAGACCTCTTCCCAACCTGAAACCGGACTACCACTGTCAGGGAGTCCTCACGGGCGACACCATAATGCGATCCCGTATCGGCTCAATGGTTTTCGCCCCAATACCCTTCACCTGAATCAGATCATCCACTGCGGTGAAAGGCCCCACATTCTCACGGTGGGAAACAATACGTTCGGCATAGGTTTTCCCTATGCCCTTAAGCCCCATCAGCTCTTCTACGCTGGCCGTGTTAATGTCGATCCGGTCTGTCGTCTGTGCCAAAGCAGGCCCCGCCATCAGGACCACAAACAAACAGGCTCCCATCGCCAACAGCACTCTCATGTTCAAACCATTCATGAACAAACCTTTCCATTCAGAATATACAAAAAAGGACATCAGAATCATCTAACTGATGCCAAGCGTCCACCTGAATACATACTGGATACAATACACCATATTGATGGTCCAGGATCATGCGAAATGAATATAAACAGTACCGGCAAGTCAAATCATCAAATATCGCCATTTTTTATCCTTTAAAAAAATCAACAAATCAAGCTTTTTCATGCAAAGCAACAAAAAAACCTGCTGCAAAACAAGGAAAACCCTTGTTCAACAACAGGCAAAAAACAGGACCCATAAACCAAAAATAATCCGTGCCATACCACAGGAATGACACCCAACCAGTCACAGCCTTCCGGATTCCCAGCTCAGCAGCTCAGATCCTGAAAATCCCTAGTCCATATTGTATTTACGGAGTCTATAACGTACAGACCGAAAGGTTATACCCAAAAGATCCGCAGCTTTCTGTTTGCTCCCCCGGCTCAGCTCCATGGCCTTTTCAAGATAACGTTTCTCAAGTTTTTCTAAAATAGCATCCAGCTGAACCCCCGTGGCAACCTCATCCAGAGCATCCATTTCCGCCAGAAACGAATCTTCCTTCTGAATATTTCTCCTTTTATGAAAAGAAAGAGAAAGACTTTCCGGAAGGATAATATTGGTAGAGGAAAGGGCCACAGATCGTTCGATGAGATTTTCCAACTCTCTGACATTACCGGGAAAATCATAGCGCTGCAACAGATCAATGGCATAGGAAGAAAGTTTTGTAACGCTTTTACCCATCTCTTTGGCATATTTGTCCAGAAAATGCTGAGCCAGCATTCTCAGATCTTCTTTACGCTCCCTCAATGGAGGCAGGCGGATTTCCACCACATTAAGGCGATAAAAAAGGTCTTCCCGGAATTTCCCCATGATCACAGCTTCTTCAAGACTGCGGTTCGTTGCTGAAATAATGCGAAAATCCACGGGGATCTCCTGAGTACCACCCACAGGAAGAATTTTACGTTCCTGAAGTGCCCGCAGAAGCTTTACCTGAAGGGAAAGGGGCAGTTCTGAAATCTCATCCAAAAAAACAGTTCCGCCATCGGCCGCCTCAAAAAATCCTTTCTGATCTGCACTGGCACCGGTAAAAGCGCCTCGTTTATGACCAAAAAAAGCACTTTCCATCAAATTTTCAGGAATACTTCCACAGTTCACAACCACAAAAGCCTTGGCAGCCCTGGGAGATGAATCATGGATAGCCCTCGCTATCAGCTCCTTGCCCGTACCGGATTCACCGGAAATCAACACACTGGTTCGGGTTGCGGCAACCTGGGTTATACGTTCAAAAATTCGTTGCATTTCCGGACTATCTCCAATAATTCGTCCGAAACGCAGTGTTTTTTTCATCGTATCCGCCATAGCCCTGCGCTCTTCTTCAAGTGTCCGCATGGTCATGGCGTTACCGATGGTCAGAAGAAGTTCCTTATTGGCAAAGGGTTTGGGTAAGTAATCATAGGCACCGGCGTTCATGGCCTGCACAGCGGTTTCCGTTGTTGCATAGGCGGAAATCAGGATGACCGGAGCCTCCGATTTTTTCTCCTTGGCTGCCCGCAGCACATCCAAACCTGTCATATCGCCAAGCCGGATGTCACACAGGAGCAAATCATAGTCCGTTTTATCCAGGTATTTCAGTGCCGCTGCGCCATTCTCGGCGGTTGTTACCTCATACCCTTCGCGACTCAGCATCACTTCCAGAAACTCCCGCATGCTGAACTCATCGTCAACCACAAGAATATGCTTGCCACCGGCATTTCCAACACCCATAAACATCATCTCCCTTGCCAGCCTTTGAGGCAGCGACAGACTGCAAACCCGTTTTCCGGCAACAGCGAAAAAAAACAATCCGTTCCGATTTTTTCAACGTAAAGTGGATATCAGACAGCTATCATTTCCGAAAAACCACACGGCCTTCCACAATCGTTGCAACCGCCTGACCATGAAGCTGCCAACCTCCAAAGGGCGTATTTCGGCTTAAGGAGGCAAAAGCGGATGGATCCACTTCCCAGAATGCTGCCGTATCCATCAGGGTCAGATCCGCCAGTGCACCGGGAGTCAAATCATTAGTAAACCCCAAAATACGCGCTGGATTTTTACTCATCACCCGGATCAGGTCTTTCAGACTCAAAAAACCATCATGAACAAGCTTCAGAGAGAGCCCAAGGGAAGTTTCCAGCCCGATGATACCATTGGGGGCCTCATCAAAGGGGACATTTTTTTCCATGGATGCATGGGGTGCATGATCCGTAGCAATACAGTCAAGCGTTCCGTCCGCAAGTCCGTCAATGATGGCCCTTCGGTCCGCCTCGCTGCGTAGTGGGGGGTTCATTTTAGCAGCCGTATTATAGCGACCTACCGCTTCATCCGTCAGGGAAAAATAATGAGGTGCCGTCTCAGCCGTCACCTGAACCCCCCTTGCCTTGGCCTCCCGTATGGCCTGCACCGACTCACGGGTGCTGACGTGGGCAATATGAATGCGGCTACCGGTCCATTCCGCCAGCCCTATTTCCCGTTGTACCATAAGATACTCTGAAATATTGGGAATTCCCCCAAGCCCCAGCCTTGTGGCCGTTTCCCCCTCATTCATCACACCACCGGCCACCAGGCTCAGATCCTCGCAATGGGATATAAGGAAGAGATCAAAGGCCTTTGCATACTCCATGGCCCTTCGCATCATCTGCCCGCTGTTCACCGGCATGCCGTCATCACTCAAGGCTATGGCACCAGCCGATTTCAGATCGGCATACTCATTCAGCTGGCTGCCTTCCAGACCTCGGGAAATGGCCGCCACCGGATAAACGCGTGCAAGCCCTGCTTTTTTTGCCTGGGCAATGATCCATGCCGTAACACCGGCATGATCATTCACCGGCCTGGTATTGGGCATACAGCAAACAGCCGTAAACCCGCCCCGCACCGCAGCGCGACACCCCGTTTCGATGGTTTCCTTATATTCCTGACCCGGCTCCCGCAAATGAACATGCATATCAATCAGCCCCGGTGTTACCACAAGACCGGTGGCATCGAAAATCTCATCCGCCCTGTCCCGGCACTCACCAGGTTCCGTTACAGCAGCAATACGTCCGTCATGAATCCAGATATCACGAATGCCATCCATATTTCCCGGATCCAGCACATGACCATTTTCAATCTTCATCTGCATGCCGCATCCCTCCAGCCAAAAGATAAAATAAAGCCATACGCAGGGCTACACCATTCTCAACCTGATCCAAAATCACAGAATGATGACCATCGGCCACCTCGTCTGTAATTTCAACACCCCGGTTCATGGGACCAGGATGGAGTACCAGTGCGTCCGGATGGGCCAGGGCAAGGCGGCCTGTACTCAGGCCAAAAGTTCTTGCGTACTCCCTTTCCGATGCAAAAAGAATATTTTCCATACGCTCTTTCTGAATACGCAGCATCATCACCACATCCGCACCTTCCAAAGCCCCTTCCACAGCCGAAAAAACCTTTACCCCATACACCTCCTCAACACCCTTGGGGATCATGGTCGGCGGACCGGCAACACGAACTTCTGCGCCCATTCTGATCAGACCTTCCATATTGGAACGAGCCACACGGCTGTGGGCAATATCACCTATGATAGCAACCTTCAGACCGGCAAGACGGCCCTTCCTTTCACGGATGGTCATCATATCCAAAAGAGCCTGGGTAGGGTGGGCATGCTTTCCGTCACCTGCATTAATTACGGGTGATTTCAAATGACCCGCAATATACTGAGCTGCTCCGGAGGTTCCGTGTCGCATCACCACCACATCGGGATGCATGGCTTCAAGGGTTTTTACCGTATCCAGCAGACTCTCTCCCTTGGCCATACTCGAACCGCTTTTTGCCAGAGCAATGACATCTGCACTTAAGCGCTTACCCGCTATGTCAAAGGATGTTTTTGTGCGAGTGCTGGCTTCATGAAAAAACAGTATCAGGGTTTTTCCCCTCAGTGTTGGAACCTTCTTCACCGGACGCAGAGAAATTTCTTTCATGCCCTGCGCTGTGTCCAGAATATGGGTAATTTCCTCCGCAGAAAGGGAGGCCATATCCAGAATATCTTTTTGAGTAAAGTGCATACTCCTCCACACGGCCCTGAAAACGGCCCCTTTCACGAAATAAGACGGCCCATACGCCCCCAGCGGGGCCGCATCCGATCTCCATCCCATGACCAGTAAATAATAAAGGCCCTTCCCTTAACGGCACGGACATCCACATATCCCCAGAACCGGCTGTCACTGCTGCCATCCCGGTTATCCCCCATGGTGAAAAGCTTACCTTCCGGAACGCGGACCGGCCCCATGTTGTCTCTGGGGCTCATTTCCCTGCGATAGATCATACTGTCTTCAAAAACAGCATAGGTCTCATGGGGAACGGGGCTGTTATTTCTGTACAGCTGCTTGTCCCGAATCTCAATAAGATCACCCTCCACTCCCACAACCCGTTTAATAAAATCCTTACGTGGATCTTCAGGGTATGCAAAAACAATAATATCACCGTGGCCCGGCAACTTTTCGCCCAGAACGGGGCCGGTAAAAAAGGGAACATTCAACCCGTAAGACAGCTTATTCACAAGAATGTGATCACCGATCTGCAGGGTCTCCAGCATGGAACCCGAAGGGATTTTAAAAGCTTGAACACCGAAGGTACGGATTAGAAGGGCCAGTACAATGGCAATGATAATGGCTTCCACATTTTCACGCAGAACCGAAGGTTTTGGAGCTGAATGCATGGCCTCCGAAGTTGTCTTAGTTTTCACACGCATGCCTTATCGTAAATTTCCAGTGCTCCCGCTTTCAATCAAAAGGGCATAAAGCGCCATTTCTCAGCGGACCTTATACAGGGAACTCCAGCAGCCTTGGTCTGCAGCCAAAAAAATCCCCTCCCTGCAAAATCAGGAGGGGAGCTTGTTTCAGGCGGGACCGGGAAGAAGAAACTGAGGTTCTCCCAGAAAAAACTTCCCCCGTTCTATCCACTCCTTAAGAGTCAAGGCCACCTCTCTTCCTTTAACCATGCTGGATAAAGGGACGGTGGGGATGATTTTACCCTCAACGGTAATACTTCCACTCTTCAGGTCCGCGTAACTCACCTGCCCGTAGCTTCGGGAAACACCGTTGGGATAATCCATGGCATAATCCACCACCTGGGTGAATATCTCCGAATCTTTCACCCCTGTATACCTGGCCATTTCTTCATTCAGAACAGGAATAGGAATACCCAGACCAAGGGAAAGAGAGCATCCGTATCCCCGGATACTCGCCCCCCTGAGCCATTCAGATTTCATCTGTTTCATGTCTCCCATCACAAAAATAGTGCCGGAAGGCGTGGTCGGTATTCCGTTTTCCGTTCGCGGAGCTTGGGGCTTATGCTGGGTTCCCCACCAGGTGACATAGCCGACCCCACCTCCTAGAAAAATACGGGTTCCCAGCCCTATGGTGCGGTAACAGGGATCATTCATCAGCGGACTCAGGGCACCGGCACTGCAGTAATTGGCATTGGCCATCCTGGGCTTAAGCGTTCCCATATAGGTATAAATGGTTTTTTTAGTGGTATTGATGGCACAATTATAGTTCTGATAAGCATTTCTCGGATTGCATAAAAGTGCCTGGGGCAGATCCGCAAGCGTCAGGTCCTTTTCAAAAAAACGATTGGGGTAACAAGTTGTACCATACCCCTCTGAACGCATGTGTACCTTTTTCCCTGCCACAAGGTCCTCAATCACATGGCCGCCGCCGTAGTTAAAACTTCCGGGATAAACCTTATTCAGAGGATCTTCTTCCGTAGGTTCCGTTGCCCCGATATAGCAGTCCACGGCAGCCAGTCCTCCATAGGCAGGCACACCATTAAACCAGGTTTTTGACGCCTTAATGGTTGGCTGGGCGTGACCAAAGTTGAGAAAAGCCCCGGAAGAACACATGGGAGCAAAGGTACCCGTGGTCACAACATCCACTCTTCTGGCAGCCTTGACTGCACCTTCATTTTCTACAATATCAATCATTTCCTCTGCAGTTACCACCACAGCCTTGCCCGCAGCAATTTTCTCATTAATTTCCCGATAGGTTTTATTGACTTCAAATGCTCCCATAACTTCTCCCTGCTTCCACCCAACGGTGATGGAAGAAAAAACAGCCTGCTTTTCAGATTGTCATCCGGCCTGTTACAGCGGGATGGTACGAGGTAACGTTCTGTCACAGATCCTTTTTGCATCTCCTGCTCCGGAGAATTCCATCCTGCCAGTAGCAGAACCCGAAAAAAGAACTTCTTCCCTTCAGGTAAAACAACATCCGGCTGCACCGGAAAACTACATTCCGGTTTCTATATCACGGAGTTTCGATGCAATATTATTTTCAACCCAGTTGGGGTCCAACCACTCAATGGGATTCACAAAAGTGTTGTGCACGATCACCCCGAAGTGAAGATGATCCCCCCCAGCCATCCCGGTAAGACCGGTAAGGCCAAGGCTTTCACCCCTCTTAACCGTATCTCCCACACCAACGCCGATCTGGCTCATATGGGCATAATGGCTAAACAAACCGCACCCATGATCCAGAATAACATTTCCACCATAAATGCCAACGGTTTCTGCCATAACGACCTTGCCCGATGCCGCTGCGGGGATGGGCGACTGGGCTATGGAAGCCAGATCCACTCCCATGTGGAACTGCCGGTCAATCTCCTGCCCATTATAGTAATAAATTCTCCGATCCGCAAAACCGCCCCTGTTGGCGGCAGCAGGCAGGGGCAGAAAATGTCTGTCCCAGAGGATCTCCGGACTGGATTTCGCTGTGGCAGCAAAAATGGTTGCCTCATTTTTATCCCGGAGAACATTATTCACCTTAAGAAATTTCTCCAGAGGAGATTCCGGATCTCCTCCGGGGATCTGAAACTCGGGCATTTTCCAATTCAGAAAACGATCGCTTATGGTTATTTTATCTTCAGGGAAACGCCTGGCGTTAACATGGTGGGGGAAACCAGCCCGGCCGATATTACCGGCAAAATCTTCCGCGAGAATGAAAATTTCCTCGCCGGATCCCGGCTCATGTCCGAGACCGAAAAAAGAAAGATAAACATCCTTTTCCGGACCAAAGCCTCCGCAGCCAGGAAAAAAGTTTCCATCCACCGTTACACCACTGCGCACCACAGGCTCGGAAAGACGGTATCCCACAAGCCCGGCCCCTCCCTGCGCAAGATAGTGCCGACGTGTTACAACACGGATTTCCGGAGGCCTTGTATCCACACGCATTTCCCGTTCAAGATAGGATACATTACCCTTCAACCCCCCTCGCAAAGAGGCATCCCTCACACGTACCCTCAAGGTACCCGCGCCATCGGTGATCCCCAGCTGAGATGGAGTAAAGACAAAGGACAAGCGTACTTCATCAACACCGGTTGCACCGAGCAGGCTGCTTCCGGGAAAAAACTTTTGCTCCAGCACATGTTCCCTGCCATCCTTGAAGAAGGAAACCATCACTTCCTTCACACCCCGACCTTCATCTGTGATGTTCAGGCTAATTTCCTGATTATCCCCCACACTGGCATGCTCCATCAGCAGATGAATTTCCGGCTTTCGTCCTTCAAAACAGGTTATCAGCAACCAGACGAGCATACCAATCAGAACCCCCAGCATGGGCACAATTAACCAGCGCCTGCTGGTTCTTTCCCTTTTTTTCATCTTTACGCTTCCCCTCACGGATGGATTTTCTGCTGCATACATTCTGGTCGCAGACCATACCAGCTCGGCCATGGGGAATCAAGTAGAGAACCGGCCTGTCACAGTTTTTTTCGATGCCCCGGGATACATCGGCTTGACTTTTGCATAACAGAACGGTAGGAATAGAAAGATCCTTTCAAACCGCAGCAACGGACCACCCAACACAAGAGACAGACTATGAAAATTCAGCTACAGAATCAAACCATACCCTTGGGGCCAGCCTATCCTCTTCTCCTCATCGCAGGCCCCTGTGCCATAGAGAATCTTGATCTCTGCCTGTACATTGCCGACTTCATGAAAAAAGAAACCGAAAAAAGAAACATACCCTATATATTTAAAGCCTCCTTTGACAAGGCAAACCGGAGCAGCATCTCCTCTTTCAGGGGACCCGGCATAGAAGAGGGCCTGCGGATACTGGAAACCGTCCGAGACCGCACGGGAGTTCCAGTCATCTCAGATATTCACCTGCCCTCCCAGGCCGATGCGGCAGCAGAGGTTCTGGATATGATTCAGATACCTGCCTTTCTATGCCGACAGACGGACCTGCTCAGTGCCGCAGCCCGCACGGGCAAACCCGTCAATGTCAAAAAAGGACAGTTTCTTGCCCCATGGGATATGCAGAATGTCATCAGCAAGCTCACCCAGTCCGGCGCCCGGGAGATCCTGCTGACAGAACGAGGGGCAAGTTTCGGATACAACAACCTCGTGGTGGACTTCCGCAGCCTTCCCATTCTCAGCGGATTTGGCCATCCGGTTATTTTTGACGCCACCCACAGCGTACAGCTTCCTGGAGGTTCCGGCACCCAATCCTCCGGCCAGAGAGAGTTTGCTCCCGTGCTGGCCAGAAGTGCCGTAGCTGCCGGTGCGGACGGCATCTTTATCGAAACCCATCCGGAACCGGAAAAAGCCCTTTGTGACGGCGCCAACTCCCTGCATCTTGCCGCGCTACCCGCCCTTCTTGATCAGCTCTGCGCTATCAAAGAGATCCTCGGAGGGACCCGACCGTGAAAACCTCCTTCTCAGACATCTCCCTGCTGCTTCTGGATGTGGACGGCATTCTCACAACAGGAACGGTTATTTACAGTGACAGTGGCGAAGAAACCAAAATTTTCAACGTAAAGGACGGACTGGGGATACGGCTGCTCATGAATGCCGGAATCCAGGTCGGTATTGTTACGGGCAGGGCGGCACCTGCCCTGCGCCACCGGCTGGCCAATCTAGGCATAGAGCTGATCTGGGACGCCGTGCGGAACAAGGCTGCCATCCTTCCCGAAATCGTGAAGACCACCGGGCTGCAGCCCGAAGCCATGGCCTTTATGGGAGACGATCTTCCCGATCTTGGCCTGATGAAACGGGTAGGCCTTTCCATCACCGTACCTGACGCAGCTGCCGAGGTCCGAGACCGGGTACACTTCACCACCCGGAACTCCGGGGGCCATGGGGCTGTACGTGAAGTATGCGAAGCCATTCTGAAAGCCAAGGATCTCTGGCCTGCCATTGTGGAAAACGCTCTCCAATGAAGCCAGGGCGCCGTAAACGGATCTTTCTGATTTTGTTTGCCGCAGGGCTTATTACCACCACCCTTCTTCTTTTTCTGGTGGAGCGCCTGACCCTTCCGCTGCCTCCGGAATCCCTTCTTCAGCAATCGGATGTTTCCCTCTCCAATTTCCGTCATACGGCAACAGAAAACGGAAAAATTACCTGGATACTCACGGCAGACAGGGCTGACTATGACCGCAAGGGAGAGGCCGTGGGCCTGATCAATGTGCTCGTGACCTACATCACCGCAGAAGATATTCCCATCAGTGCCCGCGCCCGCTCTGGCCTTCTGCACATGACCTCTAAAGACATACTGCTCAAAGGATCCGTTACGGTGGAGCACCCGGAGTACACCCTTCTGAGCGAAGAACTCCATTACAAATCGGAAAATCAACAGCTCATATCTCCCGTTAAAACGGAAGTCCGGGGACAGGGACTCCAGGTTAAGTCCGATGCCGCCTCCTATGATATCCCCAAAAACCGGATCCGTTTTCAGGGGAATGTGAAAGGAATGGTCCATGATGCGCCGCCTTCTCCCTGACTTCCTGCGCTGCATACTGTCGCTTCTGTTTTTAGCGGCCCTGACCGGCCTCTTTCCAGCAGCTGCCCGCAGCACAGAACATCCAGGAGTTCTTCATTTTGAAAGCAGAGAGCAGGAATGGGAAACCCGGACCCGCCAGATCCATATGCAGGGAGAAGCCCGAATTTTCGGCAACGACGGTGATCTCCGGGCAGAAACCATCCGAATCCGATTCTTTCCCCAGTCCATGGATGCAACACCATCGCCGGACAAGCTGGAAAGCCTTACAGCCCAAGGCTTTGTGCGGGTAAGCTCTGAAGATCTGCAGGCCTTTGCTGACAAGGCCCGGTATGAGGGCCAGCCCCAGCATCTTTTTCTTGACGGAGCTCCTGCTGAAATCCTGCATCCGGATATCCACATTACCGGCAACAGCATCTTCTATGACCGCCTCAAGGAACGCATGGAGGTTCGGGGAACGAAACAAACCCCCACCACCCTGGAAGACCGTTCACCTGAAAGCAGGGAAACTGGACCCACAACGGCTTCGGCCCTCCTCCAGAAATGGGATTTTACGGAAAGAACCCTTACGCTAACCGGCAATGTCCATATTATTCAACCGGGAACGGATCTCAGGGCAGATACCATCACCATCCATTACAAAGAACAGGACAGCAACCCGGATCAGAAACCGGAAGCATCCTCCGCCCCCACCATCGAGAGGGCCATTGCGGAAGGAAAGGTTCAGCTGACCCAGCATGATGGCAATGCCTCCGGAGACAGGGCCATCTACACAGCTGAAGATGACACCGTTGTTCTGACGGGCAGTCCGGCCCGCATGGAACGCAGCGGAGGCAACATGCTGCAAGGTCCCATCATAGTGCTGGACAGAAAAACCGGAGAGGTCCAAATCTCCGGAGGGGCGTCAGGCACCCTGCACCCCGACAGCTCACCTTCTTTCTGATATTCCAAGGAGAGGACTCCATGCCCGTTTTACGACTGCAGGGACTAGAAAAGAAATACGGAAACCGCAAGGTGGTGGATGAGGTGTCCATTGACGTGGAAAGCCGTCAGGTCATTGGCCTTCTTGGCCCCAACGGTGCCGGTAAAACAACCACCTTCTATATGGCGGTAGGCCTCATCAGACCCGATGGCGGCAGGGTTTTCCTTGACGATAAGGATCTGACAGACTATCCCATGTACATGCGGGCGCGGTACGGAATCGGCTACCTGCCTCAGGAGGCATCCATATTCAGGAAGCTTTCTGTAAGGGATAATATTCTCATCATCCTTGAAAATCTTAACATGGGCCGATGGGAACGCAACCAGAAAGCAGATTCTCTGCTGGACGAACTCGGCATACGCCACCTGGCTACCCAGCCAGCAACGGTCCTTTCCGGCGGAGAACGCAGAAGGCTTGAAATTGCCCGGGTCCTCTCCACAGATCCGGCCTTTGTTCTTCTGGATGAGCCCTTTGCAGGCGTGGACCCCATGGCTGTCAGCGACATCCAGGGCATCATTGCCTATCTGACCCAGAGGGGTATTGGTGTACTTATATCTGATCACAATGTACGGGAAACTCTGGGGGTCTGCGATACAGCATTCATCCTGCATTCCGGTAAAGTTGTGGAGTCGGGCTCGCCCGAAGCCATTGCTTCCAGTCCCGTAGCCCGAAAAAACTACTTAGGAGACGGATTCCGGTTATAAAATGGCCATAGAACTCCGACAACAGCTTAAACTGACCCAGCAACTTGTCATGACACCCCAGCTGCAGCAGGCCATCAAACTGCTACAGCTTTCCCGGCTTGAACTTGTGGATGCCATCCAGCAGGAACTGGAACAAAACCCTGCCCTTGAGGAACGCATGGAAGCCCCTGAGCCGGAGACCCCGGAAACCCCGGAATCTCCTGCTACGGAAGAGGGTCTCAAGGAAGTGGAAATCGGGGAAACCGTCAGTCCTGAAACCGACTGGGACAGCTATCTGGATGAGTACAGCAGTGCCGGCAGGGTTCACTTTGAATCCGAGGAAAAAGACGGCCCACGCTACGAGAATTTTGTTTCCGGCAAGGAGAGCCTGCATGAACATCTGCTCTGGCAGCTTTCCATGGCGGAAACCGATATCCGTACCCAGCAGATTGCCAGCCTCATCATCGGAAACATCAACACAGACGGCTATCTCGATGCCACCCTGGAAGAAATCATTGAGGTATGCAACTGTCCCGAAGCAAAGGTCGGCAAAACCCTCTCCCTTGTCCAGTCCTTTGACCCTGCAGGCGTAGGAGCCCGTAACCTTAAGGAATGCCTGCTGCTGCAGACAGAACGACTCGGCATCCACTCAGAAATTGTTGAAAAAATCATCTCCCAACATCTCAAGCATCTTGAGAACAAAAATTTTAAAGCCATTGCCAAAAGCCTGAAGCTTCCCATAGAAACCATTATTGCTGCCGTCGCCGTCATTCGGTCGCTGGAACCCAAACCCGGCCGGGAGTATCATAATGAAGCCCCGGTTTATATTACACCGGATATCTATGTATACAGACAGAATGATGACTTCATTATAACCCTGAATGATGATGGTTTGCCAAGGCTGCATATCAACCCATATTATAAAAAAGCCATGCGCACCGGCGAAAAAATATCCGGGGAAACCAAAGATTATCTTCAGGAAAAAATGCGCTCCGCCTCGTGGCTGATCAAAAGTATCCAGCAGCGCCAGAAAACCATCTATAATGTAATGGAAAGCATTGTACGCTTTCAGAGGGACTTCTTTGAAAAAGGCATTACCCATTTAAAGCCCATGGTACTGAGGGATGTAGCCCAGGACATACAAATGCATGAATCCACCATCAGTCGGGTTACAACCAACAAATATGCCTACACACCACAGGGTCTTTTTGAGCTCAAGTATTTTTTCAACAGCTCCATAAACAGAGTTGAGGGAGAAGCCCTCGCATCGGCCAGCGTCCTTGAAAAAATCAAGCAGCTGGTGGAAAGCGAACATCCGCAAAATCCTTACAGCGATCTGAAACTAGCAGCCATTCTTGAAAAGGATCATAATATCCGCATTGCCAGAAGAACCATTGCCAAATACAGGGAAATTCTAAAAATTCTTCCCTCCAGCAAACGCAGACAGTACTGAGTCATATCAGTCGCAAACAGCATTGATCCTGCCGCAGAAACCATATCCGGCAGCGGCAGGACAGCCATAGAGGACTTCGAACCAAACCCACCAGGGAGGCCCATCATGAAGACAGCAGTGACCTTCAAAAACATCGAACCCTCGGAAGCACTCAAAGACTACGCCGCCAGCAAGCTTGCCCGGCTGGATAAACAATTTGACAGCCCGGCAGAGGCACAGGTAGTTTTATCCGTGGAAAAAATCCGTCACATTGCAGAAGTGCGCATAACCTGTGACCGTCTTAATCTTCAGGCTACGGAAGAAACGGAAAACATGTACGCAGCCCTTGACCTTGTGGTAGACAAACTCAAAAAACAGATCCGGCGAAGCAAAGAAAAGAAAAGAGAAAAACGCCCTGTCTCCAAAGGGGGAATTAAAGGCGCCGAGGCATCCATGGCAGAAGCTGCTGCCATCCGCCAGTCCGAAGAAGAGGAGCCAGCGGCCCCCTCTTCTCCACCGGGACTTGTGGTGGAATCCATGTATTTTAAACCCATGGACGCCGAGGAAGCAGCCATGCAACTTGCCATATCAGACAAAGACTTTATCGTATACACAGATGCACAAACCAACCAGGTAAATGTTCTCTACCTGCGAAAAGACGGGGATATGGGCCTGATTCAACCTACGGCCTGATTCCATCGCCCTGCCCTCTGGGAAGAAATCTTTCCAGAGGGCGCACGAAAAGGATCCTTTTCATGATTTTTCATGACAGCATACAAGGTTACACACGATGAAACTCCTGGATGTCCTGACCGACCAGACCATTCTCACGGATCTGCAGGCCCGGGATAAAATTACGGCATTGTCTGAACTGCTTGCGCCCCTATGCCACGCGAACACACCCCCCAGAGAAGCCCTGATAGAGGTGCTGCTGGAAAGGGAACGACTGGGCAGCACAGGCATTGGAAATGGGATTGCCATTCCCCATGGTAAACTGGAGGGCATCGGGGATCTTATCCTTATTTTTGGAAAAAGCCGCCGGGGAGTCTCCTTTGATGCCATGGACAACAAACCCGTGCATATCTTTTTCGTCATACTGACACCCGCTGCATCCACAGGCCTGCACCTTAAGGTTCTCGCCAGAATTTCCAGGCTTTTGAGGGATCCAGCCATAAGGGACGCGCTCCGTAGGGCATCCAGTGCCGACATGGTCCGTGCTGCCATCGCACCTATGGATGAAGATTTTTAGAAACAAACACCCACTACATGAAAACAAGCAGGCCCCATGGAAGCTAACGGAAAAATAATTGTAATTACAGGACTTTCCGGATCTGGGAAAAGCACGGCTGCAGCGGCTCTCGAAGACGCAGGCTTCTATTGCGTAGACAACCTGCCCGTTTCCCTTCTCCCTAAATTCCTTGAACTGCGTATCCACAGCGGCTCTACGGACTTCAATGGCCTCGGCTTTATCATGGACATCCGGGAAAAAAGCTTCATCGAAAGCCATGCCCGCATCTTTACAGAAATCCGCAACCAGGGCTGGAGTTTTCAGCTCATATTCCTCGACACGAGGGAAGATGTACTTCTGGATCGTTTCAGCCAGACCCGGCGTCAGCACCCCCTTGCCCAGAGCAGTTCCCTGCTGGACGGTATTCGGGAAGAAATTCTACGAATGTCCCCCTTGAAGGAAAATGCCGATCACGTCATTGACACCTCTGAAACAACAGTACACAGCCTCAAAGCACTGATCATGGGCATCGCCCAGCACTGCATCTCCACAGACACCCTCCGGATAGACCTGTTAAGTTTCGGCTTCAAATACGGACTACCCAGAAACATGGATCTTCTTATGGATGTGCGCTTTCTGGCTAACCCCTATTTCAATCCGGATCTCAGGGACCTCACAGGAGAAGATCCGGCTGTACGGGACTTCATCCTGTTCCAGGAGGAAACACAGCTCTTTCTACAAAAATACCTCGACCTTCTTGACTATTTGATCCCTTTGTATAAAAGAGAGGGCAAAGCTTATCTCACCCTGGGGATAGGCTGTACCGGTGGACGACACAGGTCCGTTGCCATAGCCCGTCGTATCTTTGAATACCTGCAGGGACGGGTCGGCCAGATTGGCATCAGTCACAGGGATATCCTGCGCCAGTCCGCCTTCGCCTGACACGAACCCTTAATCGGGAAATAAAAATTGATGATCGGAATTACCGTTGTAACCCACTGCCAGCTGGGTCAGGCACTGATTGATGCTGCAGAGTTCATTCTTGGCGAAAAACCTCAGCTTGTCAGTTCCGTATCCGTCAACATCCGTGAGGATGCAGACACGATCCGCAAAACCATTGCCGAGACCCTGAAAAAAATGGATCAGGGACAAGGCCTGCTGATTCTCACGGACATGTTCGGCGGCAGCCCTTCCAACTTAAGCTATTCTTTTCTGGAAGAAGGAAGGATAGAGGTAATCAGCGGTGTCAACCTGCCCCTCCTCATCCGCGCCATCAGCTTACGAAAGCGTGTTCCTATCCACGAGATAGGAACACAGCTGGAAGCCCATGGGAAACGCAGTATTACGCTAGCCAGTGGAGTACTGAAAGGAATGCCCCGCAGTGCCCAGAAGGGATAACACCCTCATCCGCCCCATGGTTTCCGAAGATCTCGCCTGTATCACAGAACTCGAGGGATCCCTTTTCCCCTTCCCATGGAAAAAACAGGATTTCATGGCAGAGCTTCTTTTTCCGGGAGCCCTGTGCAAGGTGGTCATTATGGGACAACGCCCCATAGCCTACCTGTGCAGCAGGGACGTGGCCGATGGCATTGAGATCTTAAAGATCGCCGTACATCCGGACTGCAGGCACAGGGGGATTGCACGCACCCTCATACAGGAAACTTTTATCAGGGCCGCTGCTTCCGACTGGCCCCTTATCTTTCTTGAAGTGGCTCAAAACAATACCGCAGCCCAGGCTTTCTACCGCAACCTGGGCTTTACCTCTACTGGTATCCGCAAACAATATTATCCCGATGGCACAGATGCCATCAATATGATCAAGACCCTGAAGGAGGAGTCATGACTGTTAAAGTCGCCATCAATGGCCTGGGACGTATCGGCCGCGTGGTATTCCGCTGTGCCATGGACCACCCGGATGTGGAAATTGCTGCCATCAATGATCTCACCACACCGGAAACCATGGCCCACCTGCTGGCCTATGATTCCGTGCATGGCAGACTCAATGCCTCGATAGAAGCACGGGAGGATGCCATTATTGTTAATGGGCGTACCATCCCATTCTTTTCCAAGAAAGATCCGTCCGAGCTGCCATGGAAGGAGCTTGGCATCAACATCGTGGCAGAATGCACAGGCATGTTCCGGGACAGGGAAAAAGCCGCCGCCCATCTAAAAGCAGGCGCTGAAAGAGTTATCATTTCAGCGCCGGGGCAAAATCCTGATGCCACCTTTGTCATGGGAGTCAACGAAGACACCTTCCGCCCCGAAAAACATTTCATTGTCTCCAACGCATCCTGCACCACCAACTGCCTGGCTCCCGTCGCCAAAATTCTCATGGAAAACTTCGGCATACGCCAGGGACTCATGACCACCATTCATTCCTACACAGGGGACCAGCGAATTCTGGATTTCCCCCATAAGGACCTTCGCCGGGCAAGGGCTGCAGGACTCTCTATGGTCCCCACCACCACCGGTGCCGCCAAAGCCGTGGGGCTTGTACTCCCATCCCTTCAGGGCCGACTCAATGGGCTCTCCATTCGCGTACCTACCCCCAATGTGTCCATGATCGATCTTGTAGTCAACACGGAAAGCAGGGGCCTCACAAAAGCCGTAGTGAATGCTGCCCTTAAAACCGCCAGCGAAGGCTCCCTGAAAGGAATTCTAGGGTTTGAGGAAAAACCGCTGGTTTCCATGGACTTCAACGGCTGCCACCTCTCCTCCATTGTGGACGCACCCACCACTGAAACCATTGGGGAAGACATGGTCAAGGTACTGGCATGGTACGACAATGAAACCGGCTATTCCCAGCGAATGGTGGACCTTGCCGCACATATCGGAAAGGCATCATAATCGGGAGAAAGGTAGATACCATGGATCGTAGAACATTCATTGTCGCCAACTGGAAAATGCATAAAACACCTGAAGAAGCGGCACAGACAGCAGAGTCCATCATTACCAGCCTCTCCAGCCTTCCGGCCACGGCGGATATTGCCCTTGCTCCATCTTTCCCTGCCCTCCTGACCGTAGCGGAGAAACTTAAGGATACACCTTTTCTCCTGGCAGCCCAAAACGTTCACACAGAACCGCAAGGGGCCTTTACGGGAGAAATTTCCGCACCCATGCTGAAGGCATGCGGCTGTCAGTTCGTCATAGTGGGCCACTCTGAGCGCCGCCAGTATTCTTCAGAAACGGATAGTCTTATCCAAAAAAAGATACGGGCATCAATTCTAAATAAAATCGGACCGATTCTCTGTGTCGGCGAAAGTGATGCTCAGAGAAATGAAGGACGTACTTTCAAAGTACTTGACAAACAGGTGCGCGAAGCGGTAAAAGGCCTCTCCGTGACGGACGCGGAATTTCTGATCCTAGCATATGAACCTATATGGGCCATTGGAACAGGAAAAACCGCCAGCGTGGATCAGGTTCAGGAGGTCCATGCTTTTTTGCGGGAAACCTTGGCAGACTGCTTTGAAAAAGACCTTGCCAAGCGCATACGGATTCTGTATGGTGGCAGCGTTAAACCATCCAATATCAAAGAGTTAATAGCTCTTTCCGATGTTGATGGTGCCCTTGTGGGCGGCGCAAGCCTCGATCCCGAAACCTTCGTCTCCCTGATCAGAAACGGACTGTACTAATGACGACCCTGCTCGTTACGCTTCATGTGATTATATGCTTCACCCTGATACTCATCGTTCTGCTTCAGGCCGGTAAAGGTGCTGAAATGGGTGCTGCCTTTGGGAGTGGATCCAGTCAGGCACTGCTTGGTCCTTCCGGTGGACAGACTCTCATGGGTAAAATAACAACAGGCATTGCCATTCTGTTTATGCTGACTTCTTTAAGTCTTGCTTATATTTCCGGCAACAAGCAGGAAACCTCTGTTATGCCGAGCACAGGCATTAGCCAGCCGGCAGCACAGTCGGTCCCAGTGGAATAAGTTTCTATGCCGAAGTGGTGGAATAGGTAGACACGCTGTGTTGAGGGCGCAGTGGGGAGACCCGTGCCGGTTCAAGTCCGGCCTTCGGTACCATAATAAGTTATTATTGTTAGTTGTGCTCTTCGATTGATGATTACTTGCCTGCTATTTGTATGTAAGTAATCCTAAGTTCAGGTGGGGTTCCCGAGCGGTCAAAGGGAGCAGACTGTAAATCTGCCGGCCAAGCCTTCGGAGGTTCAAATCCTCCCCCCACCACCATGCGTCCCCATCGTCTAGCCCGGTCCAGGACACCGGCCTTTCACGCCGGCGACAGGGGTTCGAATCCCCTTGGGGACGCCAAAAATATGCCGAAGTGGTGGAATAGGTAGACACGCTGTGTTGAGGGCGCAGTGGGGAGACCCGTGCCGGTTCAAGTCCGGCCTTCGGTACCATATTTTACAATATCTAGTATATTCTTACATGTAGTGCCTGTGTCATTTTCATTGCTATCACATTGAAAATGACATTTTATTCGGGGTGGGGTTCCCGAGCGGTCAAAGGGAGCAGACTGTAAATCTGCCGGCCAAGCCTTCGGAGGTTCAAATCCTCCCCCCACCACCATGCGTCCCCATCGTCTAGCCCGGTCCAGGACACCGGCCTTTCACGCCGGCGACAGGGGTTCGAATCCCCTTGGGGACGCCACTTATCTTTCCGAATCCTGCCTGCTTTCTGCGAAAAATTTCAGATAATCCATCAAATCACGGGAAGCCTTTTTTGCCATCTCGCAATCTCCCCGGGAAACAGAACAAAGAACACGGTGATACAATAATGCTCCCCTGCGTGAATCGGCAGCCCCTTTGTTCATAAACCAGAACCGTCTTGACCTGCTGAGAAGCGGACTCATGGCCTGAGCAAAAAAAAGATTCTGGGTGGCCGTGACAAGGCAGTCATGAATCTCCCTGAGACAGTTCAATACCTCGGCATCATCATCCAGCATGGCAGCTTCCATAATGCCTTTCCCCAGAACGAGCATCTGTATTTTTTGCTCTTCTGTTGCCCTCATTGCGGCATGCTGTACACAGGCACCCTCGATGGCCCGCCTCACTTCCAGAACCCGCAACTGATCCTTCACTGTCAGAGGAGCAACCTGAATACCACGGCGGGCATGCACCTCCACCATGCGATCATGAGAAAGCCGCTGCAGAGCCTCCCTTACGGGAGTTCGCCCCAGCCCCAGACGCATGGCCAGCTGTTTTTCCGTATACAAACGTTGTGCTTCCAGTTCATTAAACACTATCATTTTCTCAAGCCCCGCACGGGCCTGTTCCGCAAGGGACCGGATCCTCATTGCCTTCCTCCCGTCGTATTTCTGAATTATCCGGAACCGGACCCAAGAAAAAGTGCCGTAAGGCGCTTGGTTCTTTCAATAATTTTTTCATAATACGATGCGTTACGCTGAAGATAGTAGTAAACTTCAAGACCGGGGTTCCCCGTTTTATATTTCCGCATAAAAGCATTCAGAGCAAAGGGAGACTGAAAACGACGCACATACAGCTCACCCCATGCATTGGCAAAAATAACCCCCAGGTCATTGATGTCCTTCTCATAAGGACTTTTTTCAAAGCTGATCACAATCAGAATCTTGGTAAAGCGCTCTGCCTTCAGAAAAACGTCCGCATCCCTTTCCACAACATCGCAGACACCAAAAATATCTTTAATCTTTTCAGAAAGATTAATAATTTCCTGGAGACTTACACTGGTAGCGTTGGGTTCCATACGCATAGCTGTTCGGTCATAGAGACCATTCCATACACCAAAGGCAACGGCCTCCAGTATGTTCACTTCTGCCAGCAGGGGCACCTCGCGCCCTGAACCGGAGTAAAGTTTCCATCCAGACCCGGACCAGACAAACTCCAGGGAGGCTAAATTAAAGGCTTGGCCTGGCCTTGGCAGATGCACCACCTTGAACTTTTTTTTCTGATAAATCGCCGTGATCCTTCGACCCAGCACCGTAAGATCCCGACGGTCCATAATGCTGGCTACCCCGGCTGCTTTTCGGACAATGTCCTCGTAAAAACGGAACAGGCGCAGCATCATCATTTTTCCCAACCGAACCTGCCTGGCCGCATCCCACTCTTCAAAAGCATCCAGTTCAAAACAGTCGTCGTGGGAAAGCCCTGCCGTCTGTACAAACCCCTGAGACTGGGCCTTTCGCATGGAACGCTTGGTTTCAAAGGCTGTTAAGCTGCACCGCAGATAAAAACAACGGACCAGCAGCCTGTGTTCATCGTCAGGAAGCTGTGATCCGTACTCCCGAAGGATAAGTTCCATGGAAAAGCTGACAGGATCCTGAAAGCCCCTTTCCTCGCCCAGCACCTGCTCCCGGAACCGGTGGCAGGGCAGGACCTCATGGGGACGATCAAGATACATGTGAAGAAAAGTCATTTTAATGACAGACTTCAGAGGACTTGTCAGTGCCTTGTGCAGCTGCCAGAGGGCCGCCCCCAAAAACTCCTGATAGCTTACCGTATCCAGACCTCCAAGATTGACAAGATCATCGCAGAGACGCCCTCCCTCACATACACCCGCCCAAGTCTCTTCGTAAGAAAGGACTCCTTCCCTATCCCAGCAGACCCACCAGAACGGAACTTTACCCAGGATGACAATAGATGTACGGTAAAATTCTTCTTTCAGAACATTTTTCTGTGCAGATCCGGAGCCCTCGTCCACCGCACGACCAAAATCACCCCGGCGGATGGCCTCCAGATCCGACAAAAAAAAATATACCGGCATGCGACAATGCGTATCCAGCCAGTCTTTGATAATATTGACCTTCTGTTGCAGTACTTTCCATCCCTCCATGCCAATAACCTTGCTGTCACAGCAGATCCATATATCACAATCGGAATCCTGGGTCTGGGCCAGGGTGCCAGCGCTCCCGATGGAGTAAAGCCCTTCAATGGACCGCACTGCTTTTCGGGCAAAAAGAACGGCATCACCCACACCAAAAAGACGGCGAAAAGAAGAATCTCTTTTTTTGATTTCAGCACTGCGATCCACACCATGAACCCTGAAGGAATGGCGTGCTCCATCAATATATCCCGGCACTTTGGGATGATTAACGCTCAGCATCCAAGGAAGAAGATAGAGAATCTGTACAGCTTCTCTGGGGCTGCATTCCACAAACATTCTATGGCGATCTTTATTGTAAGATTCAAATTTTTTAAGATTTCGAATAATCTTTTGTTCTATCACAGGGCGCATGCTCCGATATCTTGTCATCCATCTGGTAAAGGAGTAAGATGGCGCAAAGTGGTAAAAAAATATCCCAGCACGGGCTCAATCTGCAACCCATCGAAAAACATGAAAACTCAAAAAAAACGAATCAACTGCTATCGCTGCCGCCATTACTATATCACCTGGGAGCCGAAGTTTCCCCATGGCTGTCGCGGACTTAACTTCAAAAGCCGGGAAATGCCTTCCCTTGCCGTTTTCCGTAGTTCAGGCCAACCCTGCCATTTTTATACGCCAAAACCCGGCAACACCCACAGCAAAACCACCAAAAAAGATATTCTTGCCTAAACTCTTTTTTTGCAATCCGGCCGCCCCTTCAGCACGGCTCACTGTCCCATACGCTCCCGCACCTCTGCCATGCGACCACAGGACATGCGGCCTTCCGGACACCTCCCACCGTGACCGCATCCCGGGCCTGCCAGGTGAAAAAGACCTGGGTCCCTCTCCATCAGCAGAGCACGCATTTCCCATGCAATCTCCCTTATTTCCCATTGGGCCCGGAAGCAGGTTCTCAGGCGCAGAAAATGAAAAAGCTGCCTCGCATTCATTGTAGAATAAATGTCTGTCGTATTGCCGGCAACCAGAAGATACACGCTGTCTTCTGGCACAAGACCAGCATCCTGCCCTTTTCTCCATAGGGCATCGCTCCCGGCAACAGCCTCCTGATAAATCATCAGGGCTTCAGGCATGCGGTTGATGGTTTCCGGCAATACCATTCCATGTCTGCCATAATGAGCAAAATCCGGAACTACAAGATTCTGAATCCTGTGACGGGTCATATGGGTAAGGCTTGCAAGACTGATGCCTGGTATATGGAAAGTATAGTTCACCTGCTCCAGCTCTCTGGGTCTTGCATCCGCAAGAACCCTCCTCACCATTGCCTGCTTCAGGGAGGGATCTTTTCTCAACAAATTTTCCGCACCATCCGGTCCCACACCCTGCCGCATCAAGGCTGCAAGAGCCACCATCTTTTCTCCATCCTCCGGCCCAGAAATCAGGCGGGTTTTTCTGAAGAAATCCCTTTCCGGCCCCTTCTCCACCCTTGCAGACAGCAGCACGGTTTCCGGTGCTGTCAGACCATCAAAGACATCGGGTAGTACGGCACGGGCCTGATTCAGAATCAATTCCCCCAAACTGCGGATCTCCGGGTAAACTCTCCCCCGGCCCAAAAGGCTGGTTGTCAGAAAATGAAGCAGTTCCCGTGCATTCATCGTACAATAAATATGGCTCCGGAAGCTGCAGGGTAAAAGGAATCGGGCATCTTCCTTGGGAATTCCCAGGGATGTAAGGTGGGCATAGGCATCAAAAAGCCGCTGCATCTGCTCATCATAGACAGCCTCGAATCTCGACCGGTCTGCCTCCGGCTTTTCAAAGCGAAAATCAGGCCGCAACCACCCCATTCCCGCATAGTCTACATAGCGCCTTGACTTAACTGTATAAGCGGCCAGCCTGAACTCAATAAGATACTGTTCAAAAAAAACGGAAACATCTTCAAAGGCAAGGGTAAAGACGGCATGCTCTGCTATGGACTGATGGCCAAGCCCCATCACATTGCGGATCAGCCCTCCAATATTTTCACGCCTCGTTTCTTCATAGATCGTTGTGGCACTACCCTCTTTCGTCGAGATCCTTGCCGATGCTGCACATATGCGTTCCGGTTCCGGTGTATGGTTAATGATCAGGGCCCGGGCCTTTTTCATAAACACGTCTCCTTTAAATTCTGCAGGTCCGGATATCCAGAACCATAATACCGCGGGCACCTAATGCCGTCAGCGCATCCATGATACCGTTGACTTCTTTTTTCTTCGCCATGGCTTTCACGGCCATCCAGCCTTTTTTACTAAGGGGAGAAACGGTGGGAGACTCTATACCGGGCGTAATACAGCAGGCTTGCTCCAGAAGACTTTCCGGGACATCATACTCCACAATTACATAGTCTCTGGCGACAACAATTCCTTGAAGACGCTCCACAAAGGTTCTGACCAAAGGGTTTTCAAGCACACGATCATCCTGTCCCACCAACACGGCTTCACTCTCCAGGACCACCTCGCCCACCACCTTCAAACCGGCATCTTTAAGGGTTTTGCCCGTCTGCACTACATCGGCAATAAGATCGGCGACACCCAGTCGGATGGAAATCTCTACAGCACCATCCAGAGGAACAATTTCCGCCGCCACTTTCCGTTCTTCAAGATCCCTTGCCACCAGAGTTGCATAGCTGGTAGCAATACGGCAGCCTTCCAGATTATCCGGAGTTATGGGACTGTTATCAGGGACCGCATAGCAAAATTTTGATTTACCAAAATGAAGAGGCAGGATTTCCACCACTCCGGCACCGGAGTCCAGCGCAAGATCCCGGCCTGTAATTCCAAGGGCCAGAATCCCTTTCCGTACATAAACAGCAATATCCTTTGGCCGTAAAAAGAAAAAATCAATCCCGTTCTCCACATCGGAAATGATCAGCTCCTTGCCCAGACGGCGGCAATTATATCCTGCCTCCCGAACAAGACGCACACTGTCTTCGGAAAGGCTTCCCTTATTGGGTAGTGCAATCTGCAGCATGGATTTTCCTTTCTAACATCAAGGGCAGACACAGAAAATCTTCTGGCCCTGCATATACCTCGTAACAGTGCTGACATATTTTCAGGTCTTTTGCACCGGTAACAGGAAGACTGCTTTCTGCACAAAAGCCTTATAAATATTTATACACATCTTCAAGGCTCAGGTCACAGGCAAGCATCATCACCTGCACATGATAGAGGAGCTGGGAAATTTCCTCTGCGGTTTTCTCCCGGCCCTCATACTCTGCGGCCATCCATACTTCTCCGGCCTCTTCAAGTATTTTCTTCCCTATAAAATGCTTTCCCTGATCAAGGGCAGCAACAGTACCGGATCCCGGCAGTCTTTTTCGTGCTTTTTCCTGCAACTCGGCAAACAACTCTTCAAAACGCTTCATAACTATTCCTTATCTGGATTCTTCGCAGAGGGCAAAGGCATCTCCAAGACGCACCATATGGGCTTTTTCCGCCTGAGCCAGCGTCATAAAGGCATCCCGCTCTTCTCCCTGGGCAGATTCTCCGAGGTTCCTGTAAAGGTCATAGGCCATCAATTCGACACGCAAAGCCGTTTCAAGAACCTCGGCACAGGCTGCCCCGGTAAATGCCTCCAGTTGTTCAGCAAGATCGTTCAGCCTCTCCCCGCTTTCGGCAAAATCCGTTGTCAGGTTTCCGTACACCGCCTCAAAACTGCCCTCTTCCCGCATAAACCGCCAGAGAATTCTTGCATGGGCCACTTCATCACGACCCATCTTTGCAAAAACATCCCCAAGTGGGAACTGCCCCCAGCGTTCCGCCAGCAAACCATAGAAAAACTCTGCACCCTTTTCAAGGGCCATGGCCCGTTGCAGGTGAGTCCCTTCCATAAGGTTCCCATAAAAAAGAGAAAGGTCCGGCGGACTTTCCACGATGCCGGATTCCCAGGCAGCCATGCCACCTGTCATGCTGATGATCCGCAGCTCCGGCCCCAGTACTTCCCGCCCCATGATAGCGGCAGCTTCGGACCTCACTCCCCTGGCACAATAGAAGATAAGTTCCCTCTCCGCATCTTTCACAAACGAAGCGATTCGGGAAGGGACTTCACTCAAAGGCAGGTGCAGAGCCCCCGGAATATGCTCTTCGCCATATTCCGAATCTTCACGGACATCCACCAAAAGATAAGCCTTCTCCTTCCGGGCTTTCATGTAAGTGGCAACATCTTCCGGCCACATTCTCTCAAAAGCTTCCGTCTTCATATCCCTGCCTCCTATCCGCCTTGCCATCTGCCCGCTCTCTGACTCTTCTGAAAGCCTTTCCACAGAGTTGCCTGACACCACCTCCTGTTTACTGGCCATGGATCAGCGGAAAAGCCTCCCCTCTCCGGGAAAAAGAATAAAAGGAAAACGGGCAAGGATAGCTCTCTCAAATTCTTCCTGCTCCCTGTACCATATGGCATCCATGCCCAGACCCATGGCCCTTTCCACGTGGGGTTTATGGTCATCCACAAAAAGGGTCCGGTCCGCGGAAGCCTTCATCCGATCCAGTACCTGCAGAAAAAACAGAGGATCTTTTTTGGTTATGCCAGCCTGATAGGAGTTAAAAACCCTATCAAAACAGGAAAAAAAATGATCCCTTTCATCCAGCTCTTCGAGCCAATGGGTCTGATCGCTGAGAACAGCCGTCCGTATACCAGCCTCCCTGAGCTGCATCACCAGAGAAAGCATGAAAGGCCTCACCACAAACCGTTCTTTCACAAAATTCGTGAGAAAGGCATCTTCTCCTTCAATACCCGTCATGTCACGAAATATTTTCCAAAACGAGGTATCTTTGATTTTGCCAGTGGTGAACCCTGTGGCATAGACAAGATCAAAAGCCTGACGCTTCAGGGTTTCTGGATTCTTTCCCTGGCTGTCTGCAAGATCAGCCATGGCGGTCTTAAAACCTTCCTCGGCAATAACCCCTCCAAAATCCAGAAGTACCAGCTCTGGGAAATGAAAATTTTCTTCGTCCATACCCCCACCTTTTTCAAAGCATTACTAAAGAGTTCAAAACGCTCTCGACAAAACCATCTCGTTTTCAATTCCCATAAAAGGAACCGGGGCTTTATCTATGTCGAGTGGGAAAGGAACTCATTAGTAAGTCAGTCCATCATCATACGGCTTGCCAATATGACCGTTGAGTACGCAGCCGGGTTCAAAGATTACGGGGAGCAGACAGCTGTCCTCCTGCAGCACTCGCCCCTCTGTCACACCACAAACCGGCACCCTGCCGGCCTGAATGGGCTGCTTACCAATGCATCCACAGATCCAGAAAAACGGCAAGGCATGAAAGCACAAAGATAAAAAGATAGTTCATGTTTTCCCGTGATTTACGGATGGAATTCACCAGATACAGGAGGGCTCCGCGGTCATCAGCACTCAGGGGCAGATCCTTTTCCAGCTTATCACCAAGACAAAAGTCTGCTATCACCCTGCGCCTCTTCCGCGAAATATAATAGCGGAAACCAAAAAACAGAACATACCCCATTACCCCAGCATACCAGACTGGCCGGAACCACTGTACCTGCCACTGGGTAAAAACAATGAGGATACGAAACATAAGGGCAGAAAAAAGGCCCAGAGCAAAAAAAGAGTCAATGAGTACCATGGGCAGGGTCCGGGGAACTTCGGGATTGTCTGCTGTCAATGAAACCTCCCTGAGAATAGCCAGTCCATGTACCAGAAAGCAGGAAAAGGCGCAATGCCATCCCCTGCTTCACCATTTCGTCCCACTTTCCTGACAGGAAAAAGCATTGTTTCAGAATGCGGCAGGTATCCCCCATGGTCCGGGCAGGCTAGTAGTTTTGATCCGCAAAATCCACCCATCCACCAGCCAGCACAAGGCTTTTATCAAATTCTGAAATATGAAAGGAAAAATCCAACCGATCATTTTCTGACCGAAAAGAAAATTCTTCTTTTTCAAGATTAACGGTAACAAAAGTATCTCTGCCTGCAAAACGGGCAAAAAGTGTTTCGATGGTTTCCGATGGCAGTTCAACAGCCATCATACCGCAGTTAAACATGTTCTGGCGAAAAATACGGGCAAAACTTTCCGCAATGACAAGGTAGATGCCATTGACTTCAAATGCCCACGGAGCATGCTCACGGGAAGAACCGCAGCCGAAATTGGCACGACTCACCACAACAGAAGCCCCGGCAAGGCTTGTGGCAGGATGAAAACCCTCCATGCTGAGATCCTCCATCAGATAGGGCTTCAGAGCCTCTTTGGTAATCTCCGTGAGATAGCGTGCGGGTATAATTTCATCCGTATTAATATCCGAACGGTCCAGAAACGCCACCTTACCGTCAAAGCTTTTCATGCACCTGCCTCCCTGCCGTCAAAAAGTTCCGAGTTCACGATATTACCGGCAATAGCCGTAGCCGCAGCCGTGGCCGGACTCATGAGATGCACCATGCCTCCCTTACCCATGCGACCGTTAAAGTTACGGTTAGTAGTGGCGGCACAGACTTCTCCGTCTGCCAGTACTCCATTGCTCATGCCAAGGCAGGCACCGCAGGTAGGATTGGTAACGCAGAATCCGGCATCCATGAAAATCTGTATAATCCCCTCGGCCAGGGCCATACGGTATACTTCCGGCGTTGCAGGAGAGACTACCCCCCGTACGGAATCAGCAATGCGTTTTCCCTTCAGAACAGCCGCGGCAATACGCAGATCCTCAATACGTCCGTTGGTACAGGATCCGATATAAACCTGATCCACAGGGGTTCCTTCCATTTCAGTAACGGGCTTCACCTGATCCGGCTTATAACCAAATGTAACCATAGGTGAAAGACCGCTGACGTCCAGATTCATCACACCGTCATAAACGGCATCTGCATCGGAAATCCAGCGGGAAAAATCTTCAAGGGCTGCTTCCCTGGAAGGATAGTCATTCCCAATAAAAGGCCAGAGATAGTCCACGGTTACGGAATCAGGATAGCAGACACCACAGGTACCACCTGCTTCAATGGCCATATTGCACAGAGTCATACGGGACTCCATGGACATTTTTTCAACCACTGAGCCGGTAAACTCAATGACTTTATTGGTAGCTCCGTTTACCCCCAGCTCTCCGATCAGTGCCAGAATGACATCTTTGGCATAAACACCTTCCGGCAGACTTCCCGTAACTTCCACTTTCAGTGTTTTAGGAGCTTTAAAAGCACAGACTCCTTTAAGAATTCCCACTTCCAGGTCCGTTGTACCCACCCCTGCGGCAAAGGCACCAAAAGCTCCATGGGTGCAGGTATGGGAATCCCCCATAATAATGGTGTAGCCCGGCCGGACAAAACCTTTTTCAGGGAAAAGAGCATGGCATACACCATTGCGTCCGATATCAAAAAAATCGACAATACCGTGACGTCTGGCCCACTCCCGAACAATCTTACCCTGTTCCGCAGTTTTGGAATCCTTTGCCGGTGTCACATGATCGATAACGGCTTTGATCCGTGAAGCGTCAAACACCCGGTCTTTCCCCCGGGCCACAAGGTCATTGATGGCTACCGGCGTCGTAATCTCATGGCAGAATACCGCATCCAGACGAATCACCTGAATGTCTCCTGCAGGATTATCCACCCGGTGGGCATCAAATATCTTTTCTGTAATGGTCTTGCCCATATCCTCTCCCTGGTCTTCAAAAAAACTTGATTGATGTTCGGGGCATCTTTTCTTGCCACAGGCCCCATCATCCGTCTATAAACGAGGTGCCCTGCTATGGCAAGGCCCTATCCTTTCAACCCCCCGGATATAAGGAAAGATCATGCAACCGGATCTTCGTGTGAATATTGCAGGACTTGAACTGAAAAATCCAGTACTGACTGCTTCCGGCACCTTTGGCTACGGCCTGGAATACGCTGAAGTGACCCGACTTTCCGGGATTGGAGCCATTGTAGTCAAAGGACTTTCCCTTACGCCTTCTGCTGGAAATCCTGAACCAAGGGTGGTGGAGACCGCTTCCGGTCTTCTCAATGCCGTTGGGCTTGAAAATATCGGTATAGAAGCATTTCTTCAATACAAGCTTCCCCTTCTTTCATCCTTCGGCACGCCTGTCATCGCCAATCTTTACGGAAAAAGCGAGGAAGAGTATAGAGCTCTTGCCCTTCGCATTGGGGACAACCCGGATATCGCAGCACTGGAAATCAACATTTCCTGCCCCAACGTAAAGGCAGGGGGTATGGCATTCGGTACGGATCCATCAGCCGCGGCCCGGCTGACGGCAACCATTCGCAGCGCTACAGCCAAACCACTGATTGTAAAGTTATCTCCCAACGTCACGGATATACGGATCATTGCCCGCAGCGTGGAAGAAGCCGGTGCCGATGCCTTGAGCCTTATCAACACCCTTACCGGCATGAGTATTGATGCCAAAACCCGCCGACCAAGACTGGCCAATATTACAGGCGGGCTTTCCGGCCCGGCTATCAAACCCGTAGCCCTGCGTATGGTCTGGGAAGCTGCGTCCTGTGTGCGCATACCCATCATCGGTCTGGGAGGTATTATGAGCGCAACGGATGCCGTGGAATTTTTTCTGGCCGGAGCCAGCGCCGTGGCTGTTGGAACAGCGAATTTCATTAATCCCGATGTTACCGGAAACATTGTCAGAGGCCTTGAAGAGTATCTCATACAAAACAGCATCCCCTCCGTTAACGACTTACGGGGAGCCCTGCTGCTTCCATAAGATCACAGCACCTTCGAGATTTAACCTTGCCATTTGCATGTCCTTGCTGTAAACAATGTTTCTCAACCAATCTACGCAAACAAAGCTCATCATATTTACCGTACAAGGAGCTTGTTCATGGCTAAGCCAACATTGTCACTGATCGCCTTTATCATGTGCATGATTCCGTTACCATTCACGGCCATGGCATCATCTGCTCCCACGGGCCTCTGGCAGACAGAAGGCAAAAAATCCGTTGTGGAAGTCATCGCCCTCCCCGAAAGCAAAAGCTGGGCAGCACACATTGTCTGGCTGGATAAGAAACAGAAAGAGCCCTCCGAAAAACTGCTGGACACATTGAATCCTGACCCCATGAAACGGAAAAACCCCGTAATGGGGCTTACCATAGCATGGGGATTCAAAACCTCTGAAGATGGCACATGGAAAGACGGACAGGTTTACGATCCTGAAACAGGAAAAATGTATAAAGCCCAGGCCAGAATGCGCGGTGACCGGTTGGAGCTCCGCGGATACATAGGGCTTCCAGCCTTTGGCCGCAGTACCTCATGGAAAAGAATCCCCCAGCTACCCGGACCTTACGAATAAAAGAAATTGCACAGGAATGTGACACCTGATCCGATGGCTGCTTTCTACTCCTCGCAGACTGCCGGTTTTTCTCCCGCAGCCTACCTTTTTGCAGACCAAAAGGGCTATATATACGAATTTCAAATCAATGACAAAACGTTCAACAAAGGAGCTCTCCATGAAAAAAATTCTTGTTCTGATCGCCATCTGCTTCCTTGCTGTTCCAGCCATGGCAAGCACAAAAGTTGGCAGCGTGGAACTGCCTCAGACCATTTCCATGGATAATGACACCCTGGTTCTTAATGGAGCAGGCATCCGGAAAAGGGCTTTCATCAATCTTTATGTTGGTGCGCTGTATGTACAGAAAAAAAACAGTAATGCCAACACCATCATCCATGCAGACGAACCCATGCTGATTCAGCTCCATATCACTTCCGGCATGATTACCAGAGAAAGAATGCTGGATGCCATCAATGAAGGCTTTGATGCTGCGACGGGAGGCAATACGGATGCCATCCAGTCCCGCATCGAAGAACTGAACGGTTTTTTCAATGATGAAATTAAGGAAGGTGATCTCATTGAGCTGGCTTACGCACCCGAAAAAGGAATCATCATGAGTAAAAACGGAGAACAGCGCGGCACGATTGCAGGCCTTGACTTCAAAAAAGCTCTTTTCGCCATATGGCTGGGCGACAAGCCTGCGGATAAACGCCTGCAAAGAGATATGCTGAATTAACATTGCTCCCATCACTTTCCATATCTTCACAACCTCACAAAAGACCCCAGTTAATCTGTGGGTCTTTGTGATGCAGGGAAAGTAATGTCTTGGCCTGATTAAAAAACGGCTTACCGTCCGGATTCTTTTTCTGCTTTTCGTCTCCGGTTTCCCGTGCGTGCCACTATGGCCATTTCAAGGGCATCCCGCCATTCACCTGCACTTAGCTGAAAACGCTCACACAGGGTTTTATCCGGATCGCCTTGAAAAAAAGACCGAAGCTCCCGCAAACTGAACCCATCATAATAGTAGGCTGCCAGCCCATCATCCCGCAGGAACAGAGAAGGGGTGGCATCAGAGTATTGTTTCATAAGAATTTCAAGGTCTGTTACAGAATCCGCGTAGGCCACTTTTTCACACCCTTTCAGACAGGCCGAACTCAAGTATATGATCAAACAAAACGATGATCCGAACGCGCTGACACCACGCCCTCCCGCTCCCGGGTCATCCATCCCGTACGAACGTTCTCCCTGTGATCAAACGCGGGTATATAAGGTTTAATGTCCACAAGGGGCGTTCCGTTCAGCACATCCACCCCCAGAATTCGAAGTTCTGCTCCCTTAACCTCCAGCAGTTCTACCACAGACATGCCAAGATGACTTGGTCTCAGGGGCGATCGGGTAGAAAAAACACCCCTTTCCTCCGTATCCATAAAAGGTACGACACGCATTTTTTCCTGCCTGGCTCCATGAAAAAAATAAAACAGATAAAGATGGCTGAACCCGTCGAGATCCTTAAGGCCATCCACAAAGGCTGGCATTATAACAACGGTCCCTTCCACATCGGCGGCCCCCACCGGCTGTATGGGCATATTCTGCAGGTCCGAAAAGGGAGAGTAGATGGTCCCTATGCACGGAATAAGTAATGAGTTCATGGACATTCCTTCCTGTCAGCATACTCGCAGGGAACATGCCTTATATCGTTTCACTCCAGCACAGGACCTTTTTGATAAACCTTCTCAATCCCGTCCCTGTAACGGCTCAGCACCACCTCCCTACGCACTTTCAAGGTGGGCGTCAACTCTCCTGTTTCCACACACAGCCTCTCATGCAAAATCACATAGCCACCGATCTTTTCAAACTTCTGCAACTGTCCGTTGACAGAAGCAATCTCCACTTCCATCATCGCCACAAGCTCAGGAATTTTCACAAAACCTGGCCGGACCCTGCAGACATCATCTTCTTTTGTCTCCAGGATTTCTTCGGAAAAGGGAATACCGGCCTCCCGAAACATACGGACAAAGGTTGTAAAATTTGGCTCTATCAGTACAACAGGAAAGGGCCTGTCATCCCCCACCACCACAGTATTTTCAATATAAGGGCTCAGAGAGAACAGGGCTTCCAGTTTAACCGATGCTACCCTGTGTCCCGTTGTCAGCATAATCATGCCTTTTTTCCGGTCCACCATGCGCAGATAACCGTCTTCCGTGAGCTCCACCACATCTCCGGTACGATAAAATCCATCCGGCGTAAAAGCAGCATTCGTGGCAGCCGGGTTGTTCCAATATCCCCTGAAAAGAAAATCTCCTTTGACAAGAAGCTCCCCATCTTCCGCCAGGCGCCAGCTGACCCCTTTACAAAAAACACCTACAGATCCCGGTTTGATCGCATGAACAGGATTAAGAGCAATGGTATTACAGGTTTCTGTAGTACCGTACCCTTCCAGCAGGCGTATGCCTGCGGCCAGATAAAGACGGCATATGTTTTCCGGAAGGGCTCCTGCTGCGGAAAAAACAAAACGGATCCTCCCGCCAAGCCGCCTGCGGAGTTTGCGGAAAATGAAAAAATCCAGAAGACGATAATAAAGAGAAAATCCGAAGCCCTGAACACAGGGACTTCGTTTTGCCGACATGTCCACAACACCGGCGGCCCGTAGGATTTTTTCCACCACGAAAGAACCAGCATCTGTCGCTTTACGAAACAGAAAACGCTCTACAGCCCCCCTAAGGGTTTCCGATGCCCTCCCATATACCTTCGCATAGGTATGGGGAACTCCCAGCATATAGGTTGGCCTGAAAAGCCTCAGGTCCTCACCCAGCGTAGAGGTTGAACCATAGGCAATGGGAACGGCTGCAAACATAGCTGTGCCATGACCGCACTGACGCTCAAAACTATGGGACAACGGCAAAAAGGACAGAAGGCAGTCTTTTTCTGTGAGGAGGGGAATGGCGCAGAGATCCCGTATACAGGCAAAGGTCATGGAAGCATGGGTATGCAGAACCCCTTTGGGCTGTCCCGTGGTTCCGGAAGTATAGATCAGAGTCATGGCATCATCAGGTTGCACACTCCGCCAGCGGGTTCCGAACAACAAAGGAGACAGCTGGAAAAAACGACGGCCCTCTTCCCGGAAATCATTGAGACATATAAGATTCACGCCATCATCTGGGGAATCGTTCTCAGGCCCCAGCGAGATAATGGTTGTAACGCACTCGGGCTTTACAGCGGCAAACCGCTCCTTTGTGGTTCTGCCATAAATAAAAACCCACCGTGCTCCAGAGTCCTGTACCTGCTCTGCCATTTCCAAAGCTGAAAGAGCCGGATGAACAGCTACGGTGATGGCACCCGAACATAAAATAGCATAATCCGCCCACAACCACTGCGGTACCGTAGGAGCCAGAATGGCGACCCGGTCTCCCTTCTTCACCCCCCGTGACAGCAGCCCACCGCTGATTTCCCTGATCACCTCACCCAGACGCCCATAGGCAAGGCTGCTAACGTTTCCCTTTTCATCCCGCCACTTCTGGGCCGGGCGATCTGGAAAACGGGCAACATTTCGCTGAAAGAGCTCAGGAAATGTCTGCCGGGTCAGGTACCATTTCTGTGCCTGCTGATACATAGGTTTCTTCCTCCATCCCGCCTGGTGCAACAAGAATCGTGGGGAGAGGCTGCCATGACGCAGCCATGGCCCGGATCTTTCAAAGTAATCAGGAACCGAATCCGGAGCATAGCGTGTTTGACCATAGACAGGCAGCCCGAATTTTTGTGACACAACTAAGGCAACTCACCACCGGAACATCCTGGTAGTGAGTTGCCTTAGCTATCCGCCGTATCGCTCATTATGGCAGAAAACATCCAGAGCTTTCCGCTCCGGAGCCTTTGGAGCTTTTTCAGGATATCCCAAGGGAATCATACTCACAACCTGCACAGCATCGGGAACCCCCAGAATATCTGCCGCCTTTGCATGATCAAACAAACCAACCACCACCGTTGCCAGACCCATATCATGGGCTGTCAGGCACAGGCTCTGGGTTGCAATTCCCAGATCATATAACATCCAGTCGCCTAGAACGGTAGGGGCTTTACCGTCATAATAACCGCTGGCCCCCTTCTTCCCACAGAGAACAAGCAGTAAAGGTGCCGCCACAATGGCTTTGGTGGCAGGATTCCGCGGTGCAAGTGTTTCCTGAAGCCCCAGCCGTGTATCCTCATCCCTCACAACAATCACTTCCCAGCACTGCGTATTCGCCCATGACTGCGACCACTGCACGGCTTCCAATATTTTCTGCAGATCCTCCCCGGAAACCATACGATCCTCAAATTTACGGATACTGCGACGGCTTTTCAGGACATTCAACAATTCTGACATGGATCTCCTCCTTTGCTGTTGAGAGTGTAAGGAGTCCCCGCAGGATTCTCTCCCCCGAGAAGCCCTGTTGATAATACTATAGATACGGTTTCTTATTAAACATGGCCCACTGATGATCCGCTTCAGGACGCCATGGCCGACGAATTCGGTTCCTTCCCTGCGCCTTCGCTTCATACATGGCCTTATCGGCAGCCAGAATAAGATCCTGCGGCAACTCTCCATCTTCAGGATAAGAGGCCAGCCCCATGGACAGGGTAACGGAAAGCTCTCCATACCCATCCAGCACTAAAGGCGATTCTTCCACCCTGCGACGCAAAAACTCTCCCCGTTCAAGGCCGGAATCAGAGGAAAGACCCGGCATCAACAGGAGAAATTCTTCTCCGCCAAAACGACAGGCTACATCTTCCGTGCGCACATCCTTTTTCAGGATCACCGCAAGGTGCCGTAAAACCGCATCGCCTATATCATGACCATGGGTATCATTAAAAATCTTGAAGTGATCCACATCCATGAGAATAACAGAAAGGGGAATGTTTTCTCTCCGTACGCGGGCAAACTCCCGAAGAAAGGTTTCTTCCATATATCTGCGGTTATAGAGGCCTGTCAGCGGATCCGTAACCGCTTCTCGGCGGAGTCGATCCACCAGATGGAGAGAGGTAAGACAGGCAGCAAGGTGGCCGGCCACACTCCCGGCTAGGGCACGCCGGGCCGCCTGCCTGCGGCCATAGAGGTCGGCCATCTGACGCAGACGGATCCTCATCATGGCCCCTCCTCCCTCCCTAGGAATTACGGGGATACAGAGTTCATCATAGCCATCCACTCCGGCACTGCACCCATCGATCTTATCCCCGCCCTTCTGTTTTCGGGGGCAGGCATCACCCATGCAAGAATCAATATCCGGACGATCCCGTCCCCATCCGGCGACAACCTGCATCTTGCCATCCGCATCAGCAAAGGCAAAAACACCTGCATCCGAAGGGAAAATCTGCTGACAGGCACGAATCACCAGCGTTGCGGCATCCTCGGCATGTTTGGCATGCTGCAGCGATTCGGCAAGCCGGTTCAGCAATGTGATTTCAAGAGTTCGCCTTTCAAGGGAACGGACACTGCTTCGGAGGGCTGTATTGATGGATTCCAGTACCCGCGTACGGGCAGCAACCTTTTCCTCCAGCAAATTTCCGTGAGAAGCCAACTCTTTCTGACGACGCCGCATTTCCCGAATCCACCGGGTAGTGTTCTGGAGCTGGGTATCAACCAGAGTCCTTCGCCCCCTGTCCGAACGTTCAAGGGTTTCTGCCATCTCGTCAAAAGCAGTAAAAACCGTCTCTGCTTCCTGCAACGGGCCCTTACCGATCCTGATGGTATAGTCACCCCTCTGCACAGCTTTCATACCCTCATTCAGAAGCAGAAAGCCTTCCTGCAACTGCTTTTTTTCCCGAATTCGGTGCCGGTACACCAGCAGCAGGCAACCAAGGCCAGCGATGATAAACGTGCCCGCCCAGAAAACCAGTGATACTGGAGCCGTAACGCTTTCTTCCTTCTCCCCAAGAGCTGGGGAAGGCGATTCTCCCCCATCCTCTCCATCAAGAATAAACCTGTAGACAGAGGCCCCGGAAAGCGGCCCTGCCGGACTTTCCGGAACCTCTTCCCCCACATGGCAGGCAACCATCCCAAACAAAAGAATACAACCAGCCACAAAACACAGCGCACAAACCATGGGGAAAGGAAAAGAAAAGCGATTGTGAAATTTTTCTTTCATCGTTTCTTTCCAGACAGATAAAGATGAGAAGGATATAAAAAAAGAGGCGCAGGAGTACGATCCCTTACAACAGCGCAACAAACGCAGCTGAAGTTCATTTTTCTTAGCACTCTTTTCTTCCGAAATCAAAAATCATTGCAGTGCACCACAGCACACATGTTCTCACTGGCATGGAATAATCTTCGGTATCCATGGTATTGGCCGTAGGGAAAAACCGTATAAAGACAGGCTGCCAGCGCCTTACGCATCTGCCGCAGAGCATGAGCGTGAGCCAATGACTCTTCCTTCAATCAGTATTTTCCTTCATGACGATTCTTGTGGTATATCCGGTATGAATTGTTTATTCTTTAAAAAACCAAGGTTTTTTCCATAAAGGATGCCCTGATGCGATATCCGGTTCTTACTTTTTTCTTTTGCTGCCTGCTGGCACTTCCATGCCAGGCAAAAGATATTTTTCTGACTCCTTTTCACGGTAAAAGTGGCGGCACAGCCGACACCTGGGTTCTCATCAAAGATGCCCGGAATAACCTTGAAGTCTTTTCCTTTGTTCTTGCCTACGATTCCGCCGTCCTTTCCTTTCAGAGTATCCCCGAAGGCCCCGGCTGGGGCTGGACCATAAACCATGAAACCCTTCTGCGTAAGGACGGAAAAGAACGCATTCGCCTTACCTTTCAGACCAACAATACGGACCACATACTCACCAAAGATCAGGACTACCTTCTGGCCCGCGTTCGTTTTGCCGTCCACAGAGACCGGACAACAGACATTGAACTGCAGGATCCGGAAGGTGACATCAGTATCAGCTGGGACAGATCCGGAGCCCGCTTTTTTTACACAGACCAGTCCCATTCCGGTGGGAGCGATGACTCCGACAACTCCGTTAATATCAGTTGTTTTATGGACTCCCTTATTCGCTGACTCCGTGACAGTATGGGAAAATACCATGCTTTTCTGCTTTGACTTTCAGAGATGTCTGTCGTATGAACAGTCATCTCAACAATAAACATATAACAGACAATAACTGGGCAGCACACCGGCCTTTGCCCTGTGGACTTTTTCTCTGATCTCCGGAAACTCCCATGACTCTCCTTTTTTCCTTTCCCATTCTTACAGAACCGGATATCCAGAGACTTTCCGGCTTTATATTGCAAGCATTACGCCAATTGAGCGTACCAACCCTTATTACGGCTGCCAAAATACCCCTGCTGAATCAGCAGCTCCGACACAGTCTCCATCACCCGGAATCAAGCCTTCACCTTTCGGTTGTACTCACAGAAACCAATATGGAAGCCCGGTGGGATCAGCAAAAGTTTGTTCTCGCCAGAGGCATTTCGAGCCCATCCCCTGATCTTATGCAAAATATCAGCCAGTACTTCCGGGACAGAATGCATACCAGCAACCCGGAGCTGCTGCGTAAACAAAACGAAAGCATCCGAAAAAAACTGAAGATGGCTCAGGAAAAGGCACAGAATGAAATTCGCACCATTGAACACCAGCTGGTGCACAGGAAAAAAGAGCTCGATCTTTACATCAAAAAGGCCGAAACCGACAGCCTGACAGGGCTTCTCAACCGGGGTGCCTATGATCGCATGCTCCATGAAGCCCTCAGGGAACTGAACAGTTCACCCCAGGCCTTTACCCTCATTTTCCTGGATCTTGATTACTTTAAGGAGGTGAACGATACCTTTGGGCATGCCTACGGGGATGAAATACTGCGCTCCATGGCGCTTGCCATGCGGGCAGCCATACGAGAAGGGCAGGATCTCGCCTGTCGCATCGGCGGAGATGAATTTGCCATTCTTCTATTTTCAGATGTTCCCCAGGCCCATCGTATCAGCCAGACCATCCTTTCGGATATGAGCCATAAGGTGAGCATCGGCATTGCTCCCTTTATGGAAAAAGATACGCCCGAAAATATGGCTGCCCGTGCGGACAGTGCCCTTTACCATGCCAAACAGACCGGCAGGGGGAAAATTTCTTTACCACCGGCGGCATCGGACATCACCCTCCCGGGCTGTCACATCTGCGGGTAAGGAGAACATGCACCTGATCACCCAACAAACCATGGCAGACAAAAACAACACCCACGTGGTACGTTCCCGGCTCCGGGCTGTCTCCCGACGGATGGGCTTTCCGGATGTACGCATGGAACGCATACAGATTGTCGCCAGTGAACTGATGTCCAACCAGATAAAATTTGCAGGAGGAGCGGGCTTCATTCAGATATGGGAACACAGCCTGCCGGAACCGGCTCTGGATCTTTTTGCCCTTGACTTCGGACCGGGCATAGGCAATCTCTCCCTTGCCATGACCGATGGGTACTCCACAGCCGGTACCCTTGGCAAAGGACTTGGTTCCATCCACAGGGCATCGGACCTCTCCGACATATACACGCGCCCTGCAGCACCTGGCTTACGTCAGTGGTGCGGCACAGCCATATGGGTACGATTCCGTACGCCCCATTCCACACACCGGATTGTTCCACCTGAAATCCGTACGGGCGGTTTTCTAAGGGCACTGAGGGATAACCTCCTCAATGGAGACAGTCTCAGCGGACAGGGAAACCAGCGTTTTTTCAACTGGGTTCATCTCGATGGCCTCGGTCATGGAAGCAGTGCTGCGGTAACCTCAGAAAGCCTTCATGGTTTGCCATCACCCGGCCAGGACCCGGTAGAAATTCTTACGATCCTGAACCGGCGACTGGCAGGCACCCGTGGTGCCATGGGCCTTGCCGTACGTATGGATATGCATAAAAAGACAGCAGATTATGCGGGTATCGGTGATCTTTCACTCTCCTGTCATAAAGGGCAGAAAAAACTGCAGCCCCGTTTCCCCGGAGGTGTTCTGGGCAGAGCTCCCGGATGGCCGGGGACAGGATCCTTCACCCTTGATAACGACACTCTGCTGTTCAGCAGCTCCGATGGTATCCGCCAGAATCCAGGACTGGAAGACTTTCCCGGGCTGCTCTCCTGCCATCCCCAACTGATCGCCTATGTAACCGGTAACCTTATGGGAAGAGATGGGGATGACAAAAGCCTCGCCCTCGTTCTTTGCAGGAAGCCGGAAACCATACAGCCCTGATCAAAGGGCCTCTTTCGATGCAAGGTCTCCTGTCTCTGACCAGGGGACCCACTATCCGAGCCATCGGTCAGGAAGTTTCAACAGAATGAAAGGAGCCGGCAGAAACAAGATTTTTCCCGGCCAAAAAGGAGCACTCCATGGAACTTGATTACAGCCATATCGGCCCTGAGGTACTGGATCGCATCGACATGAGTACCATTGCCGACAGCATCGCAGAATTTGCCGACCAGACCCTTGCCAGCCAGCGTTACCTCAATGAGAATGAAATCCGTGACTATACCTTTGAACTCATTGATCTTTTTTCAGGTATTTTGAAAAAAGGACACATATCCGGCAGTGACCCCGCCTACCAGACACTGGGCCGTCTTATGATGGAAGTCCACGGAAAAATTCAGATGCGCGGGGGATCAGCCGAAGCCTTCTTCCGGCTGATCCAGTTTGTCCAGGCTCAATTTATGGAGTCTCTGCTGGAGCAGGCTGAACCCTCCGATGAAATCCGCCGCATGCTTCTCTATCTGATCCGTTTTTTTAACAAACTGGTCATGGACACCTTCCGGCTTTACCAGATGGAAAAAGAAAGAACTGTAGAAGCCCAGCAGAACGAACTCATGGCCGTGGCAACACCGATTACGGAGATATGGGATGGTGTTCTGTCCCTGCCCATTATCGGTACCCTGGATTCCAGCCGTGCCATGGATCTCATGGAAAAACTCCTTCAGCGCATTGAAGAAGTCAGGGCTCGAGTTATCATTCTGGATCTTACGGGAGTATCCACCATTGATACTCAGGTCATGCACCACCTCATTCAGGTAATCCGGGCGGCAGGTCTCATGGGAGCCCGGGCCATTCTCACGGGCATCCGGCCATGCATTGCCCGTTCCCTGGCCAGCCTTACCATCAATCTGGACGATATCCAGACCAAGGCTACCCTCTCCGAAGGACTGAAAGAAGCATTCCGGTCCCTTGGCTTCCAGGTAACCAGGCCTCAGGCGGAGTAAACAATGATCCCAGGTGTTCACCTGACTCCCATCGGTTCCGCCCGTTTTCTCCTGGAACCAGGACCTGGCATGGATCCATCGGAGCCAGGGAACCTGATTCCGGAAATCATCCAGATTCTTCAGCGGCACAAAGCCCGCTTTCTCTTCTATGATCTGGCTGGTACCCCGGTTATTGACACGCTTTACTACGACTGGCTCTGCCAGCTCTCCAGATCCTGTGCCGCTGCCGCCATTTCCATGACAGTAATCCGCATGCCGCCTTCAGCGGCATGCAGTCTTGCGTCCCACATCCTGGCTCCGCCCCCTTTCGCCTGCGCCCTTGACACAGAGAGCCCCCATGGGGGACGAAAAAGCTTGACATAAAAAGTGCACTGCTTAAGCTGCAGGCGGGGTTTAGGGCCCTCCCCAACCGGATCCGACCTTTCAAACCAGGGGCCTTATCAAGAAAGGGCTTTCGGGATGTCTCTGTTTTCTCCCCAAACAATCAAGGGCCTTTTTCTACCGTTTCTTCTTTTTTTCTTTTGTCTTATACCCAAAACATCTTCTGCCATGGACTTTCGTGAAGCTCTGCTGAGGATGACCGCAGACAACCAGAAACTGGCTGCTGCCCGATCATCCATTGAACAGCAGAAAGCCGAAGAAAGGGCAGCAAAGGGTCTTTACTACCCCCAGATACAGGTTTCAGCAAGCTGGACCCATATGGACGCCCCTCTGGAAGTGGAGCTCGGAGCCATGGGAACTCTTGCTGACACCATCAGCGCTACCTTTCCTCCCCTGGCTCCCGTAGCCGCCCGTATCCCCCGAAGCTATCCCATACAGGAGCAGGATTTTCTCAAAAGCGATCTTACCCTTTCCTGGCCGGTATACACAGGGGGAAAAATAAGCGCTGCCAACCGTGCCGCCAGGGCCAATACCCTCCTGGCCGAACAATCAGAAGAAGGCTTACACCATCAAATGTTCAGTGAACTGGTACGCCTCTACTACGGTGTCCGGCTTGCGGATGCCGTTATTCAGGTCCGTATGGATGTTCAGAAAGGCATGGAAAAACACCTCCAGGAGGCAGAAAAACTGGAAGAAAGCGGCATGATTTCCCTTGCGGAAAGACTGCATGCAAGGGTAGCCCTTGAAGAAGCCAGACGAGAACATCAGAAGGCCCTGAGAGATGCACAGATTGCCAGAACGGCCCTCCGAAGCCTGATCGCTTCCAGGGAAACCATAAACCCCAGCTCGCCTCTTTTTGTGTACAGAGCCATTCCTCCCCTTGAAAAATTCATGGAAAAAGCACGGGAGCAGAACACCATGCTTCGCCAGCTGGATCAGCACAAAAATCTTGCCAGAGCCGGCTTACAAAAAGAAAAAAGCGCCTACAGGCCGGATATTTTTCTATTCGGAACACGGGCCCTTGTCACGGATGATCTCACAGCGCTGGACCCGGAATGGGCTGTAGGAGCAGGCGTACGCTTCACCCTCTTTGATGGTTTTGCCAGACCTGGCCGTGTGGAAGCCGCGCGGGCAACGGAAACAAGGGTTGCCCAGCTGCAACATCAGGCCATAATGGATCTGGAGACCCTTGTGGAAAGCCGTTACCAGCTCCTTATGCAGGCGCTGGAACAACTGGATGCCCTCGGAGCCTCCGAAACCCTTGCCAGAGAACATCTCCGGGTAAGAACCCTTGCCTTTGAGGAAGGCTTTGCCACGTCACTGGATGTTGTGGATGCGGAGCTGGCTCTTTCCGGGGTACAGATAGCCCGCCTTCAAACCCTTTTTACCTTTGATCTCAGCCTTGCCAGGCTGCTGGAAGCCGCAGGCAGCACCCCGGAATTTGACAGCTACCGTATTCGGGGGGAAAAGGAGACCCTGGTGCCATGAGTATTGCCCAACGCATTGCAAGTCTTGTAATTCTGGTTCTTATTCTTGCAGCCCTTTCCATTACAGGCTGGCGCTTTATCACTCCTCCGCCTCTCATGCTCCAGGGAGAAGTGGAAGCAAAGGAGGTGCATGTTTCCTCTAAAATTGCAGGCCGCATATCCCTTCTGCCTGTTGAGGAAGGCGAAAGGGTAATGAAGGGAAGTCTTCTCGTGGAACTGGAAAGCCCCGAAGTGGATGCAAGGCTCCGCCAGGCAGAAGCGGCCCACAGGGCAGCCCAGGCCCAGCAGGAAAAAGCAAGGGCTGGAGCTCGCAGCGAGGAAATCCGATCCGCCTATAATGCATGGAAAGCAGCCGAAGCCAATGCCGACCTTGCGGAGCGAACCTTTGCCCGTATCCACCGGCTCCATACCGATGGAGTGGTTCCCACACAGAAAAAGGATGAGGCCGAAGCAAGGATGATTGCAGCCCGGAAAACGACGGAAGCAGCCAGAGCCGGCTATGACATGGCCATGACAGGTGCCAGAGAAGAAGACAAGGCCGCAGCGGATGCCCTTACGGACCAGGCCGAGGGAGCCGTATCAGAAGTGGAGGCTTATCTCAGGGAAACCCGCCTTACAGCACCTCTCACGGCAGAGGTCAGCACCATTAATGCGGAAGAGGGAGAGCTGATCAGCCCGGGTTTTCCCGTGGTATCCCTTGTGGATCTTACGGACATATGGGTTGTTTTTCAGCTTCGGGAAGATTTTCTGACCCGCATTCGCATGGACACCGAACTACCTGTCCGGTTTCCAGCCCTGGGTGAAACCATTTATCCCCTGAAGGTTACCTATATTTCTGCCATGGCCGACTTCGCCACCTGGCGGGCCACCCGTGCCAGAGGAGACTTTGATCTTAAAACATTTGAGGTAAGAGCCAGACCCGCCGAACCCATTCCCGGCCTGCGTCCCGGAATGAGCGCCCTTGTTCTCTGGAAAGAACTGCACCCCGCCGGACACAGGCCGTGAAAAGCTCCTTACCCCGCACAGGCTTTCTTGCCGTTATGTTCCGAGAAATAGGCCGCATTGCGCGCAATCGCCTTCTTATCATGGTTCTTTTTATCCTGCCGCCCCTGGCCTTTCTCTTCATTGCCTGGTTCTTCTCTGAAGGGGTTCTGCGCAATCTTCCTATGGTGGTCCTGGATCAGGATCATTCCGCCCTCTCCAGAGAAATCACCCGTGCCATGGATGCCTCTCCGGGTATTCGCATCGACCATGTGGTTAATCATGTGGAAGAAGGAAGGGAAGCCCTTCTCTCCGGAGAGGCCTACGGCTTTCTCATCCTCCCCAAAAATATGGAGAAGGATATATGGCAGGGGCTGGCACCCAGAACCATCCTTTATGTGAACAATACCTACATGATTTCTGCCAGCATGATCATGAAAGATGCCACCATGGTCATGCAGTCTCTCTCCGCAGACAGACAGATCCGACAGCAAATGTTCCATGGGGCCATGTCAGAGGCGGCCATGGCCCAGGCCAGTCCTATCCGTGTAGATGTCCATGTGCCGTTCAATCCCTATGCCAACTACTTTTATTTTCTTGCCGCCACCCTCCTCCCCACCCTTTTGCATATGTTTGTCATCACTTCCGCCATTTATGCCTTCGGATCTGAACTGGCACACAGTACGGCGTCCCAGTGGCTCAAAACGGCAGGTGGGCGGCCATGGATTGCCATCACAGCCAAAATGGCCCCTTACACCCTCGTATTCTGCCTGTGGGGTCTTTTGATGAATGCCAGCCTCTTCCGCATAGGGGTACCCATGGAGGGCAACGCCCCTTTCATCCGCATGGGAACCAGCAGCATGATCCTTGCTTATCAATGCATTGCGCTCTTCCTCGTGGCCCTCTGCGCCAATCTTCGCCTGGCCCTCAACCTTGCCGCTTTTTATGCCAGTACGGCCTTTGCCTTTGTGGGTGTCACTTTTCCAGCCATGGGAATGCCCACCATTGCCCGCATATGGGGAGACCTCCTGCCACTCACCCACTACCTCAGGCTTTTTGTGGACCAAACCCTGAGGGGAGCTCCCGTAGAAGCATCCATGGATGCTTTCGGATGCCTGTGGCTTTTCATTCTGCTGGCAGGCGGCACAGGCTTTTTTCTCATGCCCCGGCGCATGATTGATCCTGACTGCTGGGGGCGGACATGAAAAATTTTATGAAAGAGTGGAAGGCCGAGGCTCTCAGGATTATAAAAGATCCCGGCGTACTGCTGCTTTTTTTCGGGGTACAGATCATCTACCCCCTTGTCTATCCCCTGCCCTACCGCAATGATGTACTACGGGATATTCCCATCGCTGTGGTGGATCAGGACAGAACGGCCCTCAGCCGCCAGCTTGTCCGCATGGTAGATGCCACAGAAGCCGTTACCACCGCCCATATCTTTTCCAGTTTTGAAGAAGCCAGAAATGCCTTCATGCAACGGAAAATCAGCGGCATACTTCTCATTCCCAAAGATTTCAACCTCAAAATACATCAGGGCCGCACAAGCCCTCTGGCCCTCTACTGTGATGGCAGTTATTTTCTTGCCTACAGGGAAGTGGCCATGGCAGTTCAGAAGGCAGCAGGAACCCTTTCCGCCGGGATTGAAGTGAGAAGGCTGACAGCGGGAGGCATGACCCAGACGCAGGCCATGGCTGCCAGAGATCCTCAACCTCTTCTGACTTATTTTCTTTTCAACCCGGCTGGCGGGTACAGTGCGTACATCGTACCCGCCGTTCTTGTGCTCATTCTTCACCAGACCCTGCTCATCGGTATCGGCATGGTAGGCGGTACTCAGAAAGAGTTTGGTGACACAACCTCCCAGACACAAAAAAGCTCTGCTATCTCCCGGACTCTGGGCCGTATCTTTGTTTATCTGCCCCTGTACGGACTGCACATCATCTGGTTTTTCGGAATTCTGTTCCGTATTTATCGATACCCTCAGCGGGCCGATCTGGGGGAGCTTTTCTTCTTCCTGCTCCCTTTTCTTATCGCCACCATCTGTCTGGCCCTTTCCCTCCGTCACCTTTTCAAAGAAAGGGTGTCTGCCATGATGGCACTTCTGTTCACATCCATCCCCATCCTTTTTCTCTCCGGCTTTTCATGGCCTGTGGAAGCCATTCCCGAGCCTCTTTACTCCCTTGCCCAGTGTCTGCCTGCTACACCGGGCATTGCAGGCTTCCTCAAGCTCAATCATATGGGGGCTGATTTTTCCACTGTGGCACCGGAATTCTTCCAATTGTGGGGGCAGGCTCTGGCCTACTTTATCCTCGCCTGTCTCATCGCAAAACAGGAAAACCAGCAAGGCTGAGTATCTTCCCAAAACATGCCGTAACCGGAGGATCTGTGCCAGAACAGACCAATATTCCGCCTATCATGGCATCCACCGGCTTCCTGTTCCGTATGGGCTGCCTCCCTTACAGATGATGCCCATACGGAACAGGTCCATACAGATTCGCACCGGGCTCACCACGGCCTGCCATCAAATAAAGCAGAACCAATCCGCCAAGCAGAGGAATCAAAAAAAGAAAAATCCAAAACCCACTTCGGCCCGTATCATGCAACCGACGAATACAGACACCCATAGCAGGCATGAGAACCAGAAGGGAGTAGAGGGCTCCTATGGTTCCACGGATACCGAGAAGCCCCTCAATAATGGTGATAATCAGCAGAAAAACCATATTCACGAGAAAAAAATTCCAGAACTCTTTTCTCCCCGATCTTCCTGTAAATACAGCATATTGTTTCAATACAGAAAGGTACCAGTCCATAGCTTCTCCTTTCATTTTTATCTCCGGATGATATGCTTCAGCCTCTTATTTGTTTTACAGAAACTGTGCCACAACCTCCGTTAAAAAGCATTCCCTCTTTTCACGGGAAAGCTTCAGAAAGGAGAATACAATGCCTGACACCTTCACCACCTTCCGCCCCGCGTGGCGACATTACTGGGCGGGCTTCACCATCGCCGCCATCTTCTTTACCATGTCTCTTATCATGCTCAGCTTTTTTACCGGACTGCTAAAGAATCTGACATTCACCACCTTTTTTGCCGCAGGTATTCTGACACTTGTCACCATCATCTTCAAAAGATTTTCATGGAAATTTACCATTGACAGCAAACGCATTTCCCGTCACAAGGGTATTATAGGTCGCAACCAGCAGAGCTTACGTATCCGGGACCTCCGAAGTCTGGAGCTAAACCAGGATCTTTTCCAGAGAATACTCGGCATCGGGGATCTTGCCTTCTACTCCGCCGGATCCAGCAACGCGGAAGTTCGCTTCCATGGCATTCACCATCCCTCCTTCTGGCGGGACAGGGTGGATGAGGTGATGGATCTTCTTCAGGAACAAAAGGGCTGAAAAATCATTTTCTGGAGCCCGTCTTTTACCATACCCAAACCGGAAGCATTCTTACGCCTTCGCCCATGGACCAGTTCATTATCCTTTGAAATAAATGGGGTTCTGCATCTTTTTCCCTGTCAAGGACCAAATTCATCCTCTGACACGATGGCCCCTTTCTGCAACACGGAAAAAACCATCATTCCTCACTGTTGTGGCATCCGGCACGAAAAAGGAACCTTACTTTCCTTCATGCTAAAACAACCTGATTCACCCCAGATTCTTTTTCTTGACAAAAAACCATGTTTATAGAAAAATAGTTTTTTTGTTTCAATCATTTACGTTTTCAAGACTATCATTTACAGACTACTGGAAAGCTCCGTACAAAAGCACCTCCATCAATAAAAAAAGTGAAATTGCGGACCATATACCGCCCTTTCAATCGTGGATCTTCCCCCTAACATCAATGCCCCCTCTGAAACGGGCCAGTCAGGAGAACGATGATACCAAAATTTCTTTATGCCTTTCTCATTACCGCGGCGTTGATTTTTCCTGTCCATGGGGAAGAATGCAACAGCTTTTCTCCCCTTAATCCGACCTTTGAAAGCTGGACGGAATCCCTGCAAGAACAGAAAAAACCGAACCAGGAGAAACTGCAAGCCGGCGACGGCATGCAGGTCCCCAACAAACAACCCATTTCCGGCAGACGCCCCTCCCCCCTGAACCTGAGGCACCTTCACGACCAGTCTATTCTGCCCGTTCCCGAAAGCAATGGACAGGACGCGTACAATGGCTCAGCCCTTCCTGCCACCTACGACCTCAGGCAGCATGGAAAGGTTCCTCCGGTAAAAGACCAGGATCCATGGGGTACCTGCTGGGCATTTGCCAGTATGGGCGCTTCGGAATCCAACGCCATGGTACAGGGCTGGCCCCAGCCCCAGTTTTCCAGAAAGCACCTGGCATGGTTTGCTTACACGGATATGGACAGTCACAGGGTGGGGTTTGATGCCCAGAACCCCAATGAAATCTATAATGAAGGCGGTGACGCCATCAGGGCCGCTGCCATACTGAGCCGGTGGACAGGATATGTAGCAGATGATGCGGTTCCATATGAAGATTTTGACATCCCTCCTCCAGCGGATATCCCCAATACCGCCCTACTGAAAACAAAGCTCATTGCCCCGGCAGGACAGCATTTTGTGACAAATACCAAACACCTCATCCGGGAGTACGGAGCCGTCAATATCTATATGTACGTTGATGAAGACAATTGGGATAACAGCTTTAACACGCAGACCAGCGCGTTCTATTACCCTCACGATACGGATGAGATCAGCAATCATGCCGTTCTTGCCGTTGGATGGGATGACAACTTTCCTAAAGAAAACTTTTCAACCCAACCACCAGAAAACGGGGCCTGGATTGTCCAGAATTCATGGGGAGAAGGATGGGGAGATCAGGGCTACTTCTACATGTCCTATTATGATAAGGTCACAGGTACACTGGAGGGGGAAGATGCCTTTGCCTATGTTGTTACTCCAACGGCGAGTTACGGCATTCTTCATTTCCATGATCCTCTTGGGGTAACCGGGGCCATGTCCGCAGGAGCAGACAAGGGAAATCAGTGGTTCAGCAATGTTTTTACGGCAGAACAGGATCAGTTTATACTAGCAGCCGGTCTCTATACCCTGAACCCCCATACAAGCCTGCGCATTTCCGTCTATCTCAACCCTGATCCCGCCAACCCTTCTCTCGGAACCACCGCCATGCTACCCCTTACCCTGACGAAAACTACGCCCGGTTACCATGTCATTGATTTTGATCACGGCATCTTTCTCCGGAAGAATCAGACTTTTTCCATTGTCGTACAGGCAGTCGCCGATGGAAACCAGCTGGGGAAACCCATTGCCGTAGAATCAGCCATAGCAAACTACTCCAGCAAAGCCAGAGCCGAACGGGGGCAAAGTTTTATCAGCACCAACGGTACAAACTGGACGGATACTAGCACGCTATCCAATTTACCAGCTGGCTTCATCGCTTCCCAGGAATCCAGCAATATTAACGTCAGCCTCAAAGCTCTCGGCACGGCCCTGCCCATACCGTCGGATTCCAGCGGCTGTTTTATTCTGAACGCCGGAAATTTCATGGCACGCTGAACCGGACCGGGTGTATATCTTCAAAATATAAGCCAGACGAATACCGGAGCAAGCTGATGGAAGGCTTTCAAGCATGAGACATTCATTGTCAGGGACGAAAGATATATTTTCAAGACTTTGTATCCATATTCTTTGTCGAAACAACCCCAAAAAAAGAATATAAGCCGGTTTGCAGGATTCATGCTATTCAGGTAAATCTATACTCAGTGAACCCATGTGCATCAGCCATACAATTATGGCAACAACAGTTCAATTATATTACAGGTCGGCCCCTTCTTTATTTTTCTGATGGAAGAAGGGGCTCGTTTGCATACCATTCGACATCTGTGCCTTCCTCTCGTCTATTCAAGGATGAGCCAACTAACCGAATCCCGAGAATTCAGCAAAATACAATTTGAAGACAGACCCTAACTGAATCACACAAATATAAAACTTGCCTGAAAACTAATTTTTGCAGCCTATAGCACGCGATATATTGCGTATCGAGTTACTCAAACAGAGATTTTCAGACAGCCTCTTTGTAAGAGGCTTAATTTGAAGGCAGGCCCTAGTAAACGGGGAGTATCTTTTCCTGCCGGATCTCAAAAACGGTCCGGGTTTTGTCCCTGTTTTCAGGGAAAACCCTATGCCATCATGCAGGTGCAAGGGCTATTATGACAAAAAAGGTCAAAAAGATAACAAAAAATGTCAAAATCTTTCTTCCCGTACACACTTCGAGTAACTGCCATATTATGGACCATACCCGCATATGTTTAAACAACATCAAGTAACAACGCCGTATATTGAGTTCTTAGGGGACACGAGTTGTACGATCTGCCTCCAATCCATGCGGTATGCTGTCACCTCCAACGAGGGAGGAGACAGCATACCGCCACTGACAAAGGAGAAAATCGAGGCCCTAAACACACTGATTGAGAAGAAGGCATGCAACAGCGCCATCTCCCGCATTCTCGGCACCTCAGAAGGAACGGTTCGGTATCATCGTAAAAAACGGAGTCTCACTTCATTGGGCAATGGGAATACCAAAGAATCCAAAGCAATAATGTATGAAGAACTCATCTCGGACTGGATGGGAAAAGCCGCAGCGGACAAGCGGCCTGCCAACATCCGGGAGCTTCATGAACATCTGGTCTCCATTACGGGTACAGCCACTCTTATAAGTCGATATTGCGGTGAGGTAAGTTGAAAATATCGGACACCAAAGTTATCATCCAACCAGAACGGAGGTGTCTGAATGGCAAAAAACGCAACGAACGGTCGCTATCCGAAAGAGTTCCGGCATGAAACCGTAAAAATGATCATCGAAGGCGGCCTGACCGCATAGGAAGCATCGCGTCAGCTTTCTCTTCCCAAATCGACCCTTGAAAACTGGGTTCGGGCTTACAAGGCCGGAAAACTTTCCGATATTGGCGGTGAGAAACGCCCCCTCACTCCGGTTGAGGAAGAGCTTGAACGTGTCAAACGCAAGCTTGCTCAGGTAAAGCAGGAGCGCGATATCTTACAAAAAGCCACCGCGAACTTTGCCCGGGAGTCGCTGCAAACAGGTTAAAAAATTTAAGCAACCACGAATTCAAACCACAAGCTGTCGGTTGCCGAAAACCTTCTGGAACAAAATTTTGTAACGGAAGCCCCGAATCAGGTCTGGGTAACGGATATCACGTACATGCCCACAGTCGATGGGGGGGGTATACCTTGTCGGCCACAAGGATCTTTTTACCGGAGAGGTCGTAGGTTACGCGATGGGAGAGCGCATGACAAAAAACCTGGTCTTCCAGTCTTTGTTTCGCGCCGTCGCCGCCAAGAGGCCCGCAGCTGGCCTGATCCATCATTCTGACCCTGGCAGCCAGTACTGTGCGACAGATTACCGAAAACTCCTTGATCAGTTCAAAATGCGGGCATCGATGAGCCGCAGGGGGAACGGCTACGACAACGCTCCCATTGAAAGCTTCTGGGGTGTACTAAAAAACGAACTTGTTCATCATCGGCGCTGCGAAACCCGGCAGGAAGCCATACGCCAAATCACAACCTACATAGAAATCTTTTATAATCGGCAACGACGGCAAAAGAGGCTTGGCGATCTCTCTCCTGCAGCCTAAGAGAAACAATTTTTGAAAGAGCAGCAGGCGGCTTACATATTTTGGTGTCCGCTATTGACGACCGGCCCCACCTTGACAACAAAAAAGGTATCATTCTCAAAAACACCCGACTTGACGCATAACGACTATGCTCGTTTCTTCCCGGCCCCGCCTCTTTCAACTCGGATACATATCCATCGGATGGGTACCTCCGATACAGAAGAATCTTCTTGCATACAAACCTCAAAAAGTTTGTGTATCATCTTATCTGAATTTATTTCTAGGCGGATAGTCTCAAGGAAATAAAGAACCAGAAATGCAGATTAAGTAACCATTTTTGGCAAAACTTTCATTAGACAGGATATTTTTGGGGCGACATTCCGCATAACTCCATTTTCAGGATACCAGTCCTCTAATATTTCCAGCCTATCTTCTGTTTTTTTAAAATTATTGATGTCAGTGATAAGCACGCAGCATTCTGTGCCCCTTTGTCAGGGTAGTTGTCACCTCCGTGCGAGCCTAAA